>JBBQFG010000040.1:0-27099 GCA_038321765.1 Elainellales cyanobacterium
GCTTGGTCAAAGGCACGGGCGATCGCATTCCAGGCAAGTTTAGGTTGTAGTTCGTCATCTAGCGGCAGCGGACGAACCGGCATACCGTCTTCGCGCGGCTTAAATTCTGATAGCCAAGAGTAGCGATCGCTCAGCCCCCAAGTCAGTACAGCAATCACGGCAGGCTCTGCTAATATGGCCGAGAGGTAATCTTCGTAAGCAGCCGCCACAATGCGATCGCGCTGGTCTACATTGGCCGGTAACGTCTGATCTTTTACATCTAACTCTGTTACAAAAACCTTCAGACCCAAGTCGGCCACTTCCCGGAGAAATCGCTGCATTTGTACAGGATTAAGCTGATGAGAATCTTGTCCATCTAAATGAGCCTGAAGCCCAAGGGCATGAATGGGAACCCCTCTAGATTTAAGCCGTTCTAGCAGCCGCAGGACAGCATTTCGCTTGGTTTCATCTTCGTCGGTATCGTAGTCTAAGCTGTAATCGTTGTAGAGCAACATCGCGTTGGGATCTGCCTCAGCAGCCACTCGAAACGCCAGCTCTACATAATCGATTCCCAATAGCTTAAACCACGGACTATTGCGAAAGTCATCTGTTTGTTTCTCTTTCGGTTGAATCGCTTCATTCACCACATCCCATGAATGAATCCGCCCAGCATAGCGCCGCGCCACCGTTTGAACATGGTTCACCAAAACCTGTTCGGCATTTTGCCGAGTCACCTCTTCAGCAAACCAACCCGGAAGCGATTGATGCCATACCAGGGTATGCCCCCGCACCTCAAGATTGTGCTGGGTGGCAAAATCTACGACTTGATCTGCTGCATTAAAATCAAACGTGTCTAAACTAGGACGCAGAGACCGCCACTTCATAGAATTTTCGGGCACTAACATGCGGCACTCTTGCACAAACCGCGCCGTAAATGCCGTATCGTCAGCCAAAATAGAGCGGTCGATGGCAGCTCCGTACAAAATTCCTTTGGCGGCAGCGCGCGCCCCCAAAGAGCGATCGCCACTCACCTCAAAACTTCGAGCTTCCGGCGACTGTGCTGTGGCTTGGCCTGACGGTTGAGGCGATCGCCCCAGCACTACGGCAGAGGCTCCCGATAGGGCACCTATTCCTAACCAGAGCAGTTCTCGCCTCCGAAGTAAGGCTCTAGTGGGGCGATTATCTGACTTACTATCTGTCATGGTTGATGTCCTACGAGTTTTACATTCTGAATATTTTCTCTGCACAGCAGGCCTAAAGCAGTTGTGAAATTAGGTTATCGCAGACAATAGCGGTGATTCATACTCTCTTCTCCGTAGAGCAACTGAGATAGCTCTATCGTTTACTCCTAATCATTTGTTTTTCATAGTAGATGCTCTGCCCAAGATATATTTTTAATGCGCTCCTACAGTCAATCAGTCATTCACACTAAATAAAATTTGCTATTCAACTAGTTGTTTCTCTTTAATCATTTCAATTGCTCAATTTGACTGCCTCCGCGTAGATCTTCTATAGCATAGATTTTAACGCTGCGTAATACACATCAACCAGCGATACACAATATGCACGAATATCTAGCGGTACCACATGTTCTCTAGCTCGACATCCTAAAACCTGCCGCTCAGCGCCATCTTGAACTAAAAACTGCATCGCAGCCGATAACTGTTCTACATCGCCGGGGGGGACTAACAAGCCGTTTTGTTTGGGTGTAATCAATTCAGGAATACCCCCCACAGGTGTGGTGATAACAGGCAAGCCCCAACCCATTGCCTCTAACACAGACATTGGCAAGCCTTCGTTGTAGGAAGGCAAGACAAACACATCTGCACTGGCAAGCAACTGATCTCGTTGTTCTACCCCCACCCAGCCCGGTAGAGAAACAGCGTCCTGCAAACCTAGGCTGTTCACCAGTTGGCGGGCTTCTTCTACTTCTCCGTCGCCCGCTACGATCAAATGAGCCTGGTTTCTGAGCGCCGTTGGTATCGCAGCATAGGCTTGAATCAGATCAAATGCTCCTTTACGCTTGCCAATGCGTCCTAAGAAAAGGAACGTGACCTTACCCGTAGTAGACCGAAGAGGAACGTCTTGAGGCAGTTTTACTGGATTAGACAACACCACAACCGATTTGGGGCTAAGGCCAACCGTTTCGGTGTAGAAAGTTTTCCAGCTATCTGACAGCACAATGAACCGAGTACAGCGTCGCAAGACCCAACTCAAGCACCGCTGCGCCACCAGAGGCAAGCTGCCGTAAAACTGGCGGAATTCACTCCCATGGGTATGCATCACAATTGGTTTTTGAAACAGCGCCGCAATCAGCACCAGAATTGACTTACGGATGGTACTGCCCCGTTGAGACATGTGGATATAAACTACATCAATGTCTTCGCTTAGCAGTTTCCAGAGCAGCCCAACCACAGCTTGACTAAACACTCTCAACCTCAGCAGCGGAGAGCCTTCTACATGGGTAAAAAGACTTTGGATGTTGACTTCGGGCGAAGCTTCTTGCAAAATTAAATTAACGACAGACGAAATTCCCCCCTTAACCTTCACATCTGGACAAAGCATCAGAACTTGAAGCGGAGTCGCTACATTTTGCATACGACTGTCAAATCGCTGCGGTTGCACACTTATCTTTTCATCAAGCATGTTAAGTCAGGGTTGAAAGGTTCAGGTTGAAGACGACAAATTGAAGACTGAAGCTACAGGTTGAATGCGATCGCGACGTTGTCTTGCTACCTACTCCCACTCTCAACTAAAGTTGACGACGATGAAGCGGGGGAACTGTAAGCGGATAGCTCTAAGGATGAATTCGGAGCGATCGCCACATCACTATCTTTCAACCTAGAGAGAACTGTCATGGTGTACATCACCCAATACACGTTGTTGTAGTCTAAAATGCCTCCTGTCTCTGTAAAGCTCGAAGATAGGGTATAAGACAAAAACATAATAGGAACTAAAAATTCTGAACCACGGGTAATACGCACCAGCCGCATTGAACGGATGAAGGAACGCAAAAATCCAAACCAGTAGATCGACGTGCCCACCACTCCAAAAATCAGCATCATTTCCAAGAAGCCGTTATGAGCGTGGGGAGGAGTCCATCCAACAGCCCGCCATACATAAGCTCCAGGGCTATCCCAGCCTCGCCAAAACCCTTCATAGCCGTAGCCCAACCAAAACCGCTCTTGCACCTTTTCCCAGACAAAGGGCCACATATCCAAACGGCCTGTCAGCGTGGCATCTTTATTCATCGCCTCCAGCAACGTTGCTGTATTGTCCACCACATACATGCCAATCCAACCGGCTACGATGCACACGAATGCCGACACAATTACCAACAGCGAACTGTGCAATCGCAAACCCCAGTAGATGGGAATTAGAACCAGCATTAAAAGCATGATGCCCAACGCCGTAGATGAGTTAGCCATCACGGCCAACAGCATACATAGAGCAATCATCGGTAGTGCAATCATCCATTTTCTTCCCCCTCGCAGGGCTAAAAGGGTAAAGACAGCAACTCCCCATGCCATCGCTCTACCCAAAATATTCTTATGGATGAAGACACCTCGCCAGACACCAGCATAGGTGCCACGAGGCATCACGCCATACTTTGGTAAGCCAATCGCAAAAATCAAGCTAACAACGGCGGCTAAGCCCCATGTCCAGCAGAGTAAGTAAAGCTGCTGCTTCATTGTGTAGCGAGTTGATATATAAACCCCAATCAAAGTAGTGCCCAGCAGCGCTACCGAGCGTCGCATTGTAATGTGTGGAGCGGAGGACCAGAGTACCGAGGCTATCACCAACGCCATCACTAGCCAGAGAATCTTATCTCGCTTGCTCAGCTCGTACAAAACTTGCTTCCAATGACGTAGAATCAGCATTACACAAACGGCATAGATGCAAAAGAAGAGCAACTGCTGGGATTGGTTACTGGTGTCCTGATAGCGTAGCGATGCTCCATCTCCTTGCAGTAAATTCAGCAAGTCGGTTGTAGCAAACCAGAGCGCCAAGACAGTAAATATCTGCTCTAAAAATCTAGGAGGGCTTTTGACAGATGGCATGCAGGGTATACTCCTCTTCCGATTCTCTCAGGGCAAGTAAAGAGCCGAAGATAGGCGATCGCGATCGCCACTTCATAGACCAAATGCCACAGTAGCGTTGCCGCTCTGAGATGACTCAACGTAAAGTAAGTATAACCACTGGCATACAGGGTTCAACAATCCGGCAATCCCATTATTAGGGATGTGTATCATTCAGCATTTTGTAGCCGCGAGAATTATATATCCGTATGGCTTAGCTGACTAGGTTGACGATGGCGAAGCATGGGGATTGTAAACGGGTAGCTCTAGTGATGAACGTGGGGCGATCGCCACATCACTATCTTTCAACCTAGAAAGAACTGTCATGGTATACATCACCCAATACACGTTGTTGTAATCTAGAATACCTCCTGTCTCTGTAAAGCTCGAAGATAGCGTGTAAGAGAGCAACATAATCGGAACTAAGAATTCTGGAGCGCGGGTCGCACGCACTATCCCCATCGAACGGATAAAGGAACACAAAAAGCCAATCAAATAAATCGACGTGCCAACTGCTCCAAAAATCAGCATCATTTCCAAGAAGCCATTGTGAGAGTGCGGAGGTTCCCAGCCAACAGCTCGCCATACATAAGCTCCAGGGCTATCCAATCCGCGCCAAAAGCCTTCATAACCATAGCCAAGCCAAAACTTCTCCTGCACCTTTTCCCAAACAAAGGGCCACATATCCGTGCGGCCTGTCAGCGTAACATCTTTATTAATCGCCTCCAGCAGCACTCCAGTATTGCCCGCCGTGTACATGCCGAACCCTCCCACTGTGATGCACAACAGGGCTGATGCAATCACCAAAAGTGAACTGTGCAAACGCAAGCCACGATAGATAGGAATAAGGATGAGCATTACCAGTAAGATACCTAACGCCGTAGATGA
This sequence comes from Elainellales cyanobacterium, assembly GCA_038321765.1. Taxonomy (GTDB): domain Bacteria; phylum Cyanobacteriota; class Cyanobacteriia; order Elainellales; family Elainellaceae; genus CASBQJ01. The sequence goes on from JBBQFG010000040.1 coordinate 4,947, forward strand.
CTTAGCCATCACAGTCAACAGTACACATAGAGCAATCATTGGTAGCGCAATTAACCGCGCTATTCCCCCGCGCATAGCTAAAAGCGTGAAGACAACGACTCCCCACACCATCGCTCTACCCAAGATATTTTTATGGATAAAAACACCCCGCCAGATCCCAGCATGAACACCACGAGGCATAACCCCATATTTTGGTAATCCAATCGAAAAAATTAGGCTAGCAATAGCGGCCAGTCCCCAAGTCCAACACAACAGATAAAGCTGCTGCTTCATCGTGTAGCGAGTAGACACATAAACCCCAATCAAAGTAGTACCCAGCAGGGCTACAGAACGTCGTATCGTAATATCTGGGTAAGTTGACCATAGTGCCGAGGCCATAACCATTAGAACTACTAGCCAGAGAATTTTGTCTCGCTTACTCAGCTCGTACAGAACTTGCTTCCAGTGCCGCAAAATCAAGATTGCACAGGCTCCGTAGATGCCAAAAAAAAGCAACTGCTGCGACTGGTTGCTGGTGTCTTGAAATCCTTGGGACGCGTCGGCTCCTTGCAGTAAGTTAAGCAAGTCGGTTGTGGCAAACCAGAGTACCAAGACTGTAAACGCCTGTTCTAAAAATCCGGGAGTACTTTTAACATCTGACATGAACGGTAAACTCCTCTTCTGTTTCTTTCAATAAAAGATTTTTTCAATACAAGCTGGTGCAAAGATTAGTAAACAGGATCGAACATCACTACACCTCAGAATGTCATTAGGAACTGCATGTGCCCGTAGCGTACTTAAACGAATCGATTACAACTGGAGGGCTACCATCCCCTCTAACGCCGAACGTTTTCACCTGAACTTCACCCTGATTTTCTCCAGCAGGCTCAACATGAAGCTGGGTGAATACGTGCATAGTGTTGTTGCGGTAGGCCGTCCAAGCTGGCGGAGTGGGGTTCTTGAAAATTGAGAAGGCTTCGCTCTTATTGCTCTTTTTACCACCTGGGCTAGTTTTGATCCAAGTCACGCCATCGTTCTGGGTATAGCAGGTTTTAGAGGTTGAGGTCGGTGTCATAGACTTGGGCACATCCACAAGCGGGTAGGTACGTTCGTAGGCTTGGTCATGGGAAGACAGCACTAACTTAACTCCAGTCCGCTCAAACAAGGGGCCAAGTTGAGCACGCAGAGCCAAGTTGGAGGGATGGCTAGCACCTTCTGCAAATGCAGAAACATGCATAAACGGAATAACCCAGTCTTTGCCGCTAGCTTTAGCCGCCTGAATATCATCTTCAATCCACTTTAGGGTTGCTTTAGATAGCCCTTGCTGCTCATAAATGGCAAAGATCGAGATGAAGTGTGCATTGCCTACATCAAAGGAATAGTTGCGATTATCGTCGAAACCCGTTGGCGTAGCAAACCGCTGAGACCAGAGCGTAAAGTTTTCCCCTAACAGCGCCTCATGATTGCCAAACGTCGGCATCATTACTGATTGATGAGCAATCGGCATCATTTGGTTAAACCAAGTATCGATCGCCCGATCTAACGGTTTGTATCGGCGGTCTTTATCGTAATAGGCATAATCTCCTCCTGCTAACACCAGGAGAGGATTGAGTTTAGCAATCTCATCGACGATTTGCTGGGTTCCTGTAGCAAGGCCATCTTTACGACCTACTAGCCCTGTATCTGCCAAGTAAATGACATCAAAACTCTTAGTATTGGGAAGCGGTGCCGTTCGCAGCGTTGCGACATCACTCCAAACGCTCCAGTAATCTCCTTTGACTCGATATTCATAGGTAGTATTGGGAGTCAAATCTTCGATCGTGACATCGTGTAGGACACCATCGGTGCCTGATGGCAAATGGGTGCCAACGGCCTGCTGCCAATCGGTTGCGCCTTTTAGACGATACTCCACCAGCGAGGGCGTATCGTCTCGATAGGTGCGCCAGACGACCGTCATCGTTGTTGCAGGGTTCTGCAACCATGCCAGGTGAATTTGATCGGGTGGCCTGCGTCGATAATTTTTGTAGGCACTGTAGGCAGCAGTCGCCCCCAAAAACACCAGAGTTAGAGTTAAGGCAGCAATGAGCAGCCAGCGGATCAGCCGTTTAGGAAGAGTTGCCCCTAATGGCCTTAATCGCTGTTCTAATCGTTTTTCTCTGGGGCGACGAGACATAAATACAATCCTGAAATGAACTATGGGAAATGAATTACAGGCGGATGTGGGGAGCCAAGTTTAGTGAGCGATCGCGATCGCCTTCTTGTAAATCTCAACCGTATCAGCCGCAATGTTAGACCAGTTTAAGTCTTGCTGACAGCGGGTTAGGGCAGCCCTTTGCATCTGGTGCTGCAAAGGGCGATCGCCCAGTAACCGAATGATGGCATCTGCTAGCGATCGCACATCTTGTGGAGGGACTAACAACCCATCTTGTCCGTGACGAATCATCTCGCCCAAGCCGCCTACGTTAGAAGCAATCACCGGCGTGCCCAACGCAAACGCGACAGCGGCTACACCGCTTTGAGACGATTCAATATACGGTAGAACCGCTGCCGTGCTGCGCTCAAACAACCCGGCTACCGCTTTCGTAGGAATGTAATCATTCAGCATCTCGTAGCGGCGAGGGTCACAGCCCTGCGGAAAATACTGCTCTAACTTTTCACCCCGACCTGCAATAATCAGCCGCACATCAGGAAACCGCTCGGCTACTAGCGGCATAGCCTCCAGCAAATACTTCAGCCCCTTGTAGGGCCAAATGCGCCCAAAAAATAGCAGTGTATGTGGCTCACGAGGTAGCGTTACGCCATCGGCCCAGCGCTGAAATAAACTGCCGATTTCGCCATGGGGCAACACAGCCACACGCTTAGCAGGCACCCGAAACTGTCCCGTCAGAGCATCTTTTAATGACTCAGCGTGAACGATTAGCTGCTGAGATTTGTAAAACGCGATCCGACGAGTGTACTCTGCACCCGGAACACTGCCGCGATCGCCAGGATGACGAAAAACATCGTGAATCGTCGTTACCAGCGGAGGCATTCGATTCAGCAGCAGCGTCAAGTCGTACCAAAAATCATTTGTTTCTTGAACGTGCAAAACATCTGGTTGCGCCTCCCGAATCAGTCGCATCATGGCTCGCATTGAAGCAATGTTACGGATGTCACGAATCCGACCTTTCGAGAAACTACGCACCTTCACCCGTGGATCTAAAACATCCCGACAGGTATCGGACAGCTTCTGAGGGTGGATCAGCGTCACATCCACATGATCTGCTAAGCCATTCGCCAGCCCAACCGTATATTCAGGAAAACAGAAATGTAGTAATGCAACCTTCATCAGCGTTCCTCCCTATCGTTGTAAAAGCTTGGCGTAGGCGACCCTTGGCCCACCTAAATTCAAGACGACCAGTGAGCCTAGCAACAGAGCATAGATGCTTATAGAAACGGCTAACACCACCCAAATGTTGCTGCCACTGTTCTTCAAGAGCCAGAGCACAAACACCATCAAAGTGCTAACCAATAACGGACGGCGAATGATGCGCCAGAACCGCACCGAAAACAAATTGGCACAGACTGCATACACATATTGAGCCACGCTGCTAAGCCGCATCAGCAACACCGAAATTGCCGCCCCCATGAGGCCAAACCGTGACACCAAAAAAAATCCCATCACGCTAGCAGTAAACGTAGTAGTTAGTACCTCACGCATATTGATTTTTTCAAAATGATTTGCCACTAACAAATAGCTGAGAGGCCGACTAAAAGATGAGGCAATCAGCCCAACAGACACAATGCAAAGTGGTATCGCAGCAGTAGTAAAGTCTGACTTTTGATACACCAGATCTAATAAGTCTCGCCCAAAAAAGAACACGCCCGTAGTAATAGGCAGTGCCACAAAGCAAAGCATTTCAATAATGCGTTCAGACAATTGACGCTGTTTCCTTAAACCTAGCGCCACCGTCTTCGTCATACTGGGAAACACACCGACAGTTAAGCTGCTAGAGAGAATATCAAAGGGCTGCATCAACTGGACAATTGAGCCGTATAGTCCAACCACGATCTCTCCCCCCAACAGCGAAAGAATCACGAGCTGCATGCGGGTATTAATCACAGCTACTCCCTCAATCGCAATAAACGTCCGCACTGACTTGAGGGCTGTCCGAATGAATTCCCACGAGATTTTCCACTTGGGTGTCACCATGCGGAGAATCAAACCCCACTCGATTAGCAGAATCAACACCTCCGACATAACGGTAATGGCGGCGAGGTCTACTACCCCATAGCCCGACTGCATAGCCCAAATCATCACAACCAGGCGCAAAACGTAAATGGGTACCGTGCTGATGGTAATCAAATACATCTTCTCTTTGGCTTGGAACACGGACTCCGTAATGTTGGAAATGGCAAAGGGGAAAATGGCCAACCCCATGACATAACAAACCATTGAGGTGTCAGGCTTATAGGGCAAGATAAAAATTAGCCCCGCCAGCATGGCATAGCCCACGAAGCAAAAGAAGAGTTGAAGTAACGTACCACTGACCAGATACGTTGGCGTTTCATCAGGGTTGCGCGATAGTTCACGCGTAAATAAAACCTTGAACCCTTGAGAGGCAAGGCTCATGAAGATGAAATAATAGCCAAAGGCTAAAAGATATTGACCTAGTTCATAAGGTCCTAAAATTCGAGCGATAGACGCACTCAAGACAAACGTCGCGATACTCTGAGTCAGTCGAGTGACTAGAATTGAAAGAGAATTTCCAAGTAATCGACGTCCCAGCATTGGCAAATCCATCTCCGATAAAAGTTCGCAAACTGGCTGAGCTGATAGATTCAAGCCAATGGATTCAAGACAGAACGAAGACGGTAATCAGACAAGAGTTGAGTGTAAAATCAACGGCTGAATAGATTGCTTGAAAGGCAGTCTTACCGACCCTTCAACAACTATCAGGTCTTAGTCAATCTCGCATCTTTATGCGAAGAGGTGGATGATAAGCGAGTTTCATAGGCAAGCCTGTTTTTGGTGAGATAATACTGCCAACGGCGAAATAGGATTGATTTGAGCTGTAAGCCGAAGTGAACAAAGAAATACGGATTTCGAGCCATTTCAACGATCGCTTGGAGCGGCTTTTTCTGCTTAAGCACTTCGACTACGCGGTAATAGGCTCGGTTTCGTTCAAATACGTTGAGATTATGCGAAAGTGCTTGCGCTAGTTTGGGGTTATTTTTGATTTCTGGCTGCTGTAAGAAGCTCTCAGCAGCGCGACAGTATCCGTTGAGTCGGGTTACTTTACTTTGCTTAACCAACGAGCCAGCACGGAACCGATAGTAATAGTAAGGCTCAGAGATTAAGACGTAGCGTGCCCCGATCGCCAAACTTTTTAGGTACAGCCAAAAGTCTTGCCCCATCCGAAGGCTAAGGTCATATTCAATGCCGTGCTGCGTTAGGAAGCTGCGCCTTATCAGTGGCTTACTAAGACCCAAATGTAGTCCCTGCTGGCCGTATACATCTGTCTTAACAAAGAAGACTGGATCGATCCGTTGACGAGCAGGCAACTCGTGACCACTCTCTCGAATTAGAGTGCTGCGGGGAGTATCTTCTCCGTCTTGGATAAAGTAAAGGTCATCTGCCACCATGTCTGCTCGCTCAACATAGGCCACTTGCAACAGACGCTCTAATCTTTCTGGAGCATACCAATCGTCTGAGTCTAAAACTGCAATCCATTCGCCTCGGGCAGCTTGAATGGCACGGTTGCGAGCACCAGCAGCACCCATATTTTGCTCATTCACAAAAACCCGCAGTCGCTCATCTTGAAACTGCTTGGCGATCGCCACCGTGCCATCAATTGAACCGTCGTCCACCACGATAACTTCAATATTTCTCAGGGTTTGATCGAGTGCCGATTGGATCGATTGAGCAATATAAGCCTCAGTATTGTACGCCGGGATGATTACCGATATCAGTGGTGTGACTGGAGTAGATGCGGCAGAATTCATAAGCGCTAACTTTTACTAAGTAGATGGGCGTAATTAAATATAAAACCTTAAAAGTCTGCGCCGCCCGCTGCGCGGGCGGCGCAGACTTTTAGAATCTTGTTTTTATTTAGATTGAACTAATTAATCTGACTTAGAACCAATCGCAAAGGCTAGATAAAGACTGCTTTTTACGAGCACGCCGTACTCGTAAAAAGCAATTCCTGATACGTCTCCAACAACTACTTAAATCTCAACTGGAGATTTAAGCACAGACGAGTCAAGCAGCGACGTGCCGTCATAATTTTGGGGAATTGGTGCATTCAGCAGTTCCCGAATTGTCGGCGCGATATCCAACCCCTGCCCTGAACGGAATTGTGAATTGGGGATGATGCCAGGGCCTTTTACCATCATGAATCCGTTGGAGCGATGCCCACCCGCTCGGAAGTGAGGGATAGGCCCAATGCGACCAAAGTCAGGGCTATCGACCACATCAGTAATAACTTCTTCCCAAACCACCACAAGGTCAGCATCCGACAAGTTGTGATCGTCGAAGGGCGATCGCCGAGGGCGAGAAATTTGCTTAACAATCGATTTACCCGTCCGGGCATCTTTGAGACGGAAGAGTATGTCCGTCAATTCGTTGCACACAGCATCGTAGTCTTCTGGAGCAACGTTGCCATTACCTTCCCGGCCTTTAACATTAATTCGTACGTGCCCATCGGCGAAGTAGGGCAGGGCAAAGGCGCGCATTTCAGGCCAAAGCGGGCGATACCACATCGCTGGCATCCAAAACAGCGGAGCCTTTTGACTCATCAGGGTATAAGGCGAATCTAGCCCATTGTGCTTAGAACGCAAGAAGCGACTGGGTAGAAACGGACGCAGGAAGCGCTTGATGGGGTTTGATTCATAGTTGCGCGCCCACACTTCGCCCATCCAGGACTTGCGGAAGGGGCGATCGATCATCTTTAACGGCGGCTTGGTCATATCTCCAGGGGCGATCGCCACCTTGCCAGGAAAATTGTATCGATACATAATTTCCGGCAAAACAGCCATGCTGAGCAAATCTGTATAGTTGGCTCCCATGCCGTGGGGCGAGAAAATGACTACATACGCATCGTCAGGCACTTCTGCCAAGATTTCGCCCACTGCCCTATCAATATTTTCAAACGCCTCTAGCATCAACGGGCCAGCGGGTTTACCCTGCGTTTCATATACCGGGTGGTCGTGATGGGTGTACCACAAATCGTGACCCGCTGTATGAGCTTCGCCAAAGCCCACCACGAACAGATCCCAATCATCTTTCTTCATGTAGTCGCGGCAAATCTTAGCGCGAACTTCAGTACTCTCTTTGATGGCTCCCGGTAGCCACTTTTCGTATTTTTTATCCCACCAGATGCCAGTATCTTTGTAGAGAACTGTATTTTCACCGTACTCTTTAATCAAGTTAGGCAACAATTCAGGCGGATTAGAGTGACTGGGGGTAAACGGATAGTGCCCGCCCCATGCCAGAGTCTGTAGGCCGTTAACCTTGCTAGATAATCCAGAGGTAGGAGGATCAAGTACAAATACTCGATAGTCATCTTCCAGGGCATAAAATGGCGGATATTGCTCAAAATCACACCCAACCTGAAGGATATCTCGGCTAACCTCATAATTTTTGGGATAGAACTTTGACGTTCCCCAAAATCCAGTTTGATCTGGCATACAGCCAGTCCATGTCATCGCCCACAAGCGTTCTGTAGAGGCCGCTGGGGTAGAAACATCAGAATAATTAACAGTATTGTTGAGGCGACCATAGGCACCTTGTTGACGCACCTGGCTAATATTTTTAAGATGCCCCTGCGCCATATATTCTTCCAAAAGCGCTGGGTCGGCAGCATCCAATCCTATAGCAATTACCGGATTTTTCACTCTATGCTCCAATCAAATTTAATTAGTAGACTTCGGAAACCGAAGAGCATCTCTATATAAAGTATTGCAACGATATAAAGTATTGCAACGGTATACCTGATCTCTACGAGTTAGCACTTAGCGCTGACTAGCACTTAGCGATCAGCTTTAAGCATTGTCTCAGCGACAACTCCCTTAATCCAATACATGCTTGCACACCAGAGGATACGCGTTTTCGAAATCTATGTGACACTACTGAACCAGTAATGGTTGATATTTAGTCATAATAGTCAAGATTGCAGGTGCTATCTACGTCCTGTCTGGCCTCTTCATAAAAACTTCGCATTCAGTCTCACCGTAAGTTTTTTTCCTCCAAAAAACTGTGAAATATCTCAAGCAATATTTTTTTTGAACCCCATTTTAGAGAATTTTAGGGATTACTGAGAGCATATTCAAGAATTGATTTGATGTATTTTTTTATACGTCAAACCAATTCTCTTAGATACTTTTCCGATGGGTTATTACTCTAGCGATAAATTCAACAGAGGGTTGCTGGTTAACTCTTCCAAATTTATCAGCCATATTTTTTAACAAGAAATTCCTTGCTTCCAAAAATGGGTAGTGGTATTGATGTAATGATTTTTTGAAGCGCGGGCAAAGCCCGTGCTTCAAAAAATCATTACCAATTTAGGACTACCCAAAAATGAAGCGTTGAAGGCTCGGTCACAGCCATTTGATCGCCAGAAGATACGACATTTGAGGGCAGCCATACCTCGTTCTTCGAAAGACGGTCAGGGTTCAACCATGTTGTTTGTTTTTTTTACAAGTGTGCAGTGCATACGTATCAAAACATCAAATGACACCTATAGAACAGTGCCCAAACGAAAACAGCGTTGGGGGAGCGATCGCCCGATAAGACTTCACAATCCGAATGATCCAGTGTTGTTTTTGTAAAATCGAATACTGCAAGCCAGTAATTTTAACTAAAACAGAGAAAACTTGAGGGTAGTCCTAAACCTATGGCACCGTCTACGGTTCGGAATTTATTTTTTCTTCAAAGATTATGATTAAGCTCTTGTATGGGTTGGCGATCGCCGGCCTCGCGTTTTGGCTAGCAATTTCAATGCCTGTAAACGCCCAGCAGGGAAATTGCAGTCCAGCTTACCCCGACATCTGCATTCCGCCCGCACCACCCGACCTAGACTGCACAGACATTACAGAACGCCGATTCAGGGTTCTACAGCCTGATCCTCATCGGTTTGACGGTGACAAAGATGGAATTGGGTGTGAGCAGTAAAGAATTGCGTTTCAAAGACTGTAACCGGGGGTAATTTGGTGCCGTTACGTCAGATTATTGTGTTATGCCGCCGTGGGTAGTCCTAAATTGGTAAGGATTTTTTGATGGGCGGGCTTCACCCGCCCATCAAAAAATCCTTACATCAATACCACTACCCCGCCGTGAATTAGATCACAGTGGATGACGTGGTGCTGCTTAATCCGGCTACGTCACACAACTAAACTAACGTTACGCTACACGTTACTTTTTACCATGCACGTCTTGATTTCTTGGGGGGCGATCGCCCTCAGCACCACTTCGATTCTGAGTAACCCGTTAAGCACCTCTAACCTGACAATACCAAGCCAGCGTTCTGACCCATCGATGGCGATCGCCATGACCCCCCTTCCCCCAACTCAATCTAGCGTTACGGGAACCGTTACCTACCGACAACGCATTGCCCTACCTGACAACGCGATCGTGCAGGTGCAACTACTAGACGTATCTCGTCAAGACGTAGCCGCTACAGTTTTAGGTGAACAAACCATAACCCCCAACGGTAGACAAGTCCCATTCGAGTTTGAAATCTCCTATGATCCAGCACAGATCCAGGCCGAACACTCCTACGCTATTCAGGCACGAATCACAGTAGATGGGCAGCTTCGTTTTCTCAACACGTCTAGCTATCCCGTAATTACCAACGACAACCCCAACCGGGTTGACGTTTTGGTCAATTCAGCCGAGGCTTCAACTCAGCCTGATCCTGCTCCTCAGTCCGACGACATTGCCGCTCAAAATACTGTCACGGGCACTGTGCTGTACTTACAACGTAGTGCTTTACCACCCAATAGCATCGTTGAGATAGAACTACAAGATATCTCGCGTCAAGATGCAGCAGCGATCGTCTTGGGCAATCAAATTATTGCTACCAACGGCAGACAGGTACCGTTTGAGTTCGAAATTCCTTACGACCCAGCGTTGATCCAGGAGGGACATAGTTACGTGATTCGCGCTCGCATTACAGCAGAGGGGCAGATGTTGTTTACCAACACCTCACGCTACGCCGTGATTACTAATGGCAATCCCAATCAAGTGGAGGTTCGAGTCGATCCGGTGCGTTAAAAGACGCTGTAATAGGTGGGTCAGGGCTTTACTTTGCCAAGCCCTGACGGCAGAACACACAGCACTTTTCAAGTGCATGAGGCATGGATTTTTGCATGGATTTTTGATGGAGAACCGCGCAGTGCGTGGCTCTCCATCAAAAACTGGTTTTATACAAGTGCAAAGGACTGTAAGTAGTTCAACTTAAATAAAAACGAGATTCTAAAAGTCTGCGCCGCCCGCTGCGCGGGCGGCGCAGACTTTTAGGGTTTTATGTTTAATTACGCCCACCTACTTAGCGCCGATTGGTTAACCTACAATTTCAAGCCCACTTGACATTACGGATAAAAACTCAACTGCGGCAAGCCCAAGGTTTCTTCCCAGCCCATCATCAGGTTAAGGCACTGCACAGCTTGCCCTGCTTGCCCTTTTAATAGATTGTCGATCGCTGACATCACAATCACTCTGCCAGTCCGGGGATCGAGTTCAATCCCGATGTAGCACAGGTTAGTGCCGCAGGCCCATTTAGTTTGGGGATAGACACCGCTGGGCAATACCCGTACCCATGGACACGAGCGATAAAATGCCTGGTAAATGGTGAGCATATCGTCGCGTACTAAGCCGGGATCGCGCATGGTGGCGTAAATGGTGGCAAGAATGCCCCGAACCATGGGGATCAAGTGTGGGGTAAATTGCACCATCACTTCGTGGCCAGCCAACTCGCTGCAAATTTGCTCAATTTCGGGAGTGTGGCGATGGCGACCGCCCACGCTATAGGCTCCTAGTGAGTTGTCTGCTTCCGCCAAAAGCATATTCACCTTGGGCGGTTGGCGACCCCCGCCAGAGGTACCAGACTTGGCATCAATAACGGCGGTTTCAGGAACAATTAGTCCCTGTTTTAGTAACGGAGCCAGCCCCAGTAGGCTAGCGGTGGGAAAACAGCCCGGACAACCAACCAATTGAGCCTCAGCAAGGCGATCGCGGTATAGTTCGGGCAGGCCATACACGGCTGTTTGAGCAGTGGCATAGTCGTCGCGATCGCCACCATACCAAGTTTTGTAGGTATCGAGTTCGCTAAAACGGTAGTCTGCCGACAAATCCAGCACCTTACAGCCTTTTTCGAGCAGGCGAGGAGCCATTTTGAGGGCAAGTCCATTGGGCAGCGACAGAAACACGATACGACAGCGATCGCCAATCACCTCAACATCCACCGGTTCCACAACCAGATGGATCCGGTGTCCTAAGTGGGGATAAACTTCGGAAAATGGCTTTCCAGCAGTGCTGTCGCCCCCCAAATACACGAGTTCGAGTAGGGGATGATCAACTAACAAACGCACTAGTTGGATGCCACCATAACCCGATGCGCCAATAATTCCGACAGGTATACGCTCTGAATCACCCATGATGGCTGGCCTTTAACAAATATCGTTTGTGAGGATAGTTTAGTAAAAATCTAGTGGCTCTATTGGGTCAACCGTTTCTCGGTTTCGCCAGAAAACGGTTGACCAACAGAGCATCAACACCGGATCATCTAGTCACTGAGAATTAAGAATCGGTAGCCTAACAATAGACCAAGCTGAACCGATGCGCTATCTGAATTTTGCAAAAGATGTTTGGCACAATTGCAGCATGTCTCAAGAGTAGCCACGGCCTATGTTGATACCAATACAACAAGATGCCTAGCCACTGTGTTCCATCTGCCACATCCCAGCCACCACATTTCGGTAATGGTATTGATGTAAGGATTTTTTGATGGGTGGGTGAAGCCCGCCCATCAAAAAATCCTTACCAATTTAGGACTACCCACATTTCAATTCTCGCAACTCAACTCTCACAACTCAACTCTCACAACCGAGACGATGAGCCTCAAGTGGCTAGAACGTCCTCATCATAACGCCCCACCCCCAGATGAGACAGCAGGACGGGCTACAATTGAGCTAGAGGAGAACTTCAAAAAACTTAACAGCTTCAGTCTGATCACATAGGATCAGTAGTTCAACCAAATCAGATCTAAAACGCTGCGCCGTCCATGCAGTGACCAGTACAGCGTTTTAAGATCTTACATATTTAATTAAATCCACCTACTTAGTTAGGAACTTTCTGTGGAACCGCTTCAACTCAACGAAATTAACCCCTTTAATTCCAATCCCTCGTTTCAATTTGACTCGATTGAATCTGCTTTGGCAGATATGAAAGCGGGTCGCATGATCGTAGTCGTAGACGACGAAAACCGTGAAAACGAGGGCGATTTAATCTGTGCCGCCCAGTTTGCCACGCCCGATATGATTAACTTCATGGCAGTCGAAGCACGGGGGCTGATCTGTCTGGCCATGACTGGTGAGCGGTTAGATCAGCTCGATTTGCCGCTGATGGTGAGTGCCTATAGCGATGAAAGCGAGCAGACTGCCTTCACCGTCAGTATTGACGGTGCTGTTCACCTGGGCGTTTCGACTGGCATCTCTGCCGACGATCGCGCTCGAACGATTCAACTGGCTTTGAATCCCGCCAGCAAGCCCAGCGACCTGCGCCGTCCGGGGCACATTTTTCCACTGCGTGCCAAAGATGGGGGCGTGCTGAAACGGGCAGGCCACACCGAAGCCGGAGTGGACTTAGCTCGCATGGCAGGGCTATATCCAGCGGGGGTAATCTGCGAAATTCAAAATCCCGATGGTTCAATGGCACGGCTACCGGAGCTAGTCGAGTATGCCAAGCAACACGGTTTAAAGTTGATCAGCATTGCCGATTTGATTAGCTACCGCTTGCAACACGAGCGGTTTATCCACCGAGAAGCCGTAGCAGATTTGCCCACCCAATTTGGGCTATTCAAAATCTACGCGTACCGCAATTTGCTAGATGGCTCAGAACATGTGGCGATCGTCAAAGGCGATCCGGCTACGTTTAAAGACCGTTCTGTCCTAGTGCGGGTTCACTCCGAATGCCTGACGGGTGATGCTCTGGGTTCCCTGCGCTGCGACTGTCGAATGCAGCTTCAGGCCGCTCTCAAGATGATCGATAATGCAGGGATGGGTGCCGTCGTCTACCTACGGCAGGAAGGGCGAGGGATTGGCTTAATCAATAAGCTTAAAGCCTACTCTCTACAAGATATGGGGCTAGATACCGTGGAGGCAAATCAGCGGCTTGGCTTCCCGGCAGACCAGCGCAACTATGGCATCGGTGCTCAAATTCTCAATGATATTGGGGTGCAAAAGTTTTGCCTGATTACTAATAATCCCCGCAAAATTGCAGGGCTGAAGGGCTACGGGCTAGAGATGACCGATCGCGTGCCGTTAATTATTGAGGCCACCAGCTACAACGCCGATTACTTAGCTACCAAAGCCGAAAAGCTAGGCCATTTGCTGCTACAGACTTACCTAGTAACAGTGGCAATTCAATGGCAAGATGAGCCAAGTTTAAAGGAGCGATACGATCGCCTCGAAAAGCTTCGCTACTTGGCGAAAGATCACGATCTACTAGTGCAAGAAGAAGCTCGCCCCGTGGCGATCGCTCTGTTCAACCGAGCATCGCTTATTGTCCATTTTGGGTTTGATCAGTCCCATACTCTTGCACCTGACTGGTATCAACACCCAGACCATCCCCATGTAGAAGCGATCGCCAAAGTTTTTGACCATCTGGCCAGTTGGCCATCTATTCAACAAATAGAATTTATGGTCTCCCCTGGTCACGACCCGATGATGACCTTACAAGTGCAGCTCGATCGGCAGATTTTCCGGCTAGACAGCTCGTCTGGTGCCATGCAACCCTCCGGTATCTGCAAAACTTGGGAAACACAGCGGATTTACGCATTTTCCAAACACATCCCCGCCGATTAGCCTGCGGCATTGCATAATCGGGAGATAATTTTTTATAGCCATAGTTATAAAGCTTAGGACATGCCAGCGTCATTCCCGCGCAGGCGGGAATGACGCTGGCACCTATCGAGCAGATGGATTCCCGCCTGCGCGGGAATGACAGGGAGGCGTCCTATTGATCATGGCTACCGCTATAGATGAGAGGGGCGCGCAGCGCCCCTCTCATCCAAAAAATCATCCCTAAAATCAGCAACACTTAAACTGCCTGCATCAACGCCTTATTTGGAGTGTGGACGTTTCCCAGAAAAGCTGGGAACCACCTTGTACAGGAGAATTTCATCACTCAGGCGGTAAGTTTGGATCTTGTTTTCCCTTAGGCTTCATATTGTTTAACGCCTGGGCAGACGCCTGCTCAAGAATTTTCTGAATATCCTGCGGCGATAGGTTGGCGGCGGGTTTAGTTGCAGGAGTTTGACTAGCAGACGCTTGCCGAGGTTTGTCAGACCAGCCGCATTTGGCACAGACCTGACGCCCAGACGATTTTAATGGTGGCCCCAAGCGGCGGCTACAGTTTGGACATTGTTCGAGTGGCATAGGCTACAAGTTACCAAAGCAACTAGACAGCATCAATATCATCACCTGAGTGAGCGCACTGAGAAATCGTGAACACAATCAAATATAAACCCTAAAATCTGGGTTCTAATTTACACATCGTACTTTGGTAGTCCTAAATTGGTCAGGATTTTTAGATGGGCGGGCTTGCCCGCCCATCTAAAAATCCTGACCTCAATCCACTACCCGTACTTTTACGATCGCCCTAAAAGCCGCCTTAGTCGAATTTTTCCCGCCACATACAGTGGAAACTGATAATACTCGACTATCAGCCAGCTCACCATCAGTAAATGCGCCAGAAACGTACAGCCTAGCCAGACCGTTGGAAACCAAGCTCCCTTACTTCCGGGCAACGGCGGAAACGTGTGCGCCGCTAGCCAGACCAAACCAGCAGGCAGAACCACCAACACAACTCCTACCGCCCAAAGCACCGACGTTAAATTTCCGTCCTGCTGATAGGCAGGCTTCCATGTCCAGCCATTCCAGCGCCAAGCCATAGGTTGAGAGCTGTCCACCATTTGAACAGACTGGGCAGTTAAGTTTGCCGTAAAAATATGGCGACAAAAATTACAGGCAAATGCATCCATCAGCGTCAGCTCCGTAATTTGACCATGACGGCAAACTGGGCAGGTATAGCTGTCGTGAAAGCACAGCAAGCGTTCCTCAGGGGTAGCCTGAGCCAAAGACTTAGCAGGGTGGGGAACTGCTGGATCAGGAAATGGCATCATGCAACTAGTCTCTAGAGAGAACTCATTAACGGGCTGACATCCCCGACTTCTCTCACCACATCTACCCCATTTTCCTCAAAGATCACCCGTGGTTCTTGGTTGCCTCTCATCTCAATTCGCTTCACGAGCACACTGCCATTGCCAATGTACTCGCCTACGCTTACGGATCGGCTGGTGTGTTCATTGGGAACTTCAACAATAATACTCAGGCGATCGCCAACCTGAATAGCACCGCTGACACGAATTTGCCGAGCCAAGCTAATGGATGGCGGAACCGAAGCAGGAGGAACTGCACCCGTTGGTGCCACTGGAATAGTTGGCAAGAAAGCGTTAGGCGAGGATTGAGGAGATAAGGGCAAATTAGATGCAATTGGGATGGCAGCCATAGGGCTAGGCAACACCTGAGGTGCGGCTGGCACAGATCCGGTCGATGAGGACATCGTCGGCATAGCCACGACTGTAGGGTTAACGGCTAAAGATGCGAAGGGATTGCTGCGACCCACTTGCACCTGAGGCAAGCGCCTAAGCGGATCAGTTTTGGCAATTAAGCTGTCAGGTATCGTACCCTCGGGCAAAGAGCTTAAACCTACAGTAGGGTCGGAAGATGCAAGAGCAGCATCAGAGGGCAGATCGGGATCATTTGCCAAATTTGCAGTTCCATTAGGGGCGATCGCTGAACTAGCTGCCCCAGGGACATTAGATCCCACTTGATTGCCACATCCTGCTCCCAATGCCAGCACTCCAGAAAAAGCCACCGCCCAAGCAACTCTCCTCATACATCAATACCCACAAAAACTTACAAAACCTGAACCTAATCTTCCAATATTTCCAAAGGATACTCCCGAATTCCAAGTAATGCTCCAAGTTTGTCGTTTATTTTTCAACAAAGGACGCACTTCATCCCTTACCTTTCATCCCTTATCGAAAACATATACCGAAATCAGAGGGTATTGGTATTGATGTATAGCCATAGACGGATTGGTTAGGACGGGGTGCAGGGGTGGAACCCCTGGCTGGGGGCAAAGCCCCCACACCCCCTTTGATCCCAGTGTCCTAACCTTTGTGGCGACAGCTATAATAATTTTTTGAAGCGCGGGCAATGCCCGCGCTTCAAAAAATTATTACCAATTTAGGACTACCCATTTTCTCTGTAAGCATGTACTGGCTCTATCCATTCGCTCACAGTTGCAAGGCTATCTCAAGCATAAGCCCATACTAAATAGATGGGCGTAATTAAATATAAAACCTTAAAAGTCTGCGCCGCTCGCTGCGCGGGCGGCGCAGACTTTATAGAATCTTGTTTTTATTGAGGTTGAACTACTTAAACCTACTAAAATCGGGATGACAGGATTCGAACCTGCGACATCCTGCTCCCAAAGCAGGCGCGCTACCAAACTGCGCTACATCCCGGCAAACCAACCAACAGTATAACAGTATAACCTGCTTTCAACCCAGAATTACAAACCTGCGAAACTAAATCAGCATTTCTCCGCCCCAAGAACCTAAATCTAATCGGGATACCAGAACATTCCCTTAATGCCCTCTGGATCGGACATAAAGCCCAAGTTTCGGTAAAAATCTACAACCTGAGGATCAGCAAACAGCGTAATGTTGCTGATATCTTCACTACGCAACTTCTTGATGACCTGTTTCATTAAAGCTTTACCCAAACCTTTGCCCTGGTAATCGGGATGCACTACTACATCCCAAATCGTTGCGTTGAATGCATGGTCAGACGTGGCTCGCGAGAATCCAACGAGCCGGCGGCGCACGCCCTGCTGTTCCCACATAGAAACGACTAAAAAACTATGCTGAATCGCCTTCTTGACTTTTCGCAATGGGCGACGCGACCACCCTACAGCGTCACACAGCTCTTCCAATTCGTAGAGGTCTATCTCGCGATCGGTGCTGAAAAAGATGCGTGTAGCATTGGTTTGAGAGGTTCCAGCATTCGTTGCATACCCCTCGACTTGGGCTGGCTTGGGTGCAGCGGCAGTATCAGAAGCACTAAACAAGCTTTTCCAGAAACCCATGCGAGTCAGTGAGATTGGTAAAGGGGCAAGCGAGGCAGACAGTATTACATAGTATAGACCGTACCTTGTTTTCCCGGTTTCATCTTGAACAAATCCTTTTGATGCGGATAGGCTAGTTAAGCCGTTCAAATGGGCAAAATAAACGTGAGACAGGGTGCAATTTATGAGAGATTGGCCTACAGTTAGGGTTTTCTAGAGTTTTTTAGATGGTGAAGCATTGAGGAGAAGCGTCGTAGATGGATAATACGATACAAGCGGCTCGGCTCAGTTGTTTTGAACTATATCGTTTACCGTTGACTTGGCAAGCAAGTTTGATCTCTAGTTATGGCTCCGGGTTTAAAACCATCGACGCTGGAACTTCTGAAGCGCTTCAATCGGGCGTTTCCGCAATTTTATGAGCAATTTGTTAGCAGCGAAATTCAGCTCCAAAATTTAAGGCTAGCGTATCAGCTCTACAAAAGCCGTCAAGCGGTAATTGAACTAAAGCCAGAAGGCAATAAAAGTGCGCTGCATTTTGCATATCGAAATCAATCGTTTTTATTGAGCGATATTTTTGGGGTGCTGGCGGCCTACGGGTTGACCATTCACAGCCTCAGTCTCTACGGACAGATCTATCCGCCGATGCTGGTGTTTAGCAAACTGGTCGTGTCGCGGGGGAGTAAGGCGCTCACTGACAAAACTGCGGAAAATGTCTGCCGAGCGATTCGAGAAGCTCTGGGTGGACGGTTTGAGGTGGAAGAGATGCTGGCGGTTGAGTTCAACCTGGATGCAGGTTTAGAGCAGGTGGAAACGGAGTTTTATGTAGACCCCGTATTCCATCTGCCCGCCCTGTTAATTGAGGCAGACAACCAACCAGGACTGTTTTACAAGGTTATGTATGCCATTTGGCAGGAAGACCTGCTCGTCGTGAACGCCAATTTGCTGGTGTGGCGGGGGCGCACGCGGCTAATTCTATATCTACTAGGGCCGAACGAAAATCTAATTCCAGAATATTTGGGGCAAAAAATTGCGGAAGGAATGCGGCAGCGGTTGTTGGGACGGCGTTTCTAAGCAACTGGTTGATTGTTTTGTGGGCTTTCATGCCTACAAAACAATTCATAGCAATCACAACCCATCTCACAAATCATTGGTAGTCCTAAATTGGTCAGGATTTTTTGATGGGCGGGCGAAGCCCGCCCATCAAAAAATCCTGACATCAATACCACTAAGGGATCAGCAAACAAAAATCATCCCGGTGTCATTCCCGCGCAGGCGGGAATCCATGATAAGCCTTCTGCTTGAGCCGGTATCTTATTTCAACGCAGTTCCCTAAGTAGTTCGACCTAAATAAAAACGAGATTCTAAAAGTCTGTGCCGCCCGCTGCGCGGGCGGCGCAGACTTTTAGGGTTTTATGTGTAATTACGCCCACCTATTTACCAAATCATTTAGGGCTGCTACAGATGCGTAAGTTCTAAAAGTATTGCGTTATCAGCATTGTCGCTTCGGGCATTACTAGATCGACGGGCGTTAGCCGCTGTCGTTGTTTAGGGTGCACCGACTATGCGTTTACCAGCCGCGCTTTGGCAGCGGATTTTACTGTGGGTTTTGGTTGGGTTACTGCTGTTCTTAGGAATTAATCTGTGGCGGCGAGGGTCAGCGCAGGCTCCCTTAAAGCCGTTGCCGCAAGATCCACTCATTCAGGTTTATTTCAACCATTCGCAGGCAGCGCTGTATCGAGAGCCATATCGGGAACAGGAGCGGCTGGGCGATGACTTGGAACAGGTGATTGTAGACGCAATTCAAGCAGCGCAGGTTTCGGTAGATGTGGCCGTGCAGGAATTGCGGTTGCCGCGTATTGCCGCCGCGCTAAAACAGCGCCATCAAGCAGGTGTTCGCGTGCGAGTGATTTTGGAGAACACCTACAACCGCCCGTTCAGCAGCGTGTCTCCACAGGATTCAGAGCAGTTGGACGAACGCGATCGCAACCGATATCAGGAGGGCATTCAACTAATCGACACCAATCACGACGGCCTGCTTGCCCCCGACGAAATTGCTCAAAACGACGCACTGGTCATGTTGCAGACCGCCCAAGTGCCGATTTTGGATGACACGGGCGATGGCTCTAAAGGCAGCGGCTTGATGCACCATAAATTTATAGTGGTAGACGAGCAGCATCTACTGCTGGGGTCACCAAATTTCACCACATCAGATATTCACGGTGATTTTTCTGCGCCTGAGACCAGAGGCAATGCCAATCACCTGTTGCGGATTGAGAGTCCGGCGTTAGCCAGCCTGTTTACAGACGAGTTCAACCTCATGTGGGGTGATGGGCCAGGGAAGCTGACCAACAGCCAGTTTGGGTTGCAAAAACCTTACCGTCCCGCTCGCTCAATTTTGTTGGCTCCTGGATCTCGTATTACAGTGCAGTTTTCACCCACTTCACCCGCACGCGCCTGGGAAGAGAGCGTCAATGGTTTAATTGGGCGATCGCTTTACGTCGCAACTCGTCAGGTTGATCTAGCGCTGTTTGTATTTTCGGATCAATCTCTTAGTAATTGGCTTGAAACCCTTTACCAGAAAGGCGTTCAGATGCGGGCACTGATCGAGTCGGGCTTTGCCTTTCGCACCTACAGCGAGGGCTTAGACATGCTGGGGCTATCCATTCCAGACCAAAAATGTCGGCTGGAAGTGGGTAACCAACCATGGAAACGGGCGATCGCCACTGTCGGCACGCCCACCTTACCGGAGGGCGATCTGTTGCACCACAAATTTGCCATTATCGACGGCATGCGCGTCATCACAGGCTCGCAAAATTGGAGCGCGGCGGCTAACCACAGTAACGATGAAAATTTACTGGTCATCGACAACTCCACCGTTGCCACCCATTTTCAGCGCGAATTTGAACAGCTCTATACAACCGCAGCCCTGGGCGTTCCGACCTGGCTGCAGCAAAAGGCACAGCAGGAACAGGCTCGGTGTCATTAATCGGGGTAGCGATCGCCGATGAGTCAAACCAGGTTAACAAGCTGGAACCCGCGTGCATTGCGGCTTCAAATCGACATTTGTCCTAACGTTTGTGGCGATCGCTACAGAATCAGCAGCGCTCAATGGACTTTAGTTCAAACCCTAACGGGCTGACCGCGTTATCCTGAAGAAAATCGACTGTATTTAGAACTCCTCTGCCATGACCCAACAACCTGCCCGTATCTGCATTCTTGGGGGTGGCTTTGGTGGGCTTTACACCGCCCTTCGCCTCAGTCAGCTACCTTGGGAACCCTCGCAAAAACCGAACATTGTGCTGGTCGATCAGCGCGATCGCTTTGTCTTTTTGCCTCTGCTATATGAATTGCTGACGGGAGAACTACAAACCTGGGAAGTCGCGCCGCCCTTCTCTGAGCTTCTAGCCAATACAGGTATTCAGTTTCGGCAAGCAGCCGTTACGGGAATCGACCCGGAGAGTCAGCAAGTCTATTTATCCAATGACGCTGTGCTGCCCTACGACCGCCTAGTGCTAGCACTGGGTGGAGAAACGCCCCTGCATATGGTACCCGGCACCGCAGAGCACGCGATCGCCTTCCGCACCATAGACGATGCCTATCGACTACAAGAGCGCCTGCGGATGTTGGAAGCCTCGCCCGCCGATCGGATTCGAGTAGCTGTGGTAGGTGGAGGCTACAGCGGAGTCGAGTTGGCGTGTAAATTGGCCGATCGGCTGGGCGATCGCGGTCGGGTCCGTCTGGTAGAACAAAGCGACCAGATTCTGAGAACATCGCCAGAGCACAACCGAGAAACCGCGACCAAAGCGCTAGAAAAACGAGGCGTTTGGGTGGATTTGGAAACCAAAGTTGAGTCGATTGGTGCTGACACTATCACGTTGGAATATAAGGGCAACGTCGATACCCTGCCCGTAGATGTAGTGATGTGGACAGTGGGCACCCAGGTACCCGACGTGGTCAAAGCGTTGCCGCTAAAACATAACGAACGCGGACAACTGGTCGTTAGCCCGACGTTGCAAGTAGTCGATCGATCCGACATTTTTGCTCTAGGTGACTTGGCGGATTGCCGTGATGCCGAGGGGCAATTGGTACCAGCCAACGCTCAAGTGGCCTTTCAACAAGCCGATTATGCCGGGTGGAACATCTGGGCTTCCTTGAGCGATCGCCCCCTGCTACCATTCCGCTATCAACACCTGGGTGAAATGCTAGCGCTGGGTGATGCCGAAGCTACCCTCGCCGGGATGGGCATTAAGCTTGACGGCTCTGCTGCTTACATCGTTCGCCGTTTAGCCTACCTCTATCGGATGCCGACGTTTGATCATCAACTGCGCGTTGGCCTGAATTGGGTAACAAAGCCGCTGCGCGATTTGCTGGCAGGGTAGCCTTCAATCGCTTGTGTTAAGTAGTTCAACCTACATAAAAACCAAATCCTAAAACCCTGCGCCGCCCGCACAGCGGGCGGCGCAGGGTTTTAGGATCTTATATTTAATTAAGTCTATCTACTTAGTTGTGGCGTGTATTAGTTGTGGCGTGAATGTGGCGCGGCTAAGTCGCGCCACAATCCCTGATGCTGAAATTTAGCAGATTTATGGGAAATCCCTTGAAATACTTTAGTTTGGACTAACTTTGAAGAGAGAGGCAGTCAATGAGAGACACCGACTGCCGTAAGGTCAATGAAGTATTCATCACATTGACCTCATGATTTTCAAACAACTTCAGCAATTTCGCCAAGCCCTGTATGACAATCTGGGAAAAGCCAGGGACGCAGTCTTTGATTTGATGGAT
>JBBQFG010000041.1:0-27077 GCA_038321765.1 Elainellales cyanobacterium
CAATTCTCATTATGAGAACGGTTCTCATTGAAATGTCTCAGTTTGAGCAATTCATCTGGCTGAAAGCCGCATTCGATCGTTCAAGAATTTGAGCATGAAAGCCTTTGAAGGCTCCGATTTCAGTACAAATGTTTCAAAATGAGAATTGCTAGTAAGGGATAGAGCAGGCTAAGTCTGCTCTATCCCTTACAACTTAATCTCACATGCTAGGCTGAAGAAACTAGCTCCTTGTATCTATTGTGACTTCTTGTGACCTCTGTTTTTGCTGCTGAACATTTGCTTTTTACTCCTGCCCAACCGTCAGCATCAGCCGTTCCAGTTGTCTTTGCTTTTCCAAATGAATACAGCGTCGGAATTACTAGCCTGGGTTATCAGGTGGTATGGGCAACTCTGAGTGCTCGGTCTGATCTGCGGGTAAGTAGATTATTCACAGACCTACATGAATCGCTGCCAGAGCAGCCAAAGCTACTTGGTTTTTCAGTGTCTTGGGAATTGGATTACGTCAATATTCTAAGTCTGCTGGAATCGCTGAACGTTCCACTACGGTCAGAGCATCGGTCTGATAACCATCCGCTGGTGTTCGGTGGTGGCCCCGTATTGACGGCCAATCCAGAGCCGTTTGCTGACTTTTTTGATGTGGTGCTGTTGGGCGATGGCGAAACGCTGCTTGATCAGTTTATTGATGCCTATCAAACAGTGCAAGGCGCTGATCGCCTGACTCAGTTGCGGCATCTAGCCCAGGTACCGGGGGTGTATATTCCCAGCCTCTACGCCGTCACCTACACAGCCGCAGACGGGCTAATCACTGCGATCGCCCCACTAGATCAACAGATTCCGGCTCAGGTTGAAAAGCAAACCTATCGCGGCAATGTGCTCTCGGCCTCTACCGTCGTCACGGAGAACGCGGCCTGGGAAAGCATTTACATGGTGGAAGTGGTACGCAGTTGTCCTGAAATGTGTCGATTTTGCCTTGCTAGCTATCTGACCCTCCCATTTCGAACAGCCAGTCTAGAAGAATCGCTGATCCCGGCGATCGCTCGTGGACTAGCCGTGACCAATCGACTGGGGTTGCTAGGCGCATCGGTAACACAGCATCCAGAATTTGAAACACTGCTGGACTACCTGGATCAGCCTCAGTTTGACGACGTGCGCTTGAGTCTGGCATCAGTGCGAACAAATACAGTGACCGAAAAACTGGCGCGATCGCTAGTGAAGCATGACAGCCGCTCCATCACCATTGCGGTCGAAAGCGGTAGCGATCGCCTGCGCCGAGTAGTCAACAAAAAGCTGACCAATGATGAAATTCTTCGAGCTGCCGTTAGCGCTAAGGCTGGGGGGCTGAGTTCCCTCAAGCTGTACGGTATGGCGGGCATTCCTACCGAACTGCCAGACGATTTAGACGCGACGGTGGCGATGCTACGGGATGTCAAAAAGGCGGCACCTGGTCTACGGCTCACCTTTGGATGCAGCACGTTTGTACCCAAGGCACACACGCCGTTCCAGTGGTTTGGGGTTAACCCAGAGGCAGAAAAGCGACTAAAGTTTTTGCAGAAAAGGCTAGGGGCGCTGGGCGTTGAGTTTCGCCCTGAAAGCTATAACTGGTCAGCAATTCAAGCGTTGATCTCACGAGGCGATCGCCGCCTCTCTCACGTATTAGAACAGGTGCGCCACTATGGCGACACGCTGGGTAGCTATCGTCGCGCCTTCAAAGACTTTCGCGGTCAGGTGCCCCCCTTAGAAACCTACGTCCATGAAACCTGGGAAACCGACCGGGTGCTACCGTGGGAGCACCTGCGGGGGCCTCTGCCCAAGGCCACGTTGATCAAACATTTAGACAGCGCTATGGTTCCATTTGAACCGCCAAACCAACCCGAATTGGCAGAGTTGTCCAAAGCAAATTGGTAGTCCTAAATTGGTAAGGATTTTCTGATGGGTGGGCTTCGCCCACCCATCAGAAAATCCTTACATCAGTACCACTACCAGCAAATTAAAGAGCAGGTTTTTGGGCGTGAGATGTACCCATTCCTGTCACATCCCTCACTGTCAGAATCCAGCCGCCATCCCCACCAACAGCACAAAGCCGATCCATACATTTTGCTGAAATATCTGGCCATAAACGGTTGGGTTGGGATGAGTAGGAGTCAACTGCCGATAGTGCCAGATCCAGCCCAAAACCGCCAGTCCCAGCGCCAGCCAAAATCCCCACCCCAGCGATAGAAGCCAGCCTTCTCTGGCCAGCAAAACGGCTGCTCCCGTAAAAAAAGCACCCACGGCCTGAGCGGCATAGCGCCCAAAAAACAGCGCACTCGATTTTACTCCAATCTGCCGATCATCCTCCCGGTCTGACATGGCATACACCGTGTCAAAGGCTAGCGTCCATAGCACCGTTGCCCCCCACAGCAGCCACGTAGCAGGCTCAAGCGTACCCGTAACAGCACTCCAGCTAATCAACACAGCAAACCCCCAGGCGATCGACAGCACCAGTTGTGGCACCGGAAACACTCGCTTTGCCAGAGGATAAAGCAAAATTACTGGCACCGCCGCCACGGATAGCCAAAAGCTCAGCGGATTGAGGTAAAGTGACAGCCCCCACGCGCAGACCAGCGAAACTAACAACACAGCCAAGCCCGTCCGCACTGACAGGGCACGGGATGCTAGTGGTCGCATTCGGGTTCGCTGCACTTTGGGATCAATATTGCGATCCCACAGGTCGTTAACGACACAACCTGCTGCACTCGTAGCCAACGTGCCCAACACAATGACTCCTACCAGCGGTAGCGGCGGTGTACCTCGCGCTGCCAATACCACCGCCCACAGCGCCGGAATCATTAAAATCAGCCTGCCTGCTGGCTTGTCCCAGCGCAACAGACGCACCACTATTAACCAAGTTGGTTCAGATTGAGAAGAATGCCCGGTCGTCATGGCAACTAAAAGTTTTACAAAATATTTCAGCCTCTTTCTAAGCGTACAAGAGGAATACGGCGTTGCTAATTCGCACCCCGATGGTAGTCTTAGGAGATTTCTACTAAAGAAAATACCTGAATTGTCGCGTTTCGACTTCGCTCAACGCTCGGAATTTGTGGGCTGAGCGAAGTCGAAGCCCAGATTATAGCGGTTCTTTGCCGGGTGAGGTACAGTAGACCCCGGCAAAACCCTTGCTGAATAAGGCTTTTAAAAATCAACTTGTACTTCACTGAACCAGGAACCGCTATAAAGGGTAGATTCATTCCTAGAAATCTCCTTAACCCTTGACCGATTCATCCTGGCTGCCATCTAGCAAAAAGTAAGTCATCATCTGACCTTTACCTTTGACATAAATGGAACCACGCTCTAAGAATCGGTAGCGATAGTTAAGGCGATCGTAAACTGCTTGCGTCACTTGAATGCTGCCCGGTACCCCATGAGATTCCATCCGGCTGGCGGTATTTACCGTATCGCCCCACAGATCGTAAATAAACTTTTTAACCCCAATCACACCTGCAATTACGGGGCCAGTATTGATCCCAATCCGCATTCTGAACGGAGTTTGATGGGGAGTTTGAACTTTAGCGATCGCCTCCTGCATATCCAAAGCCATATTGGCGATCGCCTCTAAATGGTCAGCCCGTTCTAGCGGCAGACCACCCACCACCATGTAAGAATCCCCAATCGTTTTAATCTTTTCTAGCCCGTGCTGCTCGGCGAGGTAATCAAACTGTGAAAAAATCTGATTGAGCAGTCGCACCATATCCGCTGGCGGCACCCCGGCAGATAGTTCTGTGAAGCCTACGATATCGGCAAATAGCACCGTCACTTCGGCAAAATTCTCGGCGATCGTCCGCTGATCTTGCTTCAATTGGCGTGCCACCGCTTCAGGCAAAATATTTAACAGCAGCTTTTCTGATTTTGCCTGCTCTTGTTCTAGCTCCTTGAGGGCGCGAAATTCTGCCCGCTGCAACCGTTCGTATAAAAATACCGACAGATTGCAAATGCCGCAAAACCAAAAGAAATAAAGCCATAGTGTTGCATCCCAAATTGAGCCACTGGCCTGCTTCAACCCCAGCAGTGCATTGACCCCAAAGTAATAGCCCAGCAAGACCGCCTGTGTCACCAGATGTAACCGCCAGCGGACTGGCAGTAGGGTAGCTTGCGTCAAAAATACCAGAGTCCAAGCAAATACCCCCGGAAACGCCACCCCCTGCAGCGTTGACCACACCTGCTCGACTAAGGTAATTGACCACGAACAACCTAGAAAAATCAGCCCTGGATACTGTTTGCCCACTGGCCTGTTGTACAGCGCTCCGCAGAGAATTAGCCCCAATAAGGCCACCCCCGCCATCGTAAACCAGCCCGACTTAACCTCAGCAGGGTTGGCGATCGCCAAAATAAAGCGCAGCAGGATGAAGGTTAAATACGCAAAAATTGCAATAGCTAACACTAGCCGCAGCCGCCGCCGCATAAACGTATGTCGCCACATCTGATAATCTTCGGCTTCAATCGGAAACCATGCTTGATACAGCGTCTGATTCAGACGCTGGCGCAATTGATCAAAGCGGCTATTGAGAGGAGGGATGTGCACTGAGGATGGGGAGAAGAAAATGAACCAATCAGGAGATCAACCCAAGGCTTAAGCTAGGCTGCCTTCTCACCACAAAATATCAGGTTTTATGGAACCTACGAGTTCAGGCTTGCCTCATTCTGGCAGTGATTTTAGCTTGAGAGTCCCCTGTAGTTCTGCCAATTCATCTCGGTGAGCAGTTACAGTCACTAGCTGTTGAGTCGGGATATCGGCGCTCGATAGAGATTCTACTTGCAGCGATACCTGCTCTGATCGAGCCGACTTGACCCAATAAAAATATCCAGCGGCGGGAGCTAGCAGTGCCAACCAAGGAAATAACAGGACCTGCTTGGGAAATAGTAGAGATAACACCAGCGCCAAGCACAAAAATGCGATCGCCGCCAACACTGTTAGAAAGCTAGCTAGCCATAGACTAGAGCGAACAAAGCCTTCAAACACCACCGTGTTGCTAGCTGCATCTACCCTTGCAAGGCGATAGGCTCGCTGCGTAAAGTATTGCTGCAACTGCTCTAACAACAGCGTTTCGGGTTGGTCGCTAACCAGTTTGGCCACCTCAATTCGGTCTTTAGTAGACGCTCGGATAAAGAAGAATAATCCTACAGATAAGAGTACGGTCAATAGCACAGTGGAAGAGAGCACAGGAGCTTGCATACAGTTAGAAAAAACAGTTAGAAAAGAAGGGGAATGGGAGAGGGGAGACACCCCCAGTAATTCGGTTCTATATATACTTGGTAGTCCTCAATTAGTAAGGATTTTTTGATGGGTGGGCGAAGCCCACCCATCAAAAAATCCTTACATCAATACCACTACCCAATACTTTAATGCCCAGCTTCTAAAACTCTGCATATTACTTAGGTTGCACCTTAGAGGATGTTTGAAAAGTGGTCTGCTGTGATTTTAGGCACCTGTTGATCCCCCTAGCCCCCTTAAAAAGGGGGGAACTGGACTCAAAGTCCCCCTTTTTAAGGGGGATTTAGGGGGATCTAAAACGTTTTGCTACTAACAATCAGACTTTTAAAACATCCTCTTAGTACTCTATCTACAGACTTAGTGACATAGCGATAGGATAAGTTTAGTTGCGAGTATGGTTTAAATTCCAGCAATGACCTCATCAATTAGTCCTGCGCCGCTACCGTCTCCACTGGAGCGCGTTGTCCAGCGATTTCAACGGGTAACAGATTCCAAGCAAAAGTATGAACTGCTGCTGTGGTTTGCCAAACGCATGAAAGCGTTTCCAGAAGCCGAAAAACTTGATGAATACAAGGTTCCCGGTTGCGCCTCCCAGGTGTTTGTCGTGGCCAGTCTACAGGATGGAAAGCTGCTATACGAAGGAGACTCGGATTCTCAGTTGACAAAGGGATTACTGGCGGCCTTAGTAGAGGGGCTAAATGGGCTAACACCCGCCGAGGTGATTCAGCTTAAACCCGATTTCATTCAGGCTACAGGGCTAGACGTAAGCCTGACTCCCTCGCGCACTAATGGATTTCGTAATATGTTTCAAACGATGCAGCGACGGGCGATCGCCCTGATCGACGACGCTTCCTAAGTTAACCTGTACTGCTCGCTGGAACTTGGCACCGCCCTATGCAAATCCACAACTGGAGCTGGCATCAACAGCCGATCGCGATCGCCTACGATACAGTTGGAACGGGCGATTCCGTCCTGTTACTGCCAGCGCTGAGTACGGTTTCATCCCGTGAAGAAATGGCAGGTGTGGCCGAGCGTCTAGCGTCACAGTTTCAGGTAACCACGGTCGATCTACCGGGATTTGGTGACTCATCGCGGTTGCCGCTAATCTACGAACCAGAACTCTATCGTCAGTTTCTACAGGCGTTTGTGTCGGCTATGTTTGACCGGGCGATCGCTGTAGTGGCAGCGGGTCACAGCGCTGGCTACGTGCTGCAATTGGCTCCCCAGCACCTCTGGTCAAAAATTGTGTTGGTAGCACCCACCTGGCGAGGCCCTTTGCCCACGATGGGTGCCCCGCCGAAGGTAGCTGGAGCCGTGCGAAATTTGGTGCGATCGCCCCTTGTAGGGCAAGCACTGTACTGGGCCAACACCACACCCGGCTTCCTAAAACTGATGTATGGTCGCCATGTCTACAGCGATGCGGCTCGATTAACGCCCGAATTTATCACCCACAAACGTGATATCACTCAGCAGCCCGGTGCCCGGTTTGCCCCGGCTGCGTTTGTCACTGGCGGCCTAGACCCCGTACACAGCCGAGACGAATTTTTAGCCCTGGCTCAAGCGGTAGAGGTGCCGATGTTGGCGATCGCCGCTGCCAACGCACCCCCCAAATCAAAGGCAGAAATGGATGCTTTAGGGAACATTGCTGGGGTTAAAACCCAAACCCTTTCCGGAACGCTAGGTCTGCACGAAGAATTTGCCCCCCAAGTGGCAGCGGCGATTCTGCCATTTTTGCACCACAGCTAGAGACCGTTTGCATCATGAATCGCACCATTGTTTGGTTCCGGCGAGATCTGCGGACGGTTGACCATGCACCGCTCTATCGGGCTGCCTTGCGGGGAGCCGTGATTCCCGTGTTTGTGTTGGATCGGGCGCTGCTACACCACCCCGAAACCGCTGTGGCGCGTGTGGCGTTTATGCTGGAGTGTCTGCACGCATTAGACCAAGGCTTGCGCGATCGCGGCGGGCGGCTAATTATCCGCTACGGCGACCCCGTGGAAATCTTACCCCAGCTCGTCCGCGATACCCAGGCAGAGGGCATTTACGCGCACATCGACTTTGAACGGATCTACGGGCGGGTTCGGGATGCACGGCTAAACCGAGTGTTGGCAAAGCAGCAGATGAAAATTCGCTGGTTTGAACCGTTAGCTACAACTGCCGACCTAATCCCCTATCCCCACTACCGTAACCTCTGGTTTGAGGAGATGAAACAGGATCTGATCCCGGTTCCTAACCGCGTTGAGGTACCGCCTGATCTAACCAGTGAGCCGATTCCCACGCTGAAGGATTTGGGATTGGTAGCCGATGCAAAACCGATTCCCCCCGGCGGCATTGAACCCGCCCGCCAGATTCTACAAGCATTTCTACAGGAAAAAAGCGATCGCTACTATTGGCAACTGTCGTACCCCGGCGCTGAGGCTACTTCGGGCTTAAGTCCCTACATTAAATTTGGGGCGATCTCGATCCGCGAATGTGTACAAACCACTCAGCAACAGCTTGACCATTCCGACGACGGTCGGGTGCAGCGCAGTCGGCAGCAGTTTATTGCTCGGTTGCGCTGGGGCAGTGGTTTTGCTCAACGGTTTCGCTACCTGCCGCAGTTGGAGGTGCGATCGCTTTATACAGTCTTTGACGAAGACGGCTGGGGCTTTGACGAAGACCTGTACCAAGCGTGGCAGCAGGGCGAAACAGGTTTCCCGATTGTAGATGCGGCAGCTCGCTGTTTGGCAGCAACGGGCGGCTGGAAGCAGCTCAATTTCCGTGTCCGGGCTATCTACTCCAGCTTCCTCAGCAACCTGCTAGGAATGGATTGGCGCTACGGGGCGCTCCACTTTATGCGCCACTTGATTGATGGCGATTGTCCCATTGACCACTACCAGTGGGCCATGCAAGCGGGCGTTACCCACTGCGTTAATAAAACCTGGACACGCATTTACAACCCCCAACAGGTCGCGGTCGATCGCTGTGATCCCGACGGGCTATTCATTAAACAGTGGCTCCCCGAACTGGCCCATCTGCCCGCTACTGCCCTGGGCTTGCCGCCCCGCCAAAAAGATTACATGCCGCCTATTTTGAACTATACCGATGCTCGAAAGCGCCGCGTTCGACAGCTCGAACAGCAGCGTCAGCGCTTCTTACACCAAGACAATGTGTTGCCCTATTTGGCACGACTACCCGATTCTGTGTTGCCCTTTGGCAGCGATCGCCATCCCAGCGATGTTGCCTGGGCACATGCCCCTCACATGGAACTCTTCCCGCCACCACTCGACCTAGAATCCCTTGATTTAGACCAAGCCCAAGCGCTTCGCACCTGGTTTGTTGCCCATGTAGACATCAAACCCCATACCCCTCGCGCCCGCCAGAAAAAAACTAAAATCGCCAAGATAGATAACGACAACGGTATGCAGTTAGAGCTTTTAGGTTAGTAGCTCACAACTCACAACTCACAACTCACAACCCTGAAATAAACTGCTGCGATAGCTGAGATTGTCCCTGTAACGTCAGCCGGGGACAGGCATGAGATTCGAGTCTGAGATAGCGATCACACTCGTCGGGTGTTAGCTGACGCAGGCTGCGATCGCGCGCTAGCTTCAGCAGCATTTCCCAAGTAGCCGCCCAAAGATGCACCTGCCCATCAGCGGTGAGGGTTGCAACATATTGCCCGTCGGGGCTAAAAAATGCGCGCTGAAACGCAACAGGCTCAATTGGATTAGGACGAAGCAGGGTTTGCTCTGTGCCAGTTTGGGTATCCCAGAGACGAGCCGTACCATCGGTGCCCGCAGTCACCAGCGATCGCCCATCAGGGCTGAACTGAGCATCCATTACGGCACCTCGGTGCCCACCCAGTAACAAGTGCGGAGTACCCGTCGTTGCGTCCACAAGTCTAACGGTACCGTCTTTGGTAGTCGTGACGACCCACTGGCCGTCGGGGCTAAAATTCGCACTTGTTACACCCGTTGTATGGGGTAACACAACCAACTTACGCTGTGTTGCCACATCCCACACCGTCGCCGTGCCATCCAGACTAGCCGTCACCACCCGCTGACCATCGGGACTAAATTGGGCGCGCTGTATAGCTGCCTTGTGCCCTGTCAAAGTGCCAACGGCCTGACCTGACTGCACGTACCACAGGCGCACGGTTAGATCTGCGCCTACGCCCAACAGGTAGCGATTATCTGGACTAAAGGCAAGCTGCTGCAATAGAACCGGAGCCTCTCCACTGGCGCGATCGCCCTCAGAGTTCAACGCATCGTTACGGAATTGGCGTAGCCGAATAGACGCTTGACCGGGCCGATTTTGGCGAATTTCGACCCAGCCTTTACTCGTTGCTGTCGCCGTGAACCGCCCATTGGGGCTAAGGGCAAACCCGGTGAGTAGGGTATCAGCCGTTAGCTTCGACATTACCGCAGGCAGAGGATCGCTACCCGTTAGACCGAGCCTAGAGGAGGGCGCTTCGGTTGTTGGTTCTAAATTAGCGGATGGGTCTGGATTAGATAGTTCTGGATTAGATAATTCTGGATCAGGTACTTGTGGATCAGACAACTCTGGATTGATGGGGACAAGAGAAGACGGGGCGCTAGGCTCAGCGATCGGCGTTTGCTCTGGGTTGGGTGGCTGAAACAACTGCTGTATTTGTTGCCAAATGCGTTGAGGGTCAAACCGATTGAGGTGAACTGGAGTGGAATTGGAATCTATATCAGGATGTAGCGGGTTGGGTCGAGCTGCCTCTGACTGAGTAGCCGTAGAAGTCACAGCAGGAAGCGATCGCCTGTCTGCCAAAATTTCCCAGTTTTTGACCGTGCCATCGGAGGCAACCATAACTAGCCCGTCAGTTGTCAAGGCTGCGCGTTCCACCAGTTGTACCTTAGAAAAGGGGGTTGTCGATTGTTTGGGGCGAGCAATGGAGAGTAAAGCCGAGGAACCGGACGGTACCACCGAATCTTCCCTGGGCCAGTTCTGACGCTGCTCTACTGCTGCACTACTAGAAAATGTAGAGTCGAAGAAAGAAATCCAAGCGGTCGTAGCATTGGGTACGCTCAAAGTCGGCAGTTCGCCTCCCGCTTCTGCCGCCCACAGCCACACGTTGCCATTGGAGCTACCAGTGGCGATATACGTGCCATCGGGGCTGAACTGGGCAGCAGTAATACCAGATGTATCTACCTGGAGCGTCGTTAGCCGCCGCCCAGTTTGAGCATCCCAGACTTCAACGGTATTTGCTCTAGAGATAATGATTTGACGACTATTGGGGCTAAAGGTAATTGCCCTCCACTCGTTTGAATTATCTGGGGCGATCGCCCCATCTTGCATAAACCGCTGCTCGTTTGAATTATCTGGGGCGATCGCCTCATCTTGCACTAACTCTACCTGGAGCTGTTTGGTTTGAACATTCCACAGGCGTGCTCTGGAGGCGATCGTCCCAATCGCCAATACGGTCTCATCAGGGCTAAAGGCCAAGTGAGTAATGGGCTGCGGTGAGGGTAATGCTGAAGGCAGCGCACCTGGCTCTGAGCTTGGCGGATGTACAACCATTGCCACAGTCGCCGTAGTGGGGATAGGGGGAACGGCACTTAAAGAACTAGGGGAAACCGGTTGCCCAAATCGATGGTGCAGTTTTCCAGTGACTGCATCCCAAAGGGAGGCTATTCCATCCTTACTGGCGATGGCAATCCAGCGTCCGCTGGGACTAAAGACGGCCTGAGTTACATCGCCAGGTTGCTTTAAATCATAGATTTGCTGCAAATTAATCGACGGTTCTAACGGGTCTTGCTCCATTGCCAGGGCAGCGGCATGGCTAGAGTTGGCAGAAACAGAGCCGCGTTCAGAGTTATCAACCCGGACAGACGCAGACTTAGGAGTAAGAACAGGGTTAGGAGTAAGAACAGGGTTAGAGGCCGAAGCAGAGTTAGGCTTAAAAGTAGAAGTAGAAGTAGAAGCCACAGACCCACCCAATTTTTGGCTATACGGCGCAAGTTGCCCCAACTGCTTCGTGAGTTGCCATAGCTGCAAATTGCCGCCATGCCCTACCAACAGCAGAGATTTGCTATTGGGGCTGAAGTGGAAGCTGTGAATGTTCCAGTCTTGGGTGAGGCGTGCCTGAAGTTTGCCAGTTTTTGCCTGCCATAGAGATACGGTACGATCGCCTTTAGCAGCAATCCATCGGCCATCGGCACTAAAGGAAATCTGGGTTGCGGGTTGCGGTAGTGCGAGCTGCTGCACCAGTTCCCCTGACTCAACCGACCAAATTTTTACCTGCATAGCGTGGTGGGCGATCGCTGCTATCCGCTTTCCATCTGGGCTAAACATCAGGGCAATGATATTCGATGATGCAGAAGTTGAGGATGGGGGTGCAGAAACAGACGCAGAGACCCTAGACGGAGAGGTCAAGGGTACATTGGGAACCGATGCTTGGGAAACCTCTGGCGCGGCTGTCTCTAGAGACGAATTAGATTCTGCCTGCCACGACAGCACACGCTGCGCCTGGTCACGCTGCTGAGCATAGATGGCTCGGCTGCTTCCCGTCCAGAGCCGAATAGTACCATCGGCACTGGATGTTGCCATAAACTGGCGATCGGGGCTAAACGCAATTTGGTTAACGCTGGCCTGGTGTCCGTCTAGTTGTACTTGTAACCGCAAGTCTCGCAAGGCTGCGCGCAGGCTCGATTGGGCTTCGTAGGTGCGCTCTCCATGCTCTGCCGCCAGCCGACTAATTAACAGCGCTGCCATTGAGTCGTGGCTGGGTTCCTGCAAAATTGACTGTGCGATCGCCGCTCGCTCTCGGGATGTGGCTACCTGCGACTGATAATTTTTTTCTGACTGTGTTTTGATCACATCGCGATATTGATTGAACGAGGCCAACAAGGCGATCGCCACCGCCGAGGGCACCGTCACCTGTAACAGCCGCGATTTGCGCCGCAACCGCTGCCGCTGCGTTGTACTGGCGGCCACAAACACATACCCCTGAGCCGACAACTCCTGCGGATACCTCCGCAAAAAGCGCTCCGCATCTAACAGTCGCTCGCCTCTAAGCAAATAGTCTGCCGCTCTAATCTGGCTTTTGGACCGTCTTTTGGCCTGGCTTGGCAACCGTTTTTGGGATTGGTTAATCGCAGCCCATTCTTGTGCAGCATGTTCAATTCGTCGCTGCCGCCGTAACATATCGCGGCTCTCGTCGAGCCAACTCCGCAATAGCGACCAGTTGCGAATCAGCGACTCATGCACCACATCCACCACATCTGCAACGTCCCGACTGGGCACATCCCGAGGGGGTATCCCTAGATTTGGGGCTAGATTTGGGGTGTCCAACTTAGAACTCAGTGACAGCGCATTTGTTTTATATGGTTTAACACCATCCCCGCCTCGACTGGTAATCACCAACTTAGCAGCCAC
Source organism: Elainellales cyanobacterium (assembly GCA_038321765.1). Taxonomy (GTDB): domain Bacteria; phylum Cyanobacteriota; class Cyanobacteriia; order Elainellales; family Elainellaceae; genus CASBQJ01. Next base: position 12,635 of record JBBQFG010000041.1, read on the forward strand.
CAGTTTCTCTAGTGTTTGCTCTACTAGTTCTTGTGGAAACGTAGGGCTAACTAGCTCCGCTTTAGTAATGCGGCGACGAGTATCTTCAGTGCCTTCACCAAGCTGAGTCAGGGCTAAAAAGATCCGTCGGGTGACCGTTTGTTCTTCAGGGGTTAATTGGTCAAAGATTTTTGCGGCCTGTTTTTGTAGGGTTCCCCGTACACCACCGAACTGGGTATAGGCATTTAGAGTTAGCCGAGACGGCCCACCCGTGGGGTCACTTTCCCGGTGATGCCACAGTTCTGTCAGGGTGTATTGCAACAGCGGCAACTCTCCCGGTGCACCGATCACATCCAACAGCATGGTGTAAACCAAATTAGGTTCACAAACCAACCCAGCTTTTTTGGCAGGTTTCACAATGGTGGTCTTAATCTGTTCATATCCCATCGGTGTCACCCGCACAATCTGGCGATTGATGTGCGCGGCTAGGCTTAGATAGGGTAAGCACTGACCCAGAAAATCTGCCCGTAACACCACTACAATGCGAAATCGGTCACTTGTTTTTTGGAGCGCCAGGGTAAGGCAATCAAAGAAATGACAACGCTCTTGTTCACCCTGTACTCCACCACACAGCGAAAATACTTCTTCGAATTGATCAATGATTAGCACTAAGCTTGGCGCGGCTCGACCTGTCCCTGCGGTACTAGGCAAGCCTGTATCAAAGGGCAGACTGGTACAAACAAGCTGTTCTAGACCACTCTCTCTATCTTGTAAAAAGGTTTCGGCGCGGCGTAATTGTTCAGCACGGACTAGCTCTGGCAGCTCTGGGTCTACAAAGGCGCTGGCCAGACTGCGAAGCGGATGGTCAGTCGGTGTAATTAGCTTAATCTGCCAGCGATCGCTACCCGGTAGTGCCTGCCCGAGTCTTAGTTCTCTCACTAGACCCGCTCTCACGAGGGATGACTTACCACTACCCGATGCCCCCAGCACCGTTACGAACGAATTGGTTGCTACAGCATCAATGAGTTGCTGGGTTAGTTCTTCACGTCCAAAAAAACAATCAGCATGGGCTTCATCAAAAAACTCTAACCCTCGAAACGGGCAAATATCCGATGATGTAGAGACTCCAACGGGATGTAGCGAGTCTGTTTCAGAACAGCGCGTCAAAATGATTTCGTTGCCTGAGTTTTCAAACAAAGGCTGCTGAATCTCTCCCTTGAGACGATTGCTGACCCAGGCCGTTAGGTAGTGACTGGTCACTCTGCCACTACTGGCATAACGCGGATCAAGCCCCTCTCGCACAGCTTGAGTGAGAACACTGTAAGGACTATCAAGCGACTCATAGGCAGATTCATACTCTCGCGAGGCCGCTATAAATAGGCGATCTGTACCTGCTTTAGCACCGGGATCAGCCTCTAAAAAATTTAATAGCTCCCCACTATGGCAGCAGTCTAAAATCACGATGCGCTGACGCACAGGGCTTTCTTGCAGCAGTCGACGTAGCCAAAACAAAGATAGCCCGTAAAATCCGGCTGCGGGCTGCGCGTCGCTTACTGCCAAATAGCCCTCTTGAATCCCTGCATCTTTTTGAATGCCATGACCAGAGAAGTAGAACAGTGCTGTGTGGGGAATGTTATGTCCCTTAGGCTTGAACAAATTGACTAATGCAGCTTCTAAAGCCTGTAGAGTGACGGGGGTCGTTTTACCGATGTGAGGCTGCCCAGATTGCACAACTTCTGGAAAACGCTGTACCCGAAATTCTCCATAGGTTTGTAGCACATGGGCGATCGCTTCCGCGTCTTGAGCCGGACTTTGCAACGCGTGCAAATATCGATAAGTATTGATTCCAACCACCAAAGCATCTCGTGACATTCGCCTCTTCCCTCTCTCAAACTCTCAGGAAACCTATCTAGAAATTTCGCTTTTTTACGGCATTAAAGTGCTTGATATTAGATGCCCTGCATACATACCTTTCTGAGGACGTGAACTGCTCTCCACTGAACTGGAAAACGATTCATACAGGGGATCTACCAACCCAGACATGAAGGAATTGGATGCTGCTTCGGGTGAAACATTCATACAACTCAGATGTGGGTCATACACTAAAATTGCTGTACTCAAGCGCAAACATAAAAGTCATTGCGGTTTAGACGATTCGCCAAATTTTTTTGGAGCATCACTCGCATGAAAAAGATGCCGAAACAGGGGGGTATAACCCAATTTCGACTAACAATGGCAATTACTTTTAGGGGGGTTCTAGCCTAGGAAAACAGGGAGCAACAGGGGGAATTTTAGCGATCGCCTTTCAATTAAAAAACCTTAAAGCGTGATACAGAGCTAATAACATCTAAGGTTCTCTTTCAGCGTTAAAGGTTCATCTCAAGAGTGATCATTTCAAGAAGCTATCTGCCTTGCATGGATACATCTGCTTAAAGCAATTGAATCAGTTGAACATTATTTCAATGGCTTTTATAGCTCCTTAAAATAAAATATAGCTGTCTTAATCTCTTATGTAAAAGGGGGTGACAACCTTCATGGGTCTTACCTTCCAGGCTTTTTCAATTTGTGAAGATTCCAAGTTGTCCTTAAACAAAGTATAAATGCTGAGTTTTTGTCTAAATAAATGCCAATTTCGTTAATTTTTTACAATCAGAACTTCAGAGTTGTACGTACTGCCCTTGTCCATGGGAAGGAGATTGAGGCGACAAATAGGATGGCTGAGATACTTGCCCTGTAAGAATGACAGCGATTTTTGCAGGGCACATTAAACAGGTAGAAAATATTGCACGGAGAGAGTGACGTAAAAAATAGGTGGCGATCGCTTTGTTTTCACTATTTTTTGCTTTTACGTTGGCATATCCCCGCAAACAAAACAATCAATACTGTCAAGCAGAGGAACAATTGGTAAAGCTAAAAACTGCATAAGTAGAACAATTAAATCAGCCAAATTCACGAGAAAAATCAGCCAAATTCACGAGAAAAATCAGCCAAATTTACGAGAAAAATCGGAAACTTTAAGATGAAGATTTTTGCTGAGCTGAACAAAAGCTGATCTAACATTTAGAGAATGACTGCTTGATTTGCAACTCTACTTTTGTAACTCTCTACGTAAATAAAATATTCAAATTTTGGCCAGACCGGATAATTTTTTGGCTCGACTATATAATTCGAGCCTTTCGCTAGAAAAATACTTCACAGCCGTGATATCTGACTGTTCACCTCAGTAGACCTAAAGCGTTAATCGCCAAAGCGTATTTGACCAACGTTGTCAGTAAGTAGTTCAACCTAAATAAAAACAAGATTCTAAAAGTCTGCGCCGCCCGCTGCGCGGGCGGTGCAGACTTTATAGGGTTTTATGTTTAATTACGCCTACCTACTTACAGCGTTAGCAGTGAAGTGGAAGAGCAATCACCTGTACCTGACGCAGTAATCATTTGGTTTTTTTATTTAAAATCAAAATGGTAAAATCGCGTATTCTTGTTAGTTAACTGATTCTTTACTGGGTAGTGGTGTTGATGTAAGGATTTTTTGATGGGCGGGCTTCGCCCACCCATCAAAAAATCCTTACCAATTTAGGACTACCCTTTACTGCTAAAGCAGCAGTTCTAAAGATGTTGGCAGAGTGCTAAAAGCAACCCGTATTTAGATCACACTCTGTAAAATGTTGACCTTATCGTAGTGATCTTTAGGTATTTAAGGTCGTCAAATATACCTGTTAAGTAGGTGAGCTTAATTAAATATAAGATTCTAAAACCCTGCGCCGCCCGCTGTGCGGGCGGCGCAGGGTTTTAGAATTTGGTTTTTATTTAGGTTGAACTACTTAATGATTTCCGAAATGTTTTTTAGATGATTAAGCTATCTGAATCTACCGCTAGGTTCCATTTAATGGATTTGAGTTTGATGAATTGAGTGCGATCGCCCAATCCTCCCCCTGACTTATGCCCCAGAGCTTGCGTACTGAGTACACTCCTACTCTTTTAGCACCGTACCCCCTGAACTGTATGCCGCAACCCCCTCACTCACATCCAGTTAACAGTGCTTCTGCTGCACTCCAAAGCGACAGCAATGCCTGGTACACCAAAGGAGAAATGTTGGCAGACAAAGGCCGCTACCGAGAAGCCCTAGACTGCTTTAACAAAGCAATTGAACTCCAGGCCGATCATTGCGCCGCCTGGGTCTTTCGTGGGGTAATGGCGCTTCATTTAGAGCAGTATCTTGAGGCGCTGCGAAGCTGTGATCGGGCATTGGAGATTCAACCCACCAGCTCTGAAGCCTGGATGTTTCGAGGTGTGGCACTGCACCGTTTAAACCGCTATCGAGAAGCCTACACCAGCTACGATCGAGCGCTAGACAAGCAGTAGCAATCAGCATGGTAGTCATCGCTTTTGTAAAAGCAGGGTCATTGTCTATAGTTTTGTGGGTAGTCCTAAAAGTTCAACCTAAATAAAAACCAAATTCTAAAACCCTGCGGGCGGCGCAGGGTTTTAGAATTTGGTTTTTATTTAAGCCCACCTACTTAGGACAAGAAGCTATTTGATTCACGCCCCCCAGTCAAGCAAAGTAAAACAGGCAGAGTAAAATAAGAGAGCTGAGTTAGGGATCAGGTTGCTGATCTGAAGTGCCTATCGAAACTATTTATGGTCATTTACAGGGTCTAAAGTCTAGCCAACTCAAACAGTTGCAGCGGCTATACCATCAACGCTTACCGGGCGATCGCCTCACTACACCAGAATTCGCCCAGCGTCTGGCTGCCGTTAGTACAGAGATTGGCCAGCCCATATGTGCTTACATCAATCGTCGAGGTCAAGTGATTCGAGTTGGTGTAGGTAACGTCCGGCAAACTCAGATTCCCCCACTAGAGTTACCTCGTTACGGAGCTGAGCGCTTGAGTGGCATTCGCTGCATAGCCACTCAGCTTAAATCAGAACCCCCTAGCGAGGGCACCTTAACCGCCATGGCGCTACAGCGACTAGACGCGCTTGTAGTACTCATTGCTTCTGGGGGCGGGTTTGAGCGCCGAGGTGGTGGTGCAACTGGCTATGTGCAGGAAGCATTTTTGGCTCATCTTGTACCTCATCCTGAAGCCAGTTGGACTGTTTCACCGCCCATGAGTTTAGACATCATTGCCCAGCAAAACTTTTTGGAACTGACAGAAAGTCTAGAGGCCGAATTTCAACGCGAATTTGTAGCTCAGCAGGTCGATACAGACCACGACCGGGCACTGTTAGTTGGTGTATTAACCGGAAAACTAACAGCCCAAGCATTTCAAGATGGCTTGGTAGAGCTGGCGCGTTTGGTAGAAACAGCAGGTGGTGAAGTCATGCATGTAGTGCGACAGAAGCGAACCCACCCCCATCCCCAAACTGTTGTAGGGGAAGGAAAAGTGCAAGAAATCGCTCTGGCGGCTCAAACGGTGGGTGCAAGTTTAGTCGTGTTCGACCGAGACCTATCGCCCGCTCAAGTTCGCAATCTAGAAATGCAGATTGGTGTACGAGTGGTCGATCGCACAGAAGTTATTTTAGATATTTTTGCCCAGCGGGCTCAAACGGGAGCCGGAAAACTTCAGGTAGAGCTAGCACAACTAGAGTATATGATGCCCCGCCTAGCTGGACGGGGTCGCAGCATGTCTCGATTGGGCGGTGGCATTGGGACGCGAGGCCCTGGCGAAACAAAGTTAGAAACCGAGCGACGGGCTATTCAACGGCGAATTTCTCGACTACAAAACGACGTAAACCAGTTACAGGCGCACCGATCGCGTCTGCGGCAGCGACGACAGCATCACGAGGTGCCTTCAGTGGCAGTGGTTGGATATACCAATGCTGGCAAGTCTACCTTGCTCAATGCACTTACCAATGCAGAAGTCTATACAGCAGACCAACTGTTTGCCACGCTAGATCCAACCAGCCGCCGGCTGATGATTACCAATGCTGTGACTCATCAATCACTAGAGATTGTGTTGACAGATACGGTTGGCTTTATCCACGATTTGCCGCCCTCCTTAATGGATGCGTTTAGAGCCACTCTAGAAGAAGTCACCGAAGCTGATGCGCTACTCCACGTCGTAGATTTATCTCATCCCGCTTGGCAAAGTCAGATTCGCTCTGTAATGTCTATTTTGTCTGAGATGCCAGTGACTCCGGGCCCTGCCTTGGTAGTGTTTAATAAAATTGACCGGGTAGACGGCGATACTCTAGCGTTAGCACAATCCGAGTTTCCCCAGGCTTTATTTATTTCAGCTAGCGATCGCCTAGGATTTGAAACATTGCGGCAGCGTCTACTCCAGCTCGTAGACTACGCCGTCAGCTATCGCCTCTCTTAAGTTCTCATCACCTCTAGCAACACGCTACCAGGTGAGGCCAATATTTTTGACTTACTTTACAAAGTAGGGGGCAAGCTTCATGGAAGTTTTATAAGTTTAAGAAGACTTATTCAGGGCGGTCAGTATAGGGTGTGTATAACTTGGATAAGTTCACATAACCACTACAAAGCGTCGCACAGGAGATACAGCAGTGTTGCAAAAACAGCCAACCATCTTGGTTACAGGAGGGGCAGGGTACATTGGCTCTCATGCTGTGTTGGGGCTTCAGCAGGCCGGATACAACGTGATCGTGTTAGACAATCTAGTCTATGGTCATCGAGATTTGGTAGAGAAGGTGCTCAAAGTAGAGCTAATCGTGGGGGATACCAGCGATCGCAGTTTGCTAGACCAGTTATTTGCTAGCCGAGAGATTGCCGCCGTCATGCACTTTGCGGCCTATGCCTATGTGGGTGAATCGGTGTCAGACCCAGCAAAATACTACCGCAACAATGTTATTGGCACCCTAACCCTGCTCGAAGCAATGCAGGCTACTAATCTCAACAAATTTGTGTTCTCTTCAACCTGTGCTACCTACGGCATCCCAGAGACAGTGCCGATTCCAGAAAATCATCCTCAGCACCCGATTAACCCTTACGGAGCTACCAAACTAATGGTAGAGCGGATTCTGGCAGATTTTGATCCTGCCTATGGCTTACAATCAGTTTGTTTCCGCTACTTCAATGCCGCCGGGGCAGACCCTGAGGGGCGGCTAGGGGAAGACCATAATCCCGAAACCCACCTCATCCCGTTGGTGCTACAGACCGCGATGGGACTGCGAGACTGTATTAAAATATTTGGCACAGACTACCCCACTCCAGATGGCACCTGCATTCGAGATTATATCCACGTAACCGATCTAGCAGCGGCGCATGTGCTGGGCTTAGAGCACCTGCTTCGAGGTGGCAAAAGTGCCACCTTCAACCTGGGCAATGGCAGTGGATTTTCGGTTAAGCAAGTAATTGATGCAGCACGGGACGTAACAAAGCGTGAGATTAAGGTGCAGGAGTGCGATCGCCGCCCTGGAGACCCTCCTAGCCTGGTGGGTAGTGGCGAGAAGGCAAGAACCATTTTGGGGTGGAACCCTCAATATGCTGATTTGCACCAAATTCTTACCCATGCCTGGAACTGGCATCAGACCCGTCACGCCTTAGAATTAATACACACCTAAGAACCGCGAGTAGTTCCTAACCTTATAGAACTCATTTGACATCTTTCCGGTGATCGCGAATATTCTGTAGGGGCGAAGCATTTGCATCAATATTCTGGCAACCCAGCGTCAATTCGAGTGCAAATGCTTCGCCCCTACTGCCCAAAAATCGCCCTAAATCTCAATTCTAATTAGATGTCAAATGGGTTCTATAATGCTGTTTGAAAGCGCGAGCGGTGCTCCTGCTTCCAAACAGCATTGCATCAGCACCGCTACCGAATCGTGAGATCAATCAAGCCGAATTTTTACTTGGCAGGGGCGACCAATCTACTCCTTTAAAGAAGATTCGAAGTTGGTTGGGACGCACTCCTGTAGCGATCCGTCGTTGTGAGTCAGATTTGATTTGAAGCAACTCCTGTGAAGTATTTTTTTCTGTCAGACGGGTGGATAGTGGGTCGAGTGTGGGAGTTTGGCGGGCTGTGGGATGAAGTCTCCTGGCGTCGCAAGCCAAATATTGCGCGCATGAAGCTTTCGATTTTGGAACGAGGTGAGCAACTTTGGCTCTATCGGGTGGAAGATGCAGTGTTAATGGTAGAAGTAAAACCAACTGCCCAAACTGCCCAAGCCACCAATATTACGATCGGGCAGGTTGTACTCAAGCGCTTAATGGATGCCGATCAGGCGATCGAGCTACTATGCGCCGCAGATTTGGCCGCAGAGTGATATACAAATGGAGCACCATACAAAGTTTCGCCATCCTCCGGAAATCAGTTATAGCCATAGTCATAAAGCTTAGGACATGCCAGCGTCATTCCCGCGCAGGCGGGAATCCACCCCGCACCTATCGAGCAGATGGATTCCCGCCTGCGCGGGAATGACAGGGAGGCGTCCTATTGATCGTGGCTACCGCTATAAGTTTCCAGGAACCTAACGCCGCAGGGTTCCTGGAACTCGACAGCACTCCATAGGATCGGAACCTACTGTAAAGGGGTAGTGGTATTGATGTAAGGATTTTTTGATGGGCGGGCTTCGTCCGCCCATCAAAAAATCCTTACCAATTTTAGGACTACTCTGTAAAGGTTCTCCGTTTACTGGTTGCCACGAATGCGATCGCCCACCCCATTGGGAATGTCGGCCAAAATATTATCGGGCAAATTGCTGATAGCACGCTGGAGCGTAACCAGAGAGCGATTGTAGCCTAGGATCGCCCGAACTTGATTGCCTTGAGCCTCGGTTAAATCGGCTTGAGATTGCAGCACATCGGTCTGGGTACCAACCCCTGCTTGGAATCGTAAACGGGCTAATCGCAATGCTTCAGTAGCCTGCTGTAACCCTACTTCAGCCGTACCAATATTGGCTTGATTAGCTTGAAGCGACAAATACGCCTGCTCCACTTCAAACCGCACCGTGTCACGGGCATTAGCAAAATCATTTTCGGCGATCGCCCCCGTAATTTCTTGTTGGCGCGCCCGTGCTCTGGCTGCCCCTCCATCAAACAGCGTCAGATTAACCTCTGCCCCAACCTGGTAGATATCGTTAAAGTCTGGATCTCCATCATTGCTTGGGTTAGACACATTGTATTGGGCAAATAGCGAAACCTGAGGTCCCAACGTAGCCAACGCGGCTTGGCGCTGCTGCTCAGCAATATCGCGCTGCACTAACTGCTGTTCCGTTTCAGCTCGATTTTTATAGGCCAAAACAATACTGTCTTCTAGCGTCAATGGCCAGTCTGGCTCAACCGCCACTGGGTCAGCCGCTGACACGTTGGCTGACTGTGCTAAACCTAACTGCTGCGACAACTGCCGCCGATCAATCTGCTGCTGACTCAGCGCCTGTACCAAATCTTGTTGAGCGTTAGCCAACTGCACTTGCGCCTGAAGCACGTCAAATCGAGTACCAACACCTGCCTGCTCTAGGGCAACCGCATCGTTTAAGCTTTGCTCTGCCTGTCTTACCGTATCTTGAGCAATCAGCACGTCCGCATCAGACTGCTGCATGTCGTAGTAGTTATTGCTGACATCCAGCCGTAACTGCTCGTCTAACACCTCTACCTGTAGCTGTTGCAGGCGAACTTGCTCTTCTTGCGCCCGAATGGTTGACGATCGCTGTCCAGAGGTGAAAATATCGTAGTCAACCCGAATTGCCCCACCCAAGGTCGTCGTGATGTTGTCTTCAACCCGATCAACTCCATCAAACGGATTTGCATCTATTCCCCCGTTAGGGTTTTCTTGCACATTCAAACTGCCTTGAGTGGTCACCGTAGGCAGGTTAGCGGCTTCAGCTTCTCGCAACAAAGCTCGGTTTCGCTCTAGTTCTAGCTCAGCAGAATAGAGCTGGCGGTTATTGCGGCGCGCCAATTCAACTGCCTGCTGTAGCGTAATCGGCTGGGTTAGCTGAATTCGCACCTCTTCTGGCATTGTTGGAAACAGAAGAGGATTGGGTTCTGGCTCTAACCATTCTGGGAAATCGGCTGACGCTGGTACCGTATCCGGTTCGGGAGTCACATCGGGCGGCGGCATTGGAGCTGCTGGGGTAACGCTTGGCAGCGCCTCGGTTTGAGCAACTATGGGTGCAGCCCCTGAGAGTTCTGTCGAGGGGTCGCCTTGTTTGGCGATCGCCACTTGAGTCGCGGCGGCTATCGGCTGGAAGCGATCGACTTCCGGGGCAGCCGATAGAGTCGCTAACGGATCGGGAGTAGCTGAAGTCTGAGCAGTGGTTAAGGTCTGAGCAGTTTTAAACTTACGGGATTCAACAGCAGCGTCAATGCCGGAGGGATTACCCTCATCTGCTGCAACCTGTAAAGCGTCGAGAGGAGAGGCAGACTGCGCTCTGGCAGAGCCAATACCATTCAGGGCAACGGAAACCCCAATACTGACAGCAAAAAGAGGGTGAAGCGATCGCATGGCGTATTCTAGAACCCGAAGAGAACCTGAAATAATGCAATAAAAAAACACTAAAAATAAACACTAAGTAGTTCAACCTAAATAAAAACAAGATTCTAAAAGTCTGCGCCGCCCGCTGCGCGGACGGCGCAGACTTTTAGGGTTTTATGTTTAATTACGCTCACCTACTTATCTAAAAATAAACACTATGTAGGATAGTTGCTGGTAGCAACGTTGGTAAATAGCTCAGATGGGTGATATTGCATCAACCCAAGGCTTTTCCAACCAGATCATTCCTTCAAACTAGAGAGATATCAGGACATACATCTGCCGATTTTTTAGTTCAATCAACGTTCTTAAATCAACTATTTAATTAGCCCTTACATTAGCCCTTACAAAAGATAGCACTAGCACTAAGGCTCTGGACAGATTTACCTTCTCAAAGGTTTTGCGAACGAACAACTTCGCTGCTCGTTCACAAAACCTTTGAGAGCTAATCAATTGGGGCTTATTATGATTCAGTTTTCTTGGTTTCTACTTAGGGTACGCAAGCCCTGATTTATTCACAGTAGAAATTCTTTAAACTCTGTCTGTCCATAGAGCATATTTCGATCCACGGCTGACAGCGTCTGACCCAACGCCCGGTCAGACTGCAAACATTGGCAAACTAAATCAGCTACATCCTCTCGGTGAATGCTACCCGCAATAGTGGGATCGGTCGTGAGCAAAGCATTGCCAGTCGCTGGCTCTGATTTCAACCCTCCTGGCCTCACGATGGTATACGGCAATCCGCTGGCGATGAGATACTGCTCGGCCTGTTCTTTTTCTACCAATACTGCACCTAAGGTTTGCAGTACATTAGGCGGCAGCGCTGCTGCACTTGCCCCACTGCCAATTGAAGACACCAAAACAAACCGCGACACAGCCGCTGCCACCGCTGCATCAATCAGATGTTTATTGCCCAAAAAATCGGCGCGCTGCTCCCCTTGGGGCGCTCCGCCAATGGTGCTAATGACGATGTGCACTGGGTCGGTGGACATGGCGCGCACAACGTCTTCAGGGTTGAGGGCATTGCCGATCGCCACAGTGATCCCCATTGCCTCTAACTCTGCCTGAGTTGTCTCATTCCGCAGCAGGGCTTTGACGGGCATGGCTTGGTTGCTCAAGCGCTGAGCGATCGCGCGCCCCACGCCCCGACTGGCACCCGCCAAGAAAATATAAGGTTGTCCGGTCATAATTTCGTAGATGATAGTGAGGTCGGAAACCCCTAGAGTATGACGCTGAAGCAGCAACATTCAAACCCTCAAACCAAGGAAACCTAACTGATGAGTATGTCTGTTGACGTTACAAGCGACAACTTTGCAGCGGAGGTGGTACAGCGCTCCTACGACAAGCCAGTGCTTGTAGACTTTTTTGCCCACTGGTGTGGCCCCTGCCAAATGCTCAAGCCTATGCTAGAAAAACTGGCACAGGAATATGACTTTGTCTTGGCAAAGATTGATATTGACCAAAACCCAGAGCTAGCCAAAACCTACGCGGTAGAAGGGGTGCCCGATGTCCGAATCGTGGTGGACGGGGCGATCGCCAATGGTTTTGTAGGTATGTTGCCAGAGCCACAAGTCCGCGAGTTACTCACCCAGCTTCACCTCAAATCGCCATTGGAAGAGGGACTGGATGCCATTCGCGCCTCCAGAGCCGATGGAGACTTAGTTCGGGCCAAACGCCTGTTTAGCGAACTGATCCAAACCTATCCCGAAGATCGGCAACTGATTCTAGAAGCGGCTCATTTTTTGGTGAGTCAAAACAGTTTAGAATCGGCCGAAAAATTACTGGCCGTGATTCAGCCCTCAGAAAAGCCGTATTTTCAAATGGCGCAGGCCGTTAGAGGTCTAATTCAATTCACGCGGGAACTGGCAACGCTGACCGAATCGGCGGCTGAGCCAGATAGCCTAGATCACCAGTATACCCAGGCGGTTCAAGCGACGTTAGGCGAAGACTATGAAGCTGCGCTGCAAGGATTTTTGGCAATCGTTGGGCGCGATCGCAAATATCGCCAAGACGGTGCCCGAAAAGCCATGATTACCGTATTTGATCTACTCGGTGACGATGATTCTCTGACTAAGGATTATCGTAAAAAGCTGATGCAAACGATGTACTAGACAAGGATGCACCTGCTTTGATCCATTCTCTATTTGATACTGCATTTGATAGTGCCGCGATCGCCACTCCCGGTTGGCAGGGACTCCTCCAGCTCGACTTCACCCAGCAGCAGGCGCGTACCTGCCTCAGCCGCAGCCAGATGCAGGCACCCCTGAAGGTGCAGCGCCCGTTTTACCCAGAAGGGGAAGGCGTCTGTCATGTGGTGATGCTGAATACGGCGGGCGGCGTGGTGGGGGGCGATCGCCTCTCCACTGCTGTCCACCTCCAGCCTGCCACCCACGCCCTGTTAACCACCGCCACTGCCGGGAAAATCTACCGCAGCAATGGCAAAGCGGTGCAGCAAACCACTCATATCCACGTAGACGCTGGGTCTTGCTTAGAGTGGTTGCCGCAAGAAACGATCATCTTTGACGAGGCAGACTATCGTCAAACCATGCGGGTTGATCTGGGCGAAAATGCGCTCTGGCTAGGGTGGGACATTACCCGCTTAGGCCGCACGGCGCGGGGCGAAAAATTCTTGAGCGGCATCTGGCGATCGCACACCGAAATTTGGCAGGGCGATCGCCTGCTTTGGGTCGATCCGCAGTGGGTAGAGGGCGGCTCCGCCATGCTCACCAGTGCCCATGGGCTAGCAGGGTGCCCGGTCGTCGGCAGTTTTGCAATTGTGGGGCGATCGCTCTCCGCCGCCTGGGTAGAACAAGCGCGATCGCTCTGGACGGCAAGCCAGGTGGCCATTCCACCAGCACCATCCTCAGAACTAGAGCCAACCAAATCTGCCGATCCCCTGTTCAACGCTACGCCCCTATCCCAAACGGGTGTGACCCGATTGATCAGCGGCGTGCTGTGTCGGTATCGGGGCAGCTCTACCCTAGAGGCGCGCCGTTGGTTTACCCAAGTGTGGCACTTGCTGCGCCCCGAACTGCTTCAGCGTCCCGGCTGTAACCCGCGCGTTTGGTAGCCTCAGCTCTCATGCTGGAGTTGGAGCCAGAGGTAAGCGCTGAGCCGTCAACAGCATTTCGGTAAATTGTGCTGCCGAGACGGGGCGGCTGAACAAATTCCCTTGAGCAGCATAGCAGCCGAGTTGCCGCAGCAAGGCAAGCTGCTCTCCGGTTTCTACCCCTTCGGCTACAACTTTTAGGTTCAGGCTTTGGCCGATCGCAATCATGGCTTTGATCAGCGAAACCGCGTTGCGATTGGTGGTAATCGGCTGAATCAGGGAGCGGTCAATCTTGATGCTCTCTAGCGGCAGCTGCTGGAGCTGAGATAGAGACGAATGGCCAGTGCCAAAATTGTCTAGAGTAATGCGGATCCCTTGGTGCCTAAACTGTTCTAGGGTGGTGAGGCTGGCATCGTAGTGTTCCATCACCGTCGCCTCATTCACTTCCAACACCAATACATTGGGATCTAGCCCTGTTTGCTGCGTAATTCGGGCGATCGTCTCTGCTAAATGAGGCTGTTTGAATTGGCAGCTCGACATATTAACCGCCATCTTGAGCGGCGGTCGATTTGGAGTTTGCCACGCATTGGCCTGCGCACAGGCTGTCTGCAAAATCCACTCGCCAATTTCTATAATCCAACCGGTATCTTCGGCGATCGAGAGAAACCGTAAGGGATATATGATCCCCATCTCTGGATGATGCCAGCGCAGCAGCGCTTCCGCTCCGATAATGCGTCCGGTAATTAGATTCACTTCAGGCTGATAGAGCAGATGAAACTCGTTTTGACTGAGCGCCGATTTTAGCTGCTGGGTGAGCTGCTCCTGTTGGGCAAAGAGGGAGTCGATTTCGAGATTGTAGAACTGATAGCCGTTACTATCTTGACGCGCTGCGTGCCGCAAGGCGATCTTCGCGTGGCTCATAAGCTCAGCGGGTGTCGTCCCATTGTCTGGATAGAGGGCTATGCCGATGCTGGCTTGGA
>JBBQFG010000042.1:0-26022 GCA_038321765.1 Elainellales cyanobacterium
GCCCCCCCCGCGCCCCCCCCCCCCCACTTCCAAAAAAAGATTAGGTTTTATTTTGTACGCAATCCTCAGGATTTTTTGATGGGCGGGCAAAGCCCGCGCTTCAAAAAATCATTACATCAATACCACTACCAGCCATACATCAGTTCAATGTATGGCAGGATAAAATGAAAGGAATATGAAAATACAGTTTATCCGTCTGCTGTGAAGCAGTTGCCGCGCTTCGATGATTGTGCCATCTAAACCCACCGTTCAATCTGTGTCTGAATCTTCTGTGTCTAAACCTGCTGGATCTGAACCCTTTATCGCTAAACCTCTAATTCCTGAGGCTCTCAGCGAATTACCTTCACTCCTTAGAGCAGACGGCTCACACCTGGCTTTAAACACAGATAAGCTAACTGTCATAAACGACTCAGATGTTTTTCCTTTAAATGCTCTCAACTTGGATGCTTCCCCTCTAGACGGCTCTACTGAAAGTGCGCCCTTGGGAATAAAAACAGAGATTCAGATTTTTTTGTCCACATTCCTAACGATCTTTTTGGCAGAGATAGGGGACAAAACTCAGCTTACGATTCTACTGATGAGCGCCGAATCGCAGTCGCCCTGGCTAATATTCTTGGGTGCTGGGTTGGCGCTGATTGCCACTAGTTTGTGTGGTGTGCTGTTGGGCAAATGGCTATCCACGCGGATTTCGCCCAAAGCTCTAGACACCTCAGCAGGCCTATTGCTTATCTTCATCTCTGCCCTACTGATATGGGATTTCTTTCAAGGGTAATCTCAGACTGGTAAGTAGATGGGCTTGATTAAACATAAAATCCTAAAACTCTGTGCCGCCCGCACAACGGGCGGCGCAGGGTTTTAGAATTTGGTTTTTATTTAGGTTGAACTACTTACCACTACCCTTTCCAGCAAACTAGCATACTAAGAACGAGAACAGGATGAATTGGCACCTATTGGGATTGGCGTTTGTAACGGTATTTTTGTCAGAGCTGGGAGACAAAAGCCAACTGGCCGCGATCGCCCTGGGAGGCAGCAGCAAATCTGTCAGAGCCGTTTTTTTGGGAACAGCCGCCGCACTGGTGACAGCCAGTTTTCTGGGGGTCATGCTGGGTGGAGTGTCGTCTCACCTACTGCCTGTTCGATGGATTAAGGCGATCGCTGCCATTGGCTTTTTAGGGATGGGGCTTCGCCTACTGCTACCTAGTCGCAGTGAGCAACTGCCTCAGCAAAACGCCGCCAGCAGCGAACTTGAGGACATCTAGCAGCCAGTAGAGTCCGTGCATCAGGTTCATCTCTTCTGGAACCGCTGGCACATTAGAGAAGGCATCTAATTGCAGACCCAGTGCGCTCATCTCAGGCACCAGCGCATAGGTATAGGCCAACACAATAGCCATTAGAGCCGCGGCAAGAGCGATCGTCGTCCGGTTGTTCTCAACTATCCCACGTTGAACCAGTACCAACGTACCAGTGAAAACCAGTGCCGCACAGAGCAGCTCAAACCGATTAAACATCCAAAACATCGAGTAGCCAGCCGTGGCAAATCCCGGCTCGTTCATCATGCCTGCTGCATACATGCCGGGCATCAAAACAAAATCTAAGGTCAAACTACTGCATAACCAGATGATGAGAGATGCAATAGCGGTTCCCTGCCAATATGATCGATTCAGTTGAGTAAAACTAATCATAGATATAAGTAATTCTTACCTCATGCTTCAGCTTACTGAATAAACCCTCAAAGCAACTGTGAACTATCGTTTCAAAAAATGGATATACGTGTAGACGTAATAGATAAAAATTTAATTATCCGTAATGTGTACGTAAATACCCTGACTTACCCTGTGGTCAAATGGCCAAAGTTCAGTATTATCTATGTGGTACTTATCTCGTGAATCTGCTGTTCGCCTCTCAATATCCTGGATAGGGCTCTTCGGGCGTTCCTATTAATCGCCTCTGTTATTCACTTGTAATCTTTGGGTAGCCATGCGTAACGATTGTTTAACGGATTTTTATCGGGGTTGGATGATTGAGATTGTGCATCAGGGTGGCGGGTTCCAGAGCGTTTGCTACTCTCCGTCTCGGCAACGAGTAGACGACGATGTTATGTACTCTCAAGATTTCTTAGCATTGAGCGCGGGTCGGGCTCTGGTAGATTTATATCTTGCTTGCCAACAGTTCTCTGGAGTGTTGCGAGAGCTGTACGAATCGGGGAAGCTAGATTTTGAAGAATGGCGATCGCTCACCCAGTCGATTGTTGAGGCCGTCGGGGTATCTCGCTAATTCTTTCAGATGCCTGTAGAGCACTGGTGTTTTTAGCGAAGGTGGAATATGGTCGTTTTGCTGAGAGCGTTTCAGGGCGCTACTCTTAGCTCTGAATGTGCTATAGCCATAGTCATAAAGCTTAGGACATGCCAGCGTCATTCCCGCGCAGGCGGGAATCCACCCCCGCACCTATCGAGCAGATGGATTCCCGCCTGCGCGGGAATGACAGGGGGGCGTCCTATTGATCATGGCTACCGCTATAAGTAGGTGGGCTTAATTAAATATAAGATTCTAAAACCCTGCGCCGCCCGCTGTGCGGGCGGCGCAGGGTTTTAGAATTTGGTTTTTATTTAGGTTGAACTACTTACCTGAACTTTGCCTAATCGAGAGCCGCTATAGGTGCCGTTTAATAATTTTTCCTAAAATCGTAATTCCCCGCTCAATCGTATCCAGGGCATAGGAAAAGTTTAAGCGCATGGCGGGATACCCCTGCTGATTTGGAAAAAAGGTTGAACCGGGTGTTACCATAATTTTTTCCGTAGCTGCTTCACCGCAAACCAACTGCATAGGTAATCCATCTGGCAATTTCACCCAGAGAAACAACCCCCCTTCAGGCATTGTCCAGCTTGCCTCCTCTGGGAAATGCTGCTCCAACAAATTCAGCATGGCATTTCGACCCAGAAGATTGCGGCTGCGTAACTGGGTCATATGCCGCCGATAGTATCCCGATGCCAAAAACTCGCTGACTACAGACTGAGCCGCCGTAGACGTGCCCAAATCCTGAAGCAGCTTGCGCTCTAGCAAACGCGAATAGTCTTGCCCAGTGACGACCAAGTAGCCTACCCGCAACCCCGGCATCAGGGTTTTGGAAAATGTGCCTACGTAAATTACTCGATCCGACTGGTCTAGAGCTTTAAGCGGCGGTGGCACTGCTGCAAAATTTAAACCTTCATAGGCGTTGTCTTCCAATACCCGGCAGTTATATTGAGTTGCCAATTCTAAAAACTGCTGACGATGAGCCTGTGATGTGGTTAAACCTGTAGGGTTACGCAATGTGCTGATGGTGTAAATCAATCGAGGACGGTGGCTGTGGAGATACTGTGCCAATAGATCCAGGTTGATGCCCTCATTAGTCATGGGAATGCCAATCACTCTGGCTCCCAATTTTTGCAGAATTGCCAGTGCTCCGTGATAAGTAGGATTTTCTACAATCACCCAATCTCCTGGCTGCACGCAATGATTCATTACCAACGACAACCCCTGCATGGAACCGTTGGTAATGATCAGATCGTCGGGTGAAATATCCAACCCTTGCTGAATTAGCAGTTGAACAATCTGTTTTCGCAGAGGCAATTGTCCTTGGGGCAAGGCATAGTTAAACATTGTTTCGTCTACGTGTCGCAGAGCGCGCCGAGCAATGCGCTGGAGCATATCTGCATCGGAAAGGTAGGGAAAGCCTGAGCTAAAAACACTAATTTCACCTTGATGATGAGCCTGCACGGATGCCATGTAGATGTCGAAGTAAGACATCTCACCCTGTTCGGGGATCACCACTTCTTGGTGCGGTGCAAACTTGGATGTACCTTGAACTGACGGTGTTAAGGGGCTACTGACAAAGTAGCCTGACCCAGCACGAGCATAAATTAACCCGTCTGCCTCCAATACGCCATAGGCTTCGATGACGGTGAGTTTATTGACCCGCGCTTCTTCTGCCAAGGTGCGAATGGAAGGCAGGCGATCGCCCGGTTGCAATGTTCCCGAGTGAATCAGTCTGCTGATGCGATCGCGGATTTGGCGGTATACGGGTTCAGGCGATCGCCGATCGAGAGGAATTTTCACGCCAGCCTCAAGCAGTAGCTTCGTTAAGTAGGTGGGCTTAAGTAGGTGGGCTTAAGTAAATATAAGATCCTAAAACCCTGCGCCGCCCGCGCAGCGGGCGGCGCAGGGTTTTAGGATTTGGTTTTTATTTAGGTTGAACTACTTACCAGCACTATAAAAGATTTCCTCAGAGTTTACCCGGTACAATTTTCAACAAAATAGGTAGAACAGTTAAAACTCTACAAAACTGTACCAGTTGAAGTCAAAAAAACCGTACCTTCTCGTTTCTCTTGCAATTGGCAATAGTGGGAATGTAACTGCATTCAACTCACTTTATACTCGCCATGAAAGCATCTGTTTCGACTCCTCAAAATCTACCCAACAGCTTGCCAGAGTCATGCATTTCGGACGTTAATCGACCCGCCTTCAATCTCTTTGCTCCAGTCAGTAAAGTACTAGAAAAGCTATTAAATTTTTTGGGCGGAAATACGGAGATCAAAATTTCACAGGCTCTTGACTCAACTGGTCAAATCGTCTGGTATGTATACGATCCATCCACTAACTCAAACCTGGCTTTTAACTCAGAAACCAGCGTGCGGATCTGGCTAGAGCAACGGTACCGATGAGATGAAAGGGGTAGTAGCTAAGGCGACACAATTTCTGTGACGATTCTACCGCCGCTCATCACAACTGTTTGATTTTCGAGCTTGCCAAATGCTCTAGGTCCAGTAATGTGGACGGCTGGATCGGCCTGACGGTAGTCCACATTGCCTTCTGATAAGACTTCGCGGGTAGCAATGTTCCACCGAAGCTGATCCGATCGCAGTTGAGATTGGTTACGCTGCCCCGTGGCTCGCACACTGCCTACCAGAAAAGCTGTACGCTTTTGTAAATCAAACTGCCCTTGGTTGGCCGTCAGGAGAATTTTATCTTGACGTTGGACAACGGTTACAGGCTGGTCGGTGCTCAGTAATTCTTGGTTAGGATTCCAGTTCAAGACGTTACTGGTAATTTGCAGAGGTGGATCTGAGGTGACGATTTGAGCATCTTGACGCAGAGTAACAAGCTTCGTTTTCAGATTGAGTTCTGCCTGATTACCCGTAGCTATATCAGTGACACGCTTATTTTTGAAGCGGCTCACCTCAATCGGCACATCGCTCAAAATTTTCTCATCTTTCATTTGCCAGACCAGCTTGTCTGATTTAACCTGTAGAGCTGGATCAGCTATCATGGCGACAACTTTACCGCGCAGTTCCATGCGATTCTGCTTGTTGTAAAGTCGGGCTTCATTCGCCGCCATTTGAATTTGAGGATGTTTACCTTTTACGTTTCGGCTGACGATTAAAACAGAGGTTTTGGGTGTCCATTCCATCTGTTCGCTCGTCAGCACGGCTTTATTCTCTAAGTCGGTAACTACGACTTTGCCCCGCAGAATAATTCTTTCGCCGTTTTGTTTAACTTCTCCGGTTTGAGCTTTTACCCGATAAATGGCTTTGCCATCTTGATACAAATCCCCATCGGGAGACTTTACCAGAGCAATTTGTTTATCTTCACTGTAGGTAGCTTGAGTTGCTTTTACCTTCCACAGTAGTTTCCCCTGCTCGTCTGCTTGTTCGAGGGTGATGTTGTCAAAGGATAGGTTGCTGTCAAGCTGCTGAATCTCAGAACTATTTTTCGCTAACTGTTCTGAGGCTCGGCTACCACTTCTTTGACACCCGGCTGAGGTGATCACAAGAGCGATCGCCAATAGTAAAGCCATTGACGGGCGAGGTCGCAAATTCAGATTAGAGTTCATCAACATCGGCACCTTTGCAGCACAGCTTTTAGCTTAGACGAAGGACGTAGGCAATGACTGCTAGCATGGGTCAGTTTTTGCAACTGGATGCTACTGGGTTTCCAACGCTGATAAGTAGTTCAACCTAAATAAAAACAAGATTCTAAAAGTCTGTGCCGCCCGCTGCGCCGGCGGCGCAGACTTTTAGGGTTTTATGTTTAATTACTCCCACCTATTTACGTCCGTAAGAATCTGCAAAAGAAATGGCCGTGGGCATAACCCACGACCATTTCTTTTGTCTTAACCTAATTGGCGATCGCTCGATTAGTCATGATCCGAGTCATCTGCCAGCCCAATGCTCGACAGTGGGCGGTACGTGTAGTTCTGGCGAGGAGTTTTTTGAATATCTTCCTTGATCATATCTAAATCAATGTAGCGATCGGAAACATTGATCAAGCTATCGCTAGTCATTGAGCGCAGGCTAACTACCTCAACCCGCACCCCTCGATAGCTAACGGCATCTACTGCATAGGCAAGGTCGCCATCGCCACTGACCAACACAGCGGTGTCGTAAGATCCAACCAGTGCCATCATGTCTACAGCAATTTCGACATCCAGGTTGGCTTTCTTGGAACCGTCGGGTAGCTGCACCAAATCCTTTGAAATCACGCGATACCCGTTACGCCGCATCCACAGCAAAAATCCCTGCTGCTTTTCGTTGGCTCGATCCACTCCGGTGTAAAAAAATGAACGCAACAGCCGAGAGCCAGAGGTTAAACGACAGAGCAACTTGGTGTAGTCAATTTCTATCCCTAGCTGCAATGCCGCATAAAATAAATTTGACCCGTCGATAAAAATAGCGACCCGACCCCGATTTTCAAGCACCTGTTCAGGCGTGAACAGGGCATCATTATCCATTTGGTTAAACATTTTTATCCTTTAGTTATTTGAAGTTGATATGAAAGAGAGGTTACCCCACTAATGGCGTAGGGTAATGTGACAGGACAGAAGGCACTTTCTACGATGGAGAGGGCTAACCGTAGAGAGAGCAAAGAGCAAGACGCTAGTCAGGAAGGAGGTTCTAGACGCTGAAAAATCGGCTGGGGATCGTTCAACATCTGATTAGCAGGCAGCACGCCCCAACCTACATGCTGCGAGAACGGCGCTGCAACCCCGATATCGTGTCGGTTGAAATCTACTTCAAACCCCAACTGTTGATAGATTTGGTTGCTGAGGTTGGGAATTATGGGTGACAGCAGATAGGCCGCCAGCCGCACCGTTTCTAATACGGTGTAAAGAATCTGCTCAACCGCCGCCTGATTGCCTTGTTTATACTGCGTCCAGGGAGCTTGGTCGTCAATGTACTTATTACTGGCACGCACCACAGCGAGGACGGCCTCACACGCTTCACTAAACGCGAGCGACCCGTAAGCCTGAGACACTAAACTGCCCAGCACAATGCCCTTTGATTTGAGCACATCGTCAGCAGGAATAGCATCCTCCAGAAGGGTAGGAACACGGCGATCGCAGTACTTATGTGCCATTTTTAGCGTGCGGTTGAGCAAGTTACCCAAGTCGTTAGCCAAATCTGCATTCAAAATATTGACGAAACGGGTTTCGTTAAAATCGCCATCGCGCCCAAACTCAATTTCCTTTAAGAAGTAGTACCGTACCGCATCAGACTGATAGCGGCTCACCAGGTCAAAGGGATCAATGACATTGCCCAAGCTTTTGCCCATTTTTTGCCCGTCTTTGGTCAAAAATCCGTGACCAAAGACCTGCCCTGGCAGTGGCATATCTGCCGACATCAGCATAGCTGGCCAATACACCGCATGAAACCGCAAAATATCTTTGCCAATTAGGTGTAAGCTGGCGGGCCACCAAGCCGCTAGCGCATTCTCTAAGGTTGGTTCTTGGTCAGGCTCTAGAGCTGCCGTAACGTAATTGAGTAGCGCATCAAACCAGACATAAATAGTGTGGCTGGAGTTAACTGGCAGAGGGATACCCCACTCCAAGTTGACACGAGAAATGGAGAAGTCTTGCAGCCCTTGGCTGACAAAACTCAGCACTTCATTGCGGCGACTTTCAGGCTGAATAAAATTGGGCTGATCTTGGTAAAGCTGCTCCAGCTTACTTTGATACTTAGACAGACGAAAGAAGTAATTCTGCTCGTCGCGCCATTCGACTGGTTTATTGGGATGAAGGGGACAGCGCTTTTCGGATAGCAGTTCTCGTTCTTCTTTAAATTCTTCACAGGAGACGCAGTACCAACCCTGCTGCTGACCCATGTAAATATCGCCCCGATCCCACACCCGCTGAAAAAATTCGCGCACGATCGCCTCATGCCGGGGCGACGTGGTGCGAATAAAGCGATCGTACTGAATATTAAGCTTGTCCCAAAGCGACTGAAACCCAGCCGCAATCTGGTCGCAATGCTCTTGGGGCGATCGCCCTAAACTTTCAGCCGTCCGCTGAATTTTCTGGCCGTGCTCGTCGGTGCCTGTCACCATCAAAACAGCGCGGCCTTGCAGTTTATAAAACCGCGCAATTACATCAGCAGCAATAGTTGTATAAGCGCTACCAATATGGGGTAAATCATTTACATAGTAAATCGGCGTTGTAACTACAAATTTACTCTTCTCTTTAGCGGCAAAGGTCATAAACGTCTAATCAAAAATTCCTCAAAATTATCCCAAACAAGTCGCTTGGGTAAACGAGGCGAAACTGAAACTTCGCTTAATTACATTAATCTAACCCCACACTGCAAATCCAGGGAATAAAACCTGATTTGTTACAGAATTGGGATTTCACGTTACCTTCTTTTATCAGTTTGTAAAACTTTTGTTATTTTGTCTGGCGTGTAAAAATAGTCTTGGCCATCCTACCCTGGCACTATGTGTTTCCTTATGCTGCTTTAGCAATTGATTGCAACCCTCACCTTCAACTAAAAGAGTTCCCTCTTACGATGAATGGATAATTCTGCCTACTAAAGGTGCCGATTACTAATCAACTATTGCTTAAGTTCAATTCTAACCAAAACAGTTTTAGAAAAAGATGCACAAATCTAATCAGACTCATAATCAAACTCGTATAGTCCTAAATTGGTAAGGATTTTCTGATGGGCGAAGCCCGCCCATCAAAAAATCCTTACATCAATACCACTACCCAAACTCGCATCAATAGCACATAAGCCTTGGGGTGATGTTGCAAGTGTAGAGCGACTGCAACACCATTCAGCCTTCTTGATTTTTTGTGTGGTAAGTAGGTGGGCTTAATTAAATATAAGATTCTAAAACCCTGCGCCGCCCGCTGTGCGGGCGGCGCAGGGTTTTAGAATTTGGTTTTTATTTAGGTTGAACTACTTATGCGTAAATTCTATTTTTGTTATGAAGACGAATGCTGTCCGTATTCTCGAAAAACTAGAGATTCCCTACGAACTACGCGAGTATGAGGTTGATCCCGATGACTTGGCGGCTGAGTCGGTAGCGGCCAAGATTGGATTAGATCCAGAGCGGGTATTCAAAACGCTAGTGGTGAGGGGCGATCGCACGGGTATTATTTTGGCGGTGATCCCCGGCAATACACAACTCGATTTAAAGGCTTTAGCCCAGATTTCTGGCAATCGCAAGGTTGAAACCGCTCCGCTCAAGGACGTGCAGCCACTCACAGGCTACATTCGGGGTGGCGTTACTGCCCTAGCCTGCAAAAAAGACTATCCCGTCTACATAGACGAGATGATGCAAGTCTTTGAACTCATTTCCATTTCCGCTGGGGTAAGAGGCACACAGATTTTACTGGCTCCCGACAGCTATTGTCGAGCAGTCAAGGGAACGTGGGGGGCGATCGCCCAAGACAAAACATAATTTAGCCGTGATTCAGCAGATTCTTTGCGGATTCTTTGACAGAGTTTTTATCTAATAGGACTTACGCAGTTGAATGAATTTGCGGGCGCGGCGCGCCCGCAAATTCATTCAACTTTCTTGGTTCTTCGTGTGAGGTGCGTAAGTCCTATCTAAAAGAGAGGGTTAAAGTTCCGCTACAGCCCGCTCAATCAACCGACGCGCCAACGTTTGAGTCCCCGTATGGGCGTAGTACTTAACTGCAATATCCAAGAAAGCGCCCAAGTAATCTAGCTTGTCTTTGGTCACATCAACAAACTTGGTCAGATTGTCGATCACCTTATCCTGAGTCAGGCTGTTGGATGCAACAAAACTGCCCATCCAGCCCTTGACCGAGTCAAAGCTTTCACCAATAAAGTTCAGCTTGCCTTCGGAATTGTTACCGGGGATCAAGTCGCTGACTCCCTTAAAGGTTTGGTTTTGCTCTAGTTCTTTGGGACTCAAGCCCTGAATAGTTGCCGTTCCCTTCTGGATAAAGTCAGGCCCTAGCGGGATTAAACCGTCGAAACAGACAAGTGCCGCCATCCGCATTAAGGATTCGCCACTATAGTCGCCCAACGCGCCTAAAAAGTCGCCGATGCTATCGCCAGGAATGCCATTGATTTGGCAAAATGCAACCAACTCTGTTACGAGCTTGATTGTGAGATCAATACTCTGAGCCTTCTCAGGCTTAGGAGTCAAACGGTCTAGGAATCCCAGGAAAGATATGTCTTGACCAATTTTGTTAGCCATAGCAGCCGCACCCAAGGCACCCGACGCGCTATCTACCGTCTGATAGAGCCAGTGGGCGCGTTGGTAACCCTGAGACTTGTCGTTGAACAAGGCAACAGCCCGCTCGCCAATTTGCTGAATCATGGCGGGGTCAGTTTCGCCCGTCACCGTTTGGATGGTCTTGTTGAAACCAGTCAAATTTTGCCACTGCCCTGGAATCACGAAGTCGAGCGACTTCAGCGCCATCACGGTCACACCACCCGTAGGCAGTTCGTCCACGAGTTCGTAAATGGGTTTGCTCATAATCAAAACTCTCTCAATCACGTCTTTAGAAATGTCTTCGCCAAAATCAACCTACTCAGTAACCCAACCATTCATCGCCGTTTATTTCAGCTTTGACAAGCCAGTCAAGTCAAATTTTTGCAACCAAGCGCGACGGTTTTCTTTGGTGAAAGACGGATCACGGGTGAGAGCTTTGACCTGATACCGATCAGAAACTAGCAGTCCTGTTTGGGTAGCACCAATTTCCAAGACGGGGTAGCCCGACAGTTTTTCGGTACTGGCCTGATATTTTTGTGCAGCACTAGGCAAGCTTGTAGTATCTGAAATAGACAGCATGCCTACATCTTTGCCATTTTGCTTGAGCTTTGCTTCAGCAAACCCCTTCTTTTCTTGAACAAATACAACGTCATAGCCTTGGGCAGAAGAGGGGAAAAATTTGTTAAAGCTGCTGCCTTGCTCGGCATTTTTATCAACAGCCGCAGGAGCACCTTTCTGGGTCGTCTCTTCTTGTACCTGGGCGTAGGGCGAGTCGTCGGCTTTGCTGCAAGCTGTCGTAAACAACAGGGTAGACAGCAGTAGGGCGGCTAGGGCGTTGCGCCAGCGGGGAAGGAACATCATACTCTCCTTTGCAAATTATCTAGAGGGGGTGCCTGATTCAGAAGCGGTTAGACTCTGGGCTTCCATGATGAAGCATACCGTTTTCGCCTGTGTCTGTTGTGGTTGCTGCTGAAAAGTTTAATAGATGGCGATGTGGATAAAAATTATGGATAGAGATTAAGTGGGGCGATCGCCCACGTTCTCAACCAATTGGGAACTTAAGAGTTCCGCACTCTAGAGGACAGGCTACATACTCTTAAATTCCAACAGCTCCAATTGGCGCTGAGCGCTTCTGATCTAGACAGACTACAGTCGGACTCAGAATTTAGTCAGACACTTAATTATCGATGACAGCGCCTTCTCTTAGCTCTACCGTCAGACAGGCTTTATCATTAGCGTTGTACTAGATTTTGTGCCGTTGGCTAACGCCATGTCTTTTGTCAGTTCGTCTGATAGTTCCCTGGTTAATCGAACCGCGATCGCCCAAACTCCAATTCAACGCCTCTTCTCCTGGCTCAATCCCATCTTGCTGGTCGTGGGAGCGGGCATAGTTCTGTTGCCTCTGGCAGTGGTCATGGTGACATCCTTTTTACCGCCAGATTTGCCCTCTGCGCCGGGGCTGAGCGGCAATTTGCCTCAACAGTGGACGTGGGCAAATTATCAGGCCGCCTGGACACGGGGCAATTTTCTGTTGGCGTTCGCCAATTCTACGCTGGTCGCTGTGGCGGTAACCTTGCTTCAGCTTGTGACCTCGGCGCTGGCTGGGTATGCTCTGGCGCGGCTGCGGTTTGGCGGACGGCAGGCAATATTGCTGCTGGTGCTGGTAACGCTAGTCATTCCCTTCCAGCTTTTGGTCATTCCTATTTTTTTGGTTTTAAAAGCGGGGCACTTAATTAACACCTACGGCGCACTCATTTTGCCAACGGCAGTGAATGGATTCGGCATCTTTTTACTGCGCCAGTTTTTTGAAACAATTCCCGTGGAGCTGGAGGAAGCAGCCACCCTTGACGGAGCAACCCGGTTGCAGGTGCTGTGGCAAGTAGTACTGCCGCTGGCGCGTCCGGCGTTGGTGACGCTATTTTTATTCTCTTTTATTGGCGAGTGGAACGATTTGTTCAAACCGCTGGTGTTTACGACTCGACCTGAACTCCGCACTGTACAACTGGCTCTGGCAGAATTTCAGGAACAATTCACCAATAGCTGGTCGCTGATGATGGCGGCTGTTGTGATAGCTACGTTGCCCATTGTGCTGTTGTTTTTGTTAGGACAGCGCCAGTTTATTCGAGGAATTGCGGCGACGGGGATCAAAAATTAGGACTTTATCCCTCTTCTTCCTTTATCCTTCTTCTTCGGGGATGACCTGGAGCCGAATCATGCGCGATGTGCCGCTGGCGGGGTCGCCCAGTTGCAGTTCGAGCGTTTCGCCCGATAGCGGCGACAGGTAGGCCAGCAGCGATCGCAAATTAGGGGTGCTGCTGCCGCTATCGACATAGACGCGATCGCACAACCCAGTAACCCGTTTCCAGGTGGTGTAGAGTTTGGCGATCGCCTGTTCTAACTGTGCCGCCTGGTTGACCAAATCGGCGGTAGCGTTAAGACAGCCTACCCGCATCGCTTCTTCTAGGGCACTTTCTAGGTCTAAGCCTTCGTGGGTCAGCGCCTGTACCTGAGTGGCGGCAGCCAGGTACTTGGCTAAGTAGCGAGCCTCAGCGGTGACTTGCTTGATGGTATCGACATCGGGATTTTCTGCCACTTCAGCGCGCAGATGCTGTTGATGCGAGTCGGGTAATTTTTCCATCTCGCGCACGAGCGGAGCCAGGTAGCGGGTCGGCAAGGTGTTATCCGCCGCTTTTTCTTTGACCTCGACAGGCAGTAGGTCAGAGGTCATGGCTGTCCACTCGTCAGAGAGTTGCCGTACCTCGCGGCGGGTAATTTTGTCGCCCCGGCGAGCCGCTTCGCTCACCATCTGTTTGACTTCGGGCGAGGCTTGCGCCGTTTCGACAAAGGCTCGCTTGCTAAAGCGATTGACATCACCTGGCTCTAGCAACCCGTCATCAAACATGGTGTCGGCACTGTCGGCCAGCTCAATCAACACATAGGCCTGACTTTTGCTGATTTCCCGATCCTTCAGCCAGTTGAGAAACCCAATGCTACCAGGATTGGTGCCGTGTTTTTCGCGATCGCGCACTACCCGCAAGATTCGCCCTCGCCAAATGTCGGTTTGCAGGTCAAAGCGATCGCACACCTGCCACGCTGCCTCAATCTGCTGCTGAAAATCGTGTTCCGAAAGTTGATCATCGTCAGCATTGGGTAGCGTGAAGCTAAGTTCTACCTCATTGGGGCTATTGAGTAAATCGGTCGCGAAAGCAGCAGTCATGGTCAACCCGGTGAATGGAAACAATTGCGTTTTTACGCCATGCTGGTAGCAGCATTGATGTCATGGTTGTTGAAAGCACAGTCTTCTGCCTGCGTTTCCAACAATCATGATTAAGATTCAGAATTAAGGGTCAGAACTACGTTAAGTAGATGGGCGTAATTAAATATAAAACCTTAAAGGTCTGCGCCGACCGCTGCGCGGACGACGCAGACTTTCAGAATCTTGTTTTTATTTAGGTTGAACTACTTAGAAACGAGAAACGATTGCACGTTAGCCGGTTATAGCCCGCACCAATAACGTCACCAGCGTTGCAATCAATACGGTTATTAGTAGGGCGATCGCCACCACCACCACCGCAATAAAAATCACAAAGCCACGATCGGCGGCAAGGCTCTCATCTGGATTGGCAGCATGAACCTCTAATAGAGCCAGGTTCTTAGAATTTGCCTTCCAAGTCGCGTCAAAAAAATCGCCCAGCAGCGGCATTGTACCCAACACCCCATCTAATGCCAAATTGCCAACCATGCGTACCAACGTGTCTCTAGGCAGTCCAAAGCGCAAGGCTTCTAACACGATGTAGGCTGAAAGCATAGTCCCCACCGTATCTCCTCCACCCGGAATTAGCCCCATAATCGGGTCTAGCCCAATTCGATAGGTTGTACCGGGAATCAGGATAGCATTGTCGAGTACATGGGTTAGCGTCCGAATGCGCTGCAAGGCATTGGCTTTTGCTAACACTTTAGACTCAGATTCGATAGACATAACCAGCTACAGCTTTTGGGGCAGATTGTAGCTTACTCTAGGACGCTTGCTAACACAACCAGCGCTAGAGCGAGGCTATACAGATCTCGAACTCTGCTGCGCCCGCGCAGTGGGCGCAGCAGAGTTCGAGATCTGTTTTTGAATGATGCTGGGCTTTGAAATGACGCTGGGGTGCTTATTCCACTACTATGTGTTCTAGCGATCGCGGATTGTCGATAATTTTGGAGGCATCTTTAATTTGCAAGGCCACAATTTTATCTTCTGCGTCGTAGTCTACGATGACGCCGGGTCTGCTTTCGCTAAAGTCTTCAACCGTTACATCGCGAAAGACAATGCGAACGACATCGGTGGCTACGTCATAGATCACTTTCATCGGGGTTCACGCTCACTGTTAAATTGTTTTTAGTGGATGCGACCAGATTACGCCCAATATGGCAAAAATATTGCAAGCAAACAGACTACATGAGTCTACAGATGAGGCGCGTCTTATAGTCACATTACTAAGTTTGGTTGATCATACCCTGGACATTCTGGTCAACGTATGGAATCTCGTGGGGTAGACTCTGGCGATGCTGTCTTGGCAGCTAGACGGCTGCTGATTTTAGGAGGGACGAGTGAGGCGGTTAGCTTAGCGGCACAGGCGGTGGCGTTGGCTTGCCTGCGCGGAGCGCGTATCGCCAACCTCAGCGTCATTACCTCATTGGCAGGGCGCACCCAACAGCCGCTGGCGGTGCCGGGAGAGTTGCGAGTGGGAGGCTTTGGCGGCGAGGCTGGACTAATTTCCTACCTGCGAGAGTACCGTATTGATCTGTTGATCGATGCAACCCATCCCTTTGCTGCTCAAATGTCTTGGCACGCCGCCACCGCCGCCGCAGTTTGTAGAATACCTCACCTGCTGTTACAGCGTCCGGCATGGCAGCCTGTTGCAGGCGATCGCTGGATTGACGTTCCCACTCATGCAGCGGCGGCAGCAGCGTTGCCAAGCGAAGCTCAGCGCGTGTTTCTGACCATTGGTCGCCAAGAATTGGCTGCTTTTGCCCATTTGACCAACCGCTGGTGGCTAATGCGGATGATTGATCCACCTACTGCAACGGCGCTGGTGCCGCCTGGGGAAATTTTGCTAGAGCGCGGCCCGTTTAGCTTGGAACACGAGCGATCGCTGTTAAACCGCTACAAAATTGACGTAATAGTTAGCAAAAACAGCGGCGGTAATGCTACCTACGCCAAAATCGCAGCCGCACGGGAACTGGGAATTCCGGTCGTCATGGTGCAGCGATCGCCTACTCCCCCGGCAGAGCGCGTGGCCGATGTGGAGGGGGCGATCGGCTGGTTACGCCAGCAATTAGCCGCTAGCAATTAGCCGCCAGCAATTAGGCGATCGCTAAGGGGTGGAAACAGCAGCGATCGGTTCTACCAACAGCAACACATCCCGCTCAATCCACTCAATGACTTCAGCCAACCCCTCTCCTGTACGCAGATTGGTGAACAAAAACGGACGAGTCCCCCGCATCCGCAAAGAGTCGCGCTCCATCACGCCCAAATCGGCACCGACGTAGGGAGCTAAGTCAATTTTATTGATTATAAGCAGCGGTGACTTGGTAATGCCGGGGCCACCTTTGCGCGGAATTTTGTCGCCTTCGGCCACGTCAATCACATAAATATGGCTGTCTACCAGCTCGGGGCTAAAAGTGGCCGCTAAATTATCGCCACCGCTTTCAACAAACAAAATATCCAGCTCAGGATGGAGCAGCACCATTTCCTCCACGGCGCTGAGGTTGATCGAAATATCGTCTCGAATGGCCGAATGAGGACAGCCGCCCGTTTCCACGCCGCGAATCCGATCGGGACTCAGCACGCCTTGGCGGGTCAAAAACTCGGCATCTTCTTTGGTAAAAATATCATTGGTGATGACGGCAATCGAATAGTGCTGGCTCAGAGTGCGGCAGAGCTGTTCTACTAAGGCCGTTTTGCCTGACCCAACGGGGCCACCGACACCAATTCTGACGGGTTTTCGCATAGCGTATGAGTCCTAGGTTGCAGGCGTGAATCGACTGACGCCAGCAGTTTACCATCAAGTATCTGCATGGGGAGGGGGCAGATCATGGCGATGTGTCTGATGGCTGGAATGCTCATGACTGCTGGATTGGAACATATACTGTTTACCCACAAAAGGGGTGAGGCGCTGCTCGTAGGGCACCGCCAGTCGCTCTAGCATCTCGGCAATCATGGCATCTGCCGGGGTCAGCAGTGCAGTCTGAGTAAAGCGCACGGGGCGGTGCAAGTTACCCAGTTGAAACCCCACGATGCCCCAGGTGAGGGCATCCCCCGGAGTAATGACCAGTACCTGTTCTGGAGCTGCCTGGACGGCGATCGCCACCCCATCGGCGATCGCCAACACGTCTCCATCCAATAGTTCTGTGCCTCGTGGCAGCGACACCCGCAGTGTGCGACCCCCCACACTGTGCAGCACCCCATGGGGACTCAACCGCTCCTCTGCTGTGAGCACCACAAAATCGGTCTCACTGTACTGATTTTGTAGATCTGCCAAGGTTCCCAGAATTGTTGCAATCACCGTCACGGCTGTTTTACTCCGCCCTGCATTCAGGTTTGGGCATGTCCTCTAGCCAGAGTTTACAGTTCCAGTCAATTTCCAACAATCACTGATTCAGGCGCATTGGGGATGTTCGCAGATGCCTTAGGCGGTTGATCGGGCGGTTGCTCGGGCAGTTGCTCGGGCGATAGTCTTGCTCCACCCTGCTTCTCATGGCTCTGGTTCCACAAAATCATCGAAAGCAACCCGTCTACTAGTCCATTGCCTGCACTGTTGCTGCCGACTAAGATGTCGGGAATCAGTCGAACGTGGCGATCGCCAATAATTTGCATCAACTGCATGGCCGTGTAGCTACTGGCTCCTAATGCTTCTACTCCAGCTCCGTAGGTTTCTGCCCGCGCATTGCCCGTGGCGCGGATTGAGTCGGCCTCCGCCACCGCCTTTAACTTGACAGCCTCTGCTTCCCCATTGGCGCGTTTAATATCGGCCTTGGCTTGCAGGTCAGCAATGCTAACGTTTTGCTCAGATTTCACCATTTGCTGCTGAATATCTGCCATCGCCGTTTCGCGCACCAACTGCTGACGCTGGGTTTGCGCCATCTGCTGCACTTCGTAGGTCTTGCGCTGCTCTTCGGCAATTTTGCGATCGGTTTGGGTTTGCATCAGCGACTCAGGTGGCTGGATGTCGCCAATTAGGGTGTCGATCGCCTGCACATCGTAGCTACGCAGCGCCTGCTGAATATATTGTGCGGCCTCCGCCTGTCGCTCACTGCGGGCGCTGAGAAAATCTAGCACCGTATAGTCTTGCGCCGAGTTGCGGAAATAGTTGCCCACCGTGGGTTCCAGCACATGATCCACCAAGTTTTGCATGGCTCCCACGCGGGAAATCACCTTCGGCGCATCCAGTGCGCCCACATGGATAATCTGGGCAATTTCTAAATCAAAGGCAAAGCCATCCTTCGAGCGCACCTTGAGCGAATTCAGCTTCGAGTCATAGTTATGCCGCTCAGTTCGCACCGACCAATTCAGCACAATATTAGTTGTGGGCACCAGTTCTACCTTCATCACATGCGTGTTCAGCGGATGCTTACCGGGATACAGCGGCTCTGTCCACACGCCCTTATGACCGGGATGCACCAGGTCGCCGTGGGTAAACGAGACGCCGCTCACATCTTCATGCGCCTTGCCGACATAGGAAATTACCACCCCCACATAGCCAATCGGGATTTCGGTCATTGGCGTCTGGTCTACCTCCACACACCACGGGTTCAGGTTCCACGACCCTGAGAGCAGCACCTGCTCCTGCAAGCCCCGGCGGCCACCCGCCTGAATAAACAGCTCCCCATTTTGGAAATTATTGTGACCCGGAACCGTCGGCCCCGCAATTTCTCCTGGCTCAATTGGCAACCCATCCAGCGCCGTCACAATTCCCACCTTATCGGCGGTGACCGTGTAAACCTTCAGCTTCTCAGAATCCATCCCGTGCTGATTGGCCGTGGCACTGGTAATTACTTTAAACAGCGCCGTATTAATCCGATAGGTGCCAGCCGTCAGAAAGCCCATCTGCCGACCCTTTTCGCCATGGTTGAGCAAAAACTTGCGAGCATCTTGAAAATTGTCGCAGAGCACGGTTTTACCCAAGATCCGTTCGGGGGGAATCGCGACTCCATCGTTGGCCACCAGCAGGGCAATTTCTCCCTGCGGCACCACAATCATTGGCATTTTTTGAATCGAAAACTGCCAGGGGAAATAGCCCCAGTGCCAGCCAGGAGAAAGGGTGTCGGCCTGATATCCGGCTTCCCCATTTAGCGCCACTAGCCCTCCAGGGGGCAAGCGACCGCCAAACTTTTTGACCACTACCCCCACTTCTTTTTCACTAATAATCATCAACCCCGTCACCGACGAGAAAAAGAACAGCCCTCCAATCAGCAGTACGCCCCCCACCAAGAACGGGTTAAAGGAATTGATCAAGCCCATTTGCTGAATAGTTGAGCCGGATGCCGGAAATTGGAGGGATGCAAGCTGAGTCGAAGTTGTTACAGGGTGATTGGCTAGCTGGCTAGTTCGGGGCAGCGTAGTTGTAGAAGCAGTCGGGTGAGTGGCCAAAGGGCGAGTGGCCAAATTGGCTTGGGCAGAAGGAGCGGCTATGAGCGCTGTGACTGTTAGTGCAAAGACCGCAACAGCAGAGGCAGCAGCAGAGGTCATCAGTTGAGCGGCTTTACGAGACTGTTGAAGCGAAGTCAGCCTAGAAAACACGGGTTGAATTTTCATAGAGATACGGTACTCTACCGTATTACAGAGTTGTATCTCTCACCCTGACACAGATTTCTCGATACCCGTCAAAAATTCAGAATTGGGTTTACAGTTCTGCTCAGATGCCTGAGATATAAATTTAGTGATCAAATTCCAGCCAATTCGTTACTATTAACGTCCGAATACGGTAAAACCACGATTAAATTCATCTATCCATTGAAGACCGGGGCACGGGGAGAACGGGTATGCACTTATCAACGTTTTTGGCAGTGCAGCGCTGCCTTTTTAAGAACAGATCGGCTCAGCCAACCTCAACAAGCTGGATTGGCCGAAAGGAAGCGGTTTTGGGGATGGCGATCGCCATTCTTGTCACGGGTTTGGGCACACCTGCTGGGGCAAATCAGCCTACTAGAGCCAATGACGTTTCATCTCCTTCCCCCACC
Source organism: Elainellales cyanobacterium (assembly GCA_038321765.1). Classification (GTDB taxonomy): domain Bacteria; phylum Cyanobacteriota; class Cyanobacteriia; order Elainellales; family Elainellaceae; genus CASBQJ01. Next base: position 19,723 of record JBBQFG010000042.1, read on the forward strand.
CACGCTGCCGTATTCCAGCTCATCTTTGTTGACCCCATTTCGGGAAACGATCGCAGCGGCGATGGCACTCAGCGATCGCCCCTCCGTAGTATTACTCGCGCGGTGCAGTTAGCTCAACCCAACACAGCTATATTCCTGGCAGCAGGCACCTACAGCTCCCAAACTGGCGAGCAATTTCCGATTATGCTACCGCCAAATGTTAGCCTTCAAGAAAATTTTTCCGGCGACGAACGCGGGATTACCATTCAAGGCGACGTAGTAGGTGGCCAATTATTGGGTGCTATTACCACGGGCAATTTGGCTGAAGCTCGTCCGGCAGCCAGCAATAGAGCGATCGCCCCAGCATCCAGTCCCGCTACCTCTAGAGCGGCAGCACCCTCAACCCAATCTGCATCCAGCTTTTCAGCATTAACGGGCGACTATCCGCCGGGAACCCTTCCACCCAATTCCCAATTCCGTTCTCGTAACTGGACAAGTACCACCCGTCCTAATACCGTAGCGGTGCCCGCAAATCCTCTTAGGCCCGGTGGCTCAAGCACTTCAGCGGCGACCAATCCTGCTGTAGAATCGCCCAGATACACGGCATTCCGGCGGGGTGCTCCTACGCCATCCGCCACCGCAGCACCAGCTTCAACCTTGAGCCAAACGCGATCGCCAGATGGGTTTTCAGCTCCGTTACCTCAATCGAGTGCTGCTATTTCTATCCCCGTGCCGCCGCCCTTAGAGTCTGGTCGCTATCGGTCTCCCGGTGGATTCAACACCTCGCAGGGCGGTATGGGAACGGCCTCGCCTATCCCGACGCAACCCATTTTGAACTTCCAGGAAAGCGTTGAGATCCCAGTTCTGGCTCCTGCACAGCAGGTAGCTATCGTTAATCGCTCAGACTCGTCTATTAACCGTCGCCCCACAGCCGCACGCCCCAGCCGCAGACCTCGCTACGATTTACTCCCTGTCCCTAACCCCAACGTTCCTCTGGGTAATATTGGCAATCTGCCCACAATTACCGTGTCAGGCGCGGCTAGCCCACGGCGATCGCCTTCCAGTGTTCCCGTTATCAGCCGTGCCGCCGAATTGGGGCTGCGCTACCGGGTAGTGGTTAACACAGGCGATCGCAGCACTCAGGAACGAGTGCTTCAGCTTTTTCCAGAAGCGTTTTTGACCTATGACGACGATCGGGACGTTGTAATCCAAGTAGGAGCATTCAACGAACGAGATAATGCTGAAGACGTTGAAACTGTGCTTGAGCAAAACGGCATTCGAGCCAGAGTAGAGCGCGTTGATTGAAAAGTCGATTAGTTGACGCTATTTCCCCTTTTTACGTCCAGCAGTTGCATCAACCAAATCCAATTCCGTTAAGCGAAAAGTAACGAGCTTATCCCAATTGCCACCTTCAAACAAAACAGCCGCCTTGCCATTGCTAATGCGTTGAACCAATCCCTGAAACCCATAATAGGTATCGTTAGTGTTAATAACCCGAACGGCTGATCCTGGAAAAATCATAAGTCTTATGTAGATCTGGGTAAATTAGATCTGGGTAAATCTGTTCGTTTCAAGCTTAAGGCATTCAGTTCTGCAAAATCACAGTTAGCTATCTAAATATTTTTGTGGGGGATGGCTCCGGCTATGAATTTTGTTTTGGAGGCGCGCAGTGCGCGCCTCCAAAACAAAATTCATGGCTGCAATCAGCAGCACCCTGATGAGTCAGTAGACCTCCTGCATGAATGCTTTTTTGAGGGCGTGAATCCTTTCCCGGTGAAACCGGGAAAGGATTCACGCAGGAGGTCTAGTGCAGGAAATTGGTAGACGTTCTATGATTTAGAACATAACTTAACGTTTTGTAAAATCTTGATTCCAGCTATTCGTCCAACCCAACCCTCGGCGCTATCGGTGCCCTGGTATGTGCTCGAACCCCTCTGGCAAGGTGGAGAAGCGATCGTGCAACAAGGACTTCCCCACCACCAGTTGGCACCCGCTTGGCAGATGCTCCTCCTAGGAGATGGTTCTCCCACTCGCCATCTTCAGTTGCTGACCGGAGAGCCAACGGAGGTGGACGTGCTCGATATGTCTTTGATTGGGATGGCAGGTGATAATGCACCCGAACAGATTGAGGTCGTGCCGGGTCCCCGACTGCGACGACAGGTATGGTTGCGGACTGCTTCTGGTCAGCGTCTTGCTTACGCTACGTCGTGGTGGGAAGCAAGTCACGTTGACGACTATTTGCAGAACCGATCGCTTCCCATTTGGGCGAGCTTGAGTCGTCTCAGAACCGAACTTTACCGAGATATTCAAGGAATCCACTATGGGCACTGTCTGGCTCTGGAAGTAGCCTTCGAACAGGTTGGCCCATTTTGGGGTCGTCATTACTTGTTCTGGCACCACGGACGGCCATTGACTCTCATCTACGAGGTATTTTCGCCTTACCTAGTGAAATATTTAGGACCTGTACAGATAAACTAGCAAGAATTTGTACTCTTAAGTTTTGAGGATAACACCTGTCGAAAGCAGGGAGAGAATTTTGTATAGCAGTCCCAAATAATTTGTGAGAGGTGGAATTGACCCCCGGATTCCCGATTGAGCTATTAAAGTTAGGTCTTCCGCAGTTGAGTGATGTTGCAGGTGTGAAGCACCTGCAACATCACTCAAATTTCTTGGTTTTTGTGTGAGACGCATAGGTCTTAAAAGTAAAGAGGTAATGGTTTCGGCCATGACTTCTTTTACTGACGAAACCAGCGATAAGTAGTTCAACCTAAATAGTTCAACCTAAATATAGCGGTAGCCATGATCAATAGGACGACTCCCTGTCATTCCCGCGCAGGCGGGAATCCATCTGCTCGATAGGTGCCAGCGTCATTCCCGCCTGCGCGGGAATGACGCTGGCATGTCCTAAGCTTTATGACTATGGCTATAAATATAAAATCCTAAAACCCTGCGCCGCCCGCTGTGCGGGCGGCGCAGGGTTTTAGGATTTGGTTTTTACTTAAGCCCACCTACTTACTCTGAAAGGATAGGATAGATAGCTAAAAGGGTACTAACGAATGGTCAAGATATAACGCCCACGTCCGTTACGGTCGTAAGCGTTTGCAATCACTCGATACGTTCCAGATTGAGGCAGGGTGACTGTGATCACAGAATTGGTGCTATTGGGAGTCGCATCGTCATTCTGTTCAATCACTTGGCCATCTGAATCCATCAAAATCAGATATGTATCGAAGTCATTGCTTTCCATGGTAATCATCACAGTCTGCCCGCCCGTTCCTTGAAACGAGTAGTCTTGGTAAAGACTGTTGTCTTCTTGCAATACTGGAGAGTTAACATCCAGTCGTCCTTGCTCTCTAAGTAAAACTCCGGCAGCCGGCGAGGGCGAAGATGGAGCCGCGTTACCCGTTGCAACACGCACGCTGTAACTGCCAGATTCTCCCGATTCAAACGTATTAGCCAAGATGGTGTAGATACCGTTGCTAGGCAATGTTGCAGTTAGGCGAGAATTGCGATCGCCCCCACTGTCATTGTCTTGCCCTACTTCATCGCCGTCAGGAGAAAGCAAAATCAGGTAAGCATTTAGCTCACGGCTAGTCATCTCTACTACTACCTGTTGTCCGGCTCGGCCTTCAAACGTGTAAGTGTTGTAGTAACTATTATCAGATTGAAGCACACTGCTGTTGCTGTCGAGTCTGCCTTGGAGCGGTGCCCCATTGAGCGAAATTCGCTGGGCGACTTGCCCTCCACCCAGCATGGGCGACTGTTGAGCAGTACGGGGTGCCCGACCCTCTCGCACCGCCACTAAGAAGGGCTGCACTCGCTCAATCGAGATCGCAAATCCGATACCTGTATTCCCGCCTGAACCTCTGGGCGAAAAGATAGCGGAATTAACGCCAATCATAGCGCCTTGACTATTGAGCAACGGGCCACCTGAATTACCAGGATTAATTGCAGCATCGGTTTGAATTAAGCCGCGACTAGCATCAAGTCGGCTGATAATACCTGTTGTAAACGTCCCTTGGAATTGTCCAAAAGGGTTGCCAATGGCGAAGGCACGCTGCCCCACTTCGACAGAACCGGGGCGAGCAATTGATACGGTAGGAAGATTTGCCTGACCTCGAATTCTAACAGCGGCCAGATCTAATCCTCCTTCGCCAAATGCAATTACGTCAGCTTGCAACCGCCGACCGTCGGACAGCGTAACAGTAACGGTTTGGGAACCGCTGACAACATGGGCATTGGTCAACACCAACCCATCTGAACTAATGATGCTACCGCTGCCTGTACCAGATTCAGCTTCGATTGATACGACAGCCGGACTTGCCGCTTGATAAACACGGACATTAACACCTTCCTCGGCATCTTGAGCCAGAGCAGTGCTGGATAAACCAGAACGAGTCAGACTCAAGAATGATTGAGGCAAGAAGGCATCTAGAACCAGAAGACTGGTTGCAGCAGCGACGATAGTGGTGGAAAGTGCTAAACGGGGAAAGGTTGTACTCATGCTGTGAGGGTGGTGTGTCTACGGTCTGTTTAATGGTCTAGTCTGGTCGTTGAAGGTTGTTTTCTGTCTAAAGCCGAGGCTTAACGTGCGAACAAAGCACCGTAAAGCGACATTCAAGCAGCGATCGCCCCACTACCGTTTGCTGCCCTTTCTATTTTCTACAACGCTTTAGAACTCGTCCAGGAAAACTTGAAAGGTCAAGTGTTAGCGGCAACGAACTCTCTACAGTTCTTTTCTATTCTGCCAACAACTCTAGCCAAGCGTCATCTGGCAATATTTTAATCTGTGTAATGAATTAGGGTAGTCCTAAATTGGTCATGATTTTTTGAAGCGCGGGCTTGGCCCGCGCTTCAAAAAATCATGACATCAATAAGTAGGTGGGCTTAATTAAATATTAAGATTCTAAAACCCTGCGCCGTCCGTACAGCGGGCGGCACAGGGTTTTAGAATTTGGTTTTATTTAGGTTGAACTACTTACCACTATCCAAATTAGTGATTCAGCCTCAATGAAAACCAAGCTCTACGATCCTACATAGCCTGCCAGGGTGAATAAGTCTGCCAGGGTGAATACCGCAGGATTCCAGCGCTAATTACACTTAATGAATAAATTTAAAGCCCGGAACGGTCAAACACTACAATGTCCCACTGGCCATTGGCATTAGACTCAAATGCGATCGTGTTACCGTCTCCGCTAATGGTAGGATTTCGCACCTCTGCGGCTAAGTTGGCCGTTAGATTTTGCAATCGGCGCACTTGGCGATCGTATCGATAAATATCTACATCACCGCCGTGGCTAGCAGCAAACACAATGTAACGACCGTTAGTAGACACGCCGGGATGAGAGGCCACACTATCAACCGAGTTCAAGCCTGGTAGATCAACCAAATTGCGACTCACCAAGTCATAGAGATAAACATCCTGACTGCCATTACGGTCAGAGATAAAGACCATGTAGTCTCCGACAATCTGCGGTTCGTGCTCAGTGTAGGGACTGTTGAGACTACGCCCAGCCGAATCATAGGGCAATGTCATCAAGCGTGGGTAACTGAAGTTACTCAGAAAAAGTACAACGAGGGCGATCGCCACAATGACTGGAGCAAGTTTCACAAAACGGGTATGAGGGAATAAAGACAGCGGACGTGGCCTAATCTACACCCTACACCGTTTACCACTGCCTTTTACGTTCCGTTGTGAATCTGACACCTGTTTCTCAAAACCCAGGAACAGATGAGAGTAGCTCTAAACGCACGTACATGGGCGTAATTAAACCTAAAACCCTAAAAGTCTGTGCCGCCCGCGCAGCGGGCGACACAGACTTTTAGAAGCTTGCATCGATCGCCAGTCCTTTCTCTAGTCGGAGAGAATGCCGTCTTTTTTGATCTTACGATCGAGCCGTTCTAAGATGAGGCGCTGCCAGTTGGGGCGATCTTTCAGCTTTTCTAGTTCTTTGGGCTGGGTTGTTTCCAAGAAGCGCTAGAACTTATCGCGATCGATGGCAAACTCGCGATCGAAGTCAGCCGGGTTGCCTTTTTCATAGCGAGAAGCTTCCACCAACGATCGCTCTATACAGTTTTTGAGGGCTTGTTCGTTAAGTAGTTCAACCTAAAAAAACCAAATTCCAAAACCCTGCACCGCCCGCTGTGCTAGCGGTGCAGGGTTTTAGAATCTTATATTTAATGTAACTACTCAGCCTTAAAAAAATAAGCTGATTTCGAGGCAAGACACTCGACATTGTGTAAGGTATGCATCAAGTCGTTCATTGAGCGAAGTTCGAGATTTGAAACCATCAACACGTATATCAATTAGTCGAGATGAAA
>JBBQFG010000043.1:0-25907 GCA_038321765.1 Elainellales cyanobacterium
GAGTTATAGCAGTAGCCATGATCAATAGGACGCCTCCCTGTCATTCCCGCGCAGGCGGGAATCCATCTGCTCGATAGGTGCCAGCGTCATTCCCGCGCAGGCGGGAATGACGCTGGCATGTCCTAAGCTTTATGACTATGGCTATACCTCATTTTGGTCAAATCTACAGGTGTTCTCAATTATCTACGCTGTCCTATCTTTCTAGCTAATTAACTAGATGTAGCCGTTGCTATCATTAGCCCCCAGACTAATCCAAAACGAACTTTAGTAGCTTGTTGAATATCAAACCCTGAGACGGCTAACAGAGTGTGAAACTCTGCCTGGGTATAACATTGCTTATGGGCAGGATCGATAATCTTTAAGAGAAAATCACAGAGCCGACAAAGCAAATAATCCTTACACCAGTCGAGAATGATCACCTTACCGTTGGGCTTAAGCACTCGTTTCATTTCTGCGAGCGCCGCAGTCGGATCATCAAAGTAGTGGAAGGAACTGGCAGAAACAACAACATCAAAACTTTGCTCAGCTAAGGGCAAATTAGTCACAGATGCTGGGAAAAAAACAGTGTTGGGGTAGGCTTGTAGCTTTTGTTGAGCGATCGCCAGCATTTCTTTAGAGATATCTACCCCTACCATCTGCTGCCCTGGGTTTTCACTCAAGATCAACCGCTCAAACTCCCCCGTTCCACAAGCGACATCAAGTACGATATCTGTTGGACTAATCTGTGCCCAAATTTTAAGAAACGACAGCGTATCGGACACATACTGACTCCATCGTTGATCATACCGGGTTGCCAACTGGTCATATTGTTCTCGAATCTTAGCCTCGGGCATCAGTTCAAAAATATGAATCGTTACACATTCGGGTAGTCCTCAATTAGTAAGGATTTTTTGATGGGTGGGCTTAGCTCACCCATCAAAAAATCCTTACATCAATACCACTACCCACATTCGCAGTAGTATAGCGCTGCGCTCTTAGGTGACTGACAAAAAGACTTCAAGCTCGTTAATTAGTTTCGCCAAGATGATCTGCTACTTCGCGATACAGGTTGATTACATGGCTATCTGCCAGACTGTAGTGGACATTGCGCCCCTCTTTTCGATATTTCACCAGACGTTGCGATCGCAACACCCGTAGTTGGTGAGACACCGCAGACTCGCCCATTTTTACGATTGCCGCCAAATCACACACGCACAATTCTCGATCTGCCAATGCTGAGAGCAACCGCAACCGAGTTGGATCTGCCAGTACCCCAAAAAACTCAGCCATGCGCTGCGCTTCAGAGACAGGTAAGATACTGGGCTGCACTTGACGCACCGCATCCAAATGCACCAGAGGAGAATCGCAGTTCGGTGCATCAGAATTCTGGAGAGGTAAGTCGGCTCGTTTTTGCTGCGGCATAGTGATCAAAGGAGTTTAGAGTCTCGTCTCACGTCCAGTATAAAAGCAAGAATGGTTATCGTTCTATATATGAATATACTTTCATAGATTGGAGGGTTTGTTTTACAATACAAAAGCTCGGCATAAGTAGGTGGGCTTAATTAAATATAAAATTACCTGATGTTGCAACTTTCAATCCGCCCTCATCCCCCAACCCCTTCTCCCAAGCGGGGAGAAGGGGAGCAAGAGTGGCTCAAAGTCCCTCTCCGCTCTGGGAGAGGGCTTAAAGCCTTCGGCATACATGAAAAGGGTGAGGGGGTTCAGGAAAGTTGCACATCGCGTAAGATTCTAAAACCCTGCGCTGCCCGCTGTGCGGGCGGCGCAGGGTTTTAGAATTTGGTTTTTATTTAGGTTGAACTACTTAGCTACAATCAGCAGCACCTTAACACCCACGATGCACACAAAGCCTCTATGACCCAAACACCCTCGCTCAAAACCCAACAGATGCAGGTTGGTGGCATGGATTGTCCCAGTTGTGAGATGAAAATTGAGGCCGCTCTGCAAAAGCTAACGGGTGTGGCTGAGGTGGCTGTAAATGTGGCAACGGAACGGATGACCGTAGCCTATGACCCACAGCAAATTGACGAGCAGGCGATCGCCAACCGGGTGATCTCACTGGGCTACATTATCATTACCTCTAAGCCAAAGAATTATTTCCAAGACAACAACAATCACGATCACAGCCCAGGTCACAGCCATACCGATGGTCATGACCATCGCCACAGTCACGCAGGGCATCATCATGAAGACCATAACCAGGATGATGATAGTCACGGCCATAGCCACGGTGATGGTGAATTTGACTTGAAACGGGAAGGGTTGCTGATTGCAGCCGTCGTCGTGCTGTTTGTTTTGGGTTCCGTCTTTGAGGAGACCCTGCACAATACACCGTTCTCGATCGCAGAATATGCTGTTTTCATTTCAGCGTACCTGTTGAGCGGCTGGGGCGTGTTAACCAGTGCAGGGCGCAACATTCTCAAAGGGCAGGTGTTTGATGAAAACTTCTTGATGACCATTGCCACACTGGGGGCGATCGCCATTCACCAGCTTCCAGAAGCAGTCGGTGTCATGCTGTTCTTCAAAGTGGGTGAAACCTTTCAGGAAGCAGCCGTCAGCCGCTCTCGTCGCTCTATTGCGTCGCTGCTCGAAATCCGTCCCGATGCTGCTAATCTCAAAACCGCAAACGGGCTTCAATCTGTTTCTCCCGAATCGGTCAAAGTCGGCGACACTATCGTTGTCAAACCGGGTGAAAAAGTCCCCCTTGATGGTGACGTGATCGAGGGTTCCTCCCAGGTTGACACCGCTGCACTAACCGGTGAATCTGTTCCTCGCGCAATTAGGACTGGAGAAAAAGTGCTAGCAGGCATGATCAACCAATCTGGCGTGTTGACTGTTAATGTCATTAAACTGTTTGGAGAATCATCGATCGCCCGCATTCTTGATTTGGTTGAAAACGCCACCAGCAAAAAAGCTGAAACCCAAAAATTTATTACCCGATTTGCCCAACGGTACACGCCAATTGTTGTGTGCTTATCTTTGGCTGTGGCGCTGCTGCCGCCGTTGTTTCTTCCAGGAGCAACCCATGCCGAATGGCTGTACCGGGCGCTGGTGTTATTGGTTATCTCTTGCCCCTGTGGTCTGGTAATCAGCATCCCGTTAGGCTACTTTGGCGGCATTGGTGGGGCAGCAAAGCGCGGCATTTTGGTCAAAGGCTCTACATTTTTAGATACCCTGGCAGCGGTTAAGGCGATCGCCTTTGATAAAACGGGCACTTTGACCCAGGGTGTGTTTAAGGTGGCTGCGATCGTTCCTCACAATGATTTTACTGAAGCGGAGGTATTGCAACTTGCGGCTGAGGCAGAGCTAAACTCTCACCACCCGATCGCCAAGTCCATCCGAGCAGCCTACGGTAAACCGATTGATGAATCGTTGATCTCTGACTATAAAGAGATTGCTGCCCACGGTATTCAGACCAAGATTGGGAATCAGGACGTACTGGCAGGTAATGATCGCCTGATGCATTTAGAAAACATTGATCACGACACCTGTAACGTCGAAGGAACCGTCGTTCACTTAGCCGTTGATCGGCGCTATGCCGGGTACATTGTGATTGCTGATGAACCCAAGCCAGATGCAGTGGCGGCTGTGCGATCGCTCAAGTCATTGGGTGTGGAAACGGTCATGATGTTAACCGGAGACTCTGAAGTCGTGGCGCGCCGGGTTGCTCAAACGCTGGGTGTCGATTCCTACCAAGCAGAGTTATTGCCAGAAGACAAAGTAACCGCAATCGAAACGCTACTCAAGCAGGTGGGTTCAAAGGGAAAAGTTGCGTTTGTGGGCGATGGCATTAACGACGCTCCAGTTATTGCTAGAGCGGATGTGGGCATGGCAATGGGCGGACTGGGTTCCGATGCGGCGATCGAAACGGCTGACATTGTGATCATGACCGATGCGCCTTCCAAAGTAGCAGAAGCCATTCAAGTCGCCCGCAAGACCCATGCTATTGTTTGGCAGAACATTATTTTTGCCATGACAATCAAAGCCATATTCATTGTTCTAGGTATCGTTGGTGTCGCAACCATGTGGGAAGCCGTCTTTGCCGATGTTGGGGTAGCGCTATTGGCAATTCTCAACGCCATGCGGGTTCTAAAGTAAGAGTGCCTGGTCTTGCATAATCGGGGGATGATCAGGCAGGGTTTGCCACCGTTTTGCTTGCAAAAGCGACGAGGATTTTTGTGTCATACCGCCTCATGAAGAACTGTAATAGAACTTACGCAGTTGGATGAATTTGCAGGCGCAGAGCGCCTGCAAATTCATCCAACTTTCTTGGTTTTTCGGGTGAGGTACGTGTAGCCGTAGCCATGATCAATAGGACACCTCCCTGTCGTTCCCGCGCAGGCGGGAATCCATCTGCTCGACAGGTGCGGGGGTGGATTCCCGTTTCCACGGGAATGACGCTGGCATGTCCTAACCTTCGTGGCGATGGCTATAAGTCCTATATAAAAAATTTGTCGTTGTCCCCTTGACTCTCCAGTGTACTGGATACTCCAAGATAGAGACAGTTGCAAATTAAGCAACACCGCAAATTAAAAGGATTGAAATCATGACACTTCAACTTACTGTTCCCAATATGGCGTGCTCTGCTTGTGGCGACACGATTACCAAGGCCATCAAAGCGATCGCCCCTGCTGCAACAGTCCAGGCTGACCTCAAAACGAAGCAGGTCAACGTTGAAACACAAGCAACAGAGGCAGAAATTAAGCAAGCCATTACCGACGCTGGTTATACAGTTGCCTAAGGAGTAGAGCAATGGAAAATACAACCCTTAAACTGCGCGGCATGAGTTGTGCCTCCTGCGCTAACAACATTGAAGATGCTATCCGCTTTGTGCCAGGGGTTGAAGCCTGTAGCGTTAATTTTGGGGCTGAACAAGCCACTGTCACTTACGACGCGGGTAAAACTGACCTGGCTGAAATTCAAGAGGCAGTCAATGCCGCAGGCTACTCGGCTCAGCCGATGCAGGACGATGTGCTGGCTCCCGAAGATGATGCAGAACGGCGAGAACGCCAAGCCGAAAATCGGAAATTAACTCGCAAAGTGTGGTTTAGCGGAATTGTCAGTGCAATTTTGGTTATCGGTTCATTGCCTGCAATGACAGGACTGCCGATTCCCTTCCTTCCCATGTGGCTGCACAATCCTTGGCTTCAGCTTGTGCTCACGGCTCCCGTGCTGCTTTGGGCAGGAAGTTCCTTTTTCGTAAATGCGTGGAAAGCGTTGAAGCGCCACACCGCAACAATGGACACGTTGGTGGCAGTGGGAACTGGGACAGCCTACCTTTATTCCCTCTTCCCCACCTTCTTTCCCGAATGGTTTACCGCTCAAGGGCTGAACCCAGACGTGTACTTTGAAGCAGCTTCGGTGATTATTGCTCTGCTCTTAGTGGGACGACTGCTAGAGAATCGAGCAAAAGGACAAACTTCAGAAGCAATTCGCAAGCTGATGGGGTTGCAAGCAAAGACAGCACGAGTGATCCGCAACGGTCAGGAGGTCGATATTCTCATTGCGGAGGTGATGTTAGGAGACATAATTCTTGTGCGTCCAGGTGAAAGAATCCCGGTCGATGGCGAGATTGTGGAGGGTTCCTCGACGATCGATGAGGCGATGGTGACGGGCGAAAGTTTTGCTGTGAAGAAGCAGTCTGGGGATGAAGTCATCGGAGCCACGATTAACAAAACGGGCAGCTTTAAATTTCGGGCAACGCGAATTGGTAAGGATACGTTTTTGGCTCAGATTGTGAAGCTGGTGCAGCAAGCACAGGGGTCAAAAGCTCCAATCCAGCGACTAGCGGATCAAGTCACGGGCTGGTTTGTGCCTGCGGTGATTGCGATCGCCATTCTCACCTTTATCGTCTGGTTCAACGTCATGGGCAATGTAACGATGGCGTTGGTTAACACCGTGGGTGTGTTGATTATTGCCTGCCCCTGTGCCCTCGGTTTGGCAACTCCGACCTCTATCATGGTCGGTACGGGTAAAGGTGCAGAGAACGGCATCTTGATCAAAGGGGCAGATAGTCTGGAACTGGCTCACAAACTGCAAACTATTGTTCTCGACAAAACAGGTACCATTACACAAGGTAAACCGACCGTTACCGATTTTGTGACGGTCAACGGAACCGCCAACAGCAACGAACTCAACCTGTTGCATCTATCCGCCTCGATCGAACGCAACTCTGAACATCCTTTAGCAGAAGCGGTAGTGCAGTATGCTCAGTCTCAAGGAGCGGAACTAACCAATGCTCAAGAGTTTGAAGCTATTGCTGGAAGCGGTGTGCAAGGGTTTGTTGAGGGTCGATGGGTGCAAATCGGAACGCATCGCTGGATGAATGAACTGGGCATTGATACCAACGCCCTGCAACAACAGTGGGACAAACTAGAATACTTGGGCAAAACGGTGATCTGGATTGCGGTAGATGGCAAAGCGGAAGCAATCATGGGCATTGCCGATGCTGTGAAGCCCTCTTCTGTCAATGCCATTCGCGCTTTGCAAAAGATGGGGCTGGAAGTGGTGATGCTCACTGGCGACAATCAACGTACGGCTGACGTGATTGCCCGTGAGGTGGGAATTGAGCGAATCTTTGCCGAAGTGCGTCCCGATCAAAAAGTGGCAACGATTGAAACGATTCAGTCTGAAGGCAAGATTGTGGCAATGGTGGGCGACGGCATTAACGATGCGCCTGCTCTGGCTCAAGCCGATGTGGGAATTGCGATTGGAACTGGAACCGATGTGGCGATCGCCGCCAGCGATATCACCCTTATTTCTGGTGACTTGCAAAGCATTGTCACGGCAATTCAACTCAGTCGCGCCACCATTCGCAACATCAAGCAAAACTTGTTTTTCGCCTTCATCTACAACGTAGCAGGAATTCCGATCGCCGCTGGTATTCTCTACCCGGTTTTTGGTTGGTTACTCAGCCCAATTATTGCGGGTGCAGCAATGGCATTTAGCTCTGTTTCAGTGGTAACAAACGCACTACGTTTGCGTAACTTTCAACCCAAAAGATTTAGCTGATAACCCAGTGGAGACACATCACAATGCTCAAGCAAATGATATTTTTCGGGACATTAGCTAGATGGGCGTAATTAAATATAAAACCTTAAAAGTCTGCGCCGCCCGCTGCGCGGGCGGCGCAGCGGGCGGCGCAGACTTTTAGAATCTTGTTTTTATTTAGGTTGAACTACTTAGCAGGATTTGGATTTTTGCTAGGCGTTATTACAGGAACACTTGCAGAAACATTGCCATAGGAGGGTATAAATCGTGAACAAGACAACAATCATTGGCAGCATTGCAACGCTAGGAATGCTTCTAGGAGCGGCGTCTGGTGAAGCCATTGCTCAAATGACTCATGAGGATATGCAGCCCTCTACAGCAGAGCAACCAGGTCAGTTTCTGCGAATTGATCAGCCTCTATGGGTAAAAGGGGCAGTGACTGCAGGTGGATTAGGCTTAATTGGACTGGAGCTGTGGTGGTTTTTGCTGAGTAAACCCAAGTCGCTCAAGGCGACGACTCAAGGGGGCATTCAAGAAATTACAGTGATCGTGGATGGCGGGTATGAACCAAGTCAGATTGTGGTGCAAGCGGGGCAACCTGTGCGGCTAAATTTTGATCGCAAAGACCCCAGCAGTTGTTTAGAAGAAATAAGGTTTCCGGAATTCCGCATTGCTCAAGAGCTACCGCTTAACCAAACAACCGCGATCGAGTTTACACCTGAGAAACCGGGCAGATATGAGTTTACCTGTGGCATGAATATGTTTCGGGGCGTAGTGGAAGTGCAGGCTGCGGGATGAAAGGGAGCAGGGATGGCGATCGCACCAGCCTCTCAAGCCAATCGTTCTGAGCATCACGCCGCTCATTACAGCGCTTTGCGCTTGGATAAAACCAGGCTTTTGATCAAAAGTTTATACCTCATGCACTTGAAAAGTGCTGTAAATAACAACCGTTGAGTTCACACCGGAGAAACTTGGTGAGTATAAGTTTATGTGTGGGATACAGATGAACCGTGATGTTATTGGAGCACGCGCTTCAAAAAATCGTTACATCAAGACCACTAAGGGAACTGCGTTGAAATAAGATACCGGCTCAAGCAGAAGGCTTATCATGGATTCCCGCCTGCGCGGGAATGACACCGGGATGATTTTTGTTTGCTGATCCCTTAGTAGGTAGGCTTAAGTAAATATAAGATCCTAAAACCCTGCGCCGCCCGCTGCGCGGGCAGCGCAGGGTTTTAGAGGATGTTTGAAAAGTGGTCTGCTGTGATCTTAGGCACCTGTTGATCCCCCTAGCCCCCTACCCTTCGGGAAGCCGCTTCGCGTCTATAAAAAGGGGGGAACTGGACTCAAAGTCCCCCTTTTTTCTAGCGCAGCGGCGCGCCAGCGCGGGGATTTAGGGGGATCGATACCGTTTTTATACCAGCGACGGGACTTTTAGAACATCCTCTTAGGATTTGGTTTTTATTTAGGTTGAACTACTTACCAAATTATGCACATCTACTTATGAAAATTCTCTTGGTTGAAGATGAGCCAGATTTAGGTGCAGCGCTAGAACGTACGCTCAAGCGAGAAAAATACGTGGTGGATTGGGTCACAGATGGGACTGAAGCTTGGCAGTTTCTGGAAAACTCCTGGACGCAATACACCCTTGCCATCTTCGACTGGTTAGTGCCGGGACTATCTGGCATCGAACTTTGTCAGCGGCTCAGAGCAAAACAGAATCCATTACCTGTATTGATGCTGACGGCGAGAGATCGGATGGAAGACCGGGTGATGGGGCTAGATGCCGGAGCCGATGATTATTTGATTAAACCCTTTGGCATGGCAGAGTTATTGGCGCGACTGCGGGCACTGCAACGGCGATCGCTGCAAATTCAACCGCCTCGACTACATGTCAGCAACCTCGTTCTCGACTACAGCTCGTCAACCATCTCAATTTTTACGATTGAGGGAGAGTCGCAGAAAATTCCGCTGACTGCTAAAGAATTTCAATTGTTGGAATACTTTATGCAATATCCAAATCAAATTCTCTCCCGTGATCAAATTATTGGTCGAATTTGGCAAGCAGAAGCAGATTTTAGCAGTAATGTGGTTGCGGCTCAAATGCGGCTATTACGAAGAAAATTGATGGAGTATAGCAATGAAAATCTTATCGAAACCGTTTATGGCATGGGATATAAGCTCAACACCCATGAAACATAGCAAAGTTTTTCACTCTACGCGATTGCGGTTAGCAGGGCTGTATGCGGGGACAATGGGAGTCATTCTCACCATTTGTGGTGCGGGCTTTTATGAAGCAATGGCGCACAGTCACTTATCTGAGCTGAACCATCGCATCGAATCGGTGGCCGGGACATTACATGATGGGCTAGAAGCCTCTCTACGACAACCTGGCAAGCTAGAACCCGTTGTTCAGAAATTTATACCCAGCCTATGTGCTGCTCAAATCACCTGTTTAAGTCAAGATGCTACAACATCGCATTATTTGGGAGTTTTCCAACAGGACGGCTACTACATCCGCTTTCTCGATTTATCTGGGCAACTATTAGCGTATGGCGGTCAAGTACCAATCGATTTACCAGAGCAAATTGAAACCGAACCTTGGCAAACCCTGAAAGCCCGTGATGGCAAGCGATATCAACAGCTTTCCTTATTGCTCAAAACGGCAGATCAAACCCCTTGGGGCCATATGCAAGTGGGGCGATCGCTACAGGAGCTAGACGAGCACATGGTCTGGGTTCGATTGAGTCTGCTAGTTGGCTTACCCAGCGCCATGATTCTGGTTCTAATTGCCAGTTGGTGGCTCGCCGGACAAGCGATGAAACCTGTGTACAAGTCTTACCGACAAATGCAGCAGTTTTCAGCCGATGCAGCGCATGAATTACGCACTCCTCTCGCCGCTATTCAAGCTAATCTAGAATCCACGCTGGCTCCAGGCTCAACGGATGTAGATGCTTGGGATACCCTCCGCACGGTTGAACGCCAAAGTGGTCGCTTGTCCAGGTTGGTTCAAGATCTGCTGATTCTCTCTCGCATGGACTTGCAGGAACCGCCCTCTAAACAACAGGCCTGCAATCTCAATGATTTAGTCAGCGATTTGGTGGAAGAATTTACGGCACTGGCGATCGCCTCTAGGATTTCTCTAACCGCTGATATCGGCAGTGATAAGCCTATTACCATAATAGGCAACCAGGAACAGCTCTATCGCTTGGTTGCTAACCTGATTACCAATGCGATTCAATACACGTCTGCTGGTGGTAAGGTGATTGTTCATCTGAGTCAAGATGACCACCATGCGCTAATTCAGGTTCAAGATACAGGAATTGGCATTGACCCAATTGACCAGTCCCGCATCTTTGATCGGTTCTACCGAGTTAATGGCGATCGCTCTCGACAAACTGGCGGGGCAGGATTAGGACTGGCCATTGCTCAAGCGATCGCTCGCACCCATCAAGGAACTATTCGAATCGATAGCCAACTGGGTAACGGCAGTACCTTTACAGTTCAACTGCCGTTGGGTAGTGGTATTGATGTAAGGATTTTTTGATGGGCGGGCTTCGCCCATCAAAAAATCCTTACCAATTTAGGACTACCGCCGTTGAAGCAGGGCAGACGCATCTAGAAGCTCAAGCGTAGACAATACTCTTCAAGTTGCATCGCCCGTTGGTTCTAGAAGCGGTTCGGCATTTCCCATCAGATTTTGATACCCTGCCGCAACGTCATCCCCAAAGCCACCTGCTGCCGCATGGCGCAGCAGATACCGTTGACTCCATTCATGACAGAAACAACAATAGAATTCACTCTTGAGCAGCCAAGTGAGTGTGAATTCTATCGTGGAATGAAGATGAACCGTAGTGTGTTTAAGGTTCGGGCTTCTAACAGCTCTAATAGCAGAAACATTACTGCTTGAGCTGTAATATGAGCCAAATAGGTAATCTATTTAAGTTTGCTAAGAAAAGATAGTTTGCAGTCTTCTAAACGTTCTTACTTGTATAGTAAACCTAAAAGTTACACCCAGCAGTTTGTGAATATACTTCTCAAAATTAATGATTTTGAGAAGCACAGATTAAGAAACTTCAGCATTCACAGCAAGGATTTCTGAGGTTTACTGCTCTCTTCCACTGTTTCTAAGCTAAAGTGGCATAAATAAACGAGTGTAAGAACCTGATGAGCGGAAAGCAACAAGTATTGAACCTATACTTACAGAGCCTGGAATTGATTTAGCTTGAGCATAAATAACTGACCCATTATTCATTCTAACTTTATGTAAACCCTGCTTAGCATCATAGCCTTGATAGGTGACCACAAACCATTCGCGGCGCTTTTCAAATTCATCATTGATGAATCGCTTTAGATTATACTCAAGTCTACCTTCTTCTACTTTTTGCTTTGCTCTATTCAAAATATCAAGAGGCTCATGTTCGTCGTAGTTCATAATTCGTTATCTGCAATTTCGCGTAGAGAAAAACCTTATTTAAGACTGCTCACCTAGCTTCTAATTCTCTATTTTTAATAATTCAAGAATTTGAAGAAATTTTCCACCGAAATTATTACATTTAAGTTTCCCTGGAAAATTTAAGGGAATTGGTATTCTGCTAGATGCTTCGGTTCTTGAGCCAAGATCTAGCGAAACAAGTCCAACGGAGATGAAACCTTGCAACAAGTGCCACTTTTTCTGCACTTCGCATCTTGAGATGGACATATCTGGAGTAGATGAAAGATATGTGCCAGGACTAGGATGATACTTTTCTGAATAGTAGAATTCTCTCAATATCTTTAATTTGTTCAAATCAATGTTTTGAAGAACATAAACATACTGGCTGAATTGTTCATAGTTAATCTCATTTTTAACATAAGCTGAGAAAATTTTAAATAAAGCATCTGCCTTTGAGATTTGATCAAATATATCTAGAGCATTAATTAATTCTTGCCCTATTTTTTCTCTGTAATCTGAATCTGTGTGTTTATCTTCTAAAGATTTCTTAAATTCGTCATCTACCTCTTTAAGCCCCGAAACAAACAAAAGTAGTTTCTTTAAGAAGCGATACTCACGAATAGCAAGACCCATTTTTGCCAAAGAGTAAACTGATTTGATGATTGGAACTTGGCTTAAGGTTTCATCTTGAAGATTCCTGAACAACTTATCAAGGCCTATTTCAGCCAAATCAATAGCAGTATCTCTCATACCTGCTTCTGAGATTGTTTTCATGAGGGATTGTTCTGGGCTTAAACTTTCTTCATTGTCGATTTGCTTACTACTCATCTAGAAGAACTGACTACATCAGGGTAAACTAGTTGTTACTATACTAGCTAATTCTTCAGGCTTTCCTCAAACTCACAGCAATGTTCCTAAATACTTCAGAATCAAGGTGAATCCACACAGTAAAGCAGAATGAGTCGTTCCCTTGAAACGTGTATAGCGGTTCTTTGCCGGGTGAGGTACAGTAGACCCCGGCAAAACCCTTGCTGAATAAGGCTTTTAAAAATCAACTTGTACTTCACTGAACAAGGAACCGCTATATGTAGATAAGTAAGTCTTCTTTAAAGCAATGATCTCAGCCATAAAGTGAGGACAAGAAAGTTGATATTAAATCCTTTTACCTTTTCCGATTCAAAAAGCGATCGCCCCTCCATCACCCACTTAACTCTCTAGCAAACTAGAGAGTTTGGGGTAAAAATATGACATGGGTGAGGTGCCTATGCTAGCCCAAGAAGAGGCAATCCTCTTCAAGTTGCATCGCCCGTTGGTTCTAGAAGCGGTTCGGCATTTCCCATCAGATTTTGATATCCTGCCGCAACGTCATCCCCAAAGCCACCTGCTGCCGCATGGCGCAGCAGCGACTGAATCATCGGGACGGCTATGCCCATGCCAAATAACGCGTTGAAACCCGCCACTATAGCTGGTGCAGATAGGAGTAAAGCCAGTTCAGGGAAAAGTGCCAATACCGCAATGAAGATCAGGAAAAAGATTGGAGCAGCAATTCCAGCACTGACCGCTGCTGCCACAACCCGATCACGAAACTCTTCAACCGTAATGTCGCCCCGGTAGAGATCAAGAGAATAGGAAACTGCCGTGACAACTGCCTGAGTTAGAACTGCGGTTCCGGTTGCGGTGATTCCCAGTTTGGCGATCGCCCCTGAACTCTTGACGATAGAATCTACGGCATTGTAGAAGCGAATATAGATCTGCTCCCCTCCGCCCATTACTTTGGCTCCCCGTTGAATATTATCTGCTCCTACTTCCCAGAGAATATTGTCTGCTCTATTAGAGCCGCCTTGTTGGCGAGACAGGATGTGACTACCGTGTTTATCTGACAAAAACTCTCGAATTTTAGTCTCGTCGGCACCGAGTTTAGCAGTGCCTGGAATCTTCTCAAACAGCTTCATCACATCTGCATCTGAACGAGGCGCATCCCCCACTCGCAGCCCTGCCCTATTTCTTAACCGATTGGCAATCTTAGGCATATCGGTTGCCAATTCTTGGGCAGTTTTGGGAAGATTCTGCAATGCCTCAGCGATCGCCCCTCCACTTACTCCAATCCCAAATGCAGCGGTCTTGACGGACTCAAAAGTCTCATTCAAAGACTCCAGACTCTGTTGCATAAGCTGACTGGACTGCTGCGTCAATGCCTCAGCAGTTGCACTCAATTCTGCTGCCGTCTGCTTCGCCTCTTCAACAGATGCATTGAACTGTTTTGCGCCTGCATCAGCCATATCTTGAGCCGCATTGGTCAGCTTTTGAGCTTCTTGGAAGAGATCCATAGGTGTTGCGAAGAATGATTTGATTAGATGACGATTGGATTAGGTAAGAAACAATCGTAATGCCTGAACTTACGCAAGCAGTAGGGTTTAAATACTACATCTTTACAGAGCAATATCCTAGGACTTACGCAGTTGAATGAATTTGCGGACGCTCCGCGCCCGCAAATTCATTCAACTTTCTTGGTTTTTTGTGTGAGGTGCGTAAGTCCTATATCTAAAAAGTTTGGTGTTGCTGATTGCGGCGATGGGTAGTCCTAATCAGCGATCGCTCCATAGGTTAGCCCCAATTGCTTCAGCCATTTACGGTATGCCAAAGAGCCGCGATGTTTACCGCGCTGGTCGTTTTTCCAACGCCTCCCTTAGCTGAGGCACAGGTTACAAGCATGGTTTTCCTCAACCAATGCCAGCACTTTAAATCGAATTTTCGCCTTTGTCTATTTTCAAATTGGCGAAAATTCAGAATTTTGAATTGACAGAAAATTAAAAGACTCTTTTACCTAATCCAGTGTTATTTGTGGCAGCCCCTTTTCAATTGAGCGAGATCGCCATCACAAACTGTTTCTTGAGAATCGGACTTCAGAGTTTTGGTGGATTGGGTGCAGTTTTGACACTTCTTACCCGCAATCTCACTGAGCGGCGGCAGTGGCTGACGGAAACAGACATCGCTGAAGCTCTTACTTACACCAAACTTTTACCCGGATCAACGGTGGTACAAGTCGTGGCTTATCTAGGCTGGAAGCTAGGCGGCTTTAGTGGCGCGATCGCTGCAACAACGGCCTTTTTACTGCCTGCGGTTCTAGTCATGTTAAGCCTTGGTGTCTGCTACCGAACCCTAGCGCTCACGACGGGTATTTCATCAGCGCTGGCAGGGCTAACTGCTGCCGTTGTTGGGTTATTGGTGCTGACAATCGGCACATTAGGTCGCAAAAATATCACACATTGGGGCGGAATGTTGGTTGCACTTATTACCCTAGTCGCCTCGATTCAATTCAACGTGAACCCAGCCGTCTTAGTTGTGGTGGCAGGGCTTTGGGGCGTACTGACTGAGTTTCAAAAGGAGAAATCGTGATTTTACTCCAACTATTCGGTCAATTTCTGCTGATTGGTCTGCTTGCTTTCGGCGGTGGTCAGGCTGCTCTACCACTGATCGAGCGGATCAGCGTGGCTCAAATGGGCTGGGTTAGCCCTACTGCTTTTGCGGCTGCGGTTGCTTTTGGCTACATCACGCCAGGACCTGTGCTGATGACCGCAACGTTTATCGGTTACATTGCCGCTGGTTTCCCTGGGGCGATCGCAGCTACGCTGGGCGTATTTCTGGCTCCAACTCTACTGGCGATCGCTACTGCCGCCGGAGTTGAACGATTTGCTCAAAACCGATGGCTACAGGCGTTTGGTCGTGGGGCATCTCCTGCGGTTGTGGGTCTGCTCGGTGCAACTGCCTGGAGCTTAATTCAAAGTAGCGTCACCTCATGGCAGCTTGCAGTTGTGGCAATTCTGACATTTACCTTAGCAAGCAAAACGGCGATCGCTCCTGGTTGGCTGCTACTGTGTGGAGCGATCGTGGGTTGGGTTATGGGAATTTTGAAGTAAAGCATTACCAGCCTGTCCAAGAATCTTGAAGCAGATGTAAAAATCCATGCGAGGGTTCTTTGCCAGTCAGTTCTCAAACCGCCAGAATTTCTAAAATCTCTTTGAGTTCTCCTTGGTAAATCTCAAGCTCAAAGCTGAAGCCATTCAGAGGTTTCCTTGCAGATGCTATGACCCCGCCGACTGCTTCTGCACGTTCCATTCAGCAAAGACTGGAATTGCCATCACGGGTTCGCCTAACGACGCGTAGACTAATCCATACTGTTCATGCGCCTTAAACGTTTTGACACAGGCCTGTTGGGGTGGAGTGTAGCCGGGATGGGCAGGGACTTTGATGCATTGTCCGGCATCGTTAAACACCAAGCCGTGATAGGGACAAACCACCGTATTGTTGATAACTTGTCCACCGGAAAGTTGAACGCTGCGGTGGGGACAGCGATCTTGCCAGACCAGAATTTGGGCAGCGGCATTGCGCCATAGGACTAGATCGATACCGAGTAGTTTTGCTTTGGTCAGCGTGCCGGGTTGGATATCTTCTGAACGGGCGACAACGTGCCAATCGTTTAATAAAACAGAATCCATACGCGATCCTTTTCAACTTACTTGTAGGCGTTTTAAGTAGGCGGGCGTAATTAAGCATAAAACCCTAAAAGTCTGCGCCGCCCGCTGCGCGGGCGGCGCAGACTTTTAGAATCTTGTTTTTATTTAAGTTGAACTACTTAGTCCTAGGGGTGAAGCATTCGGTGTTGCTGATTTCATGTATGATTTTTTTGAAAGGGGCGCTGAGCGTCCCTTTCAAAAAAATCATACCCAGATTAAGCAATGCCAAGCATTCGCGGTCAAGGGTTTGAGTTGAAGTCTGAGCATTGTTGGCGCGAATGCTTTGTCCCTACTGATTGCGATCGCCCATATCGATTAATCTACGGATCTGATCGAATCCCGCTACGCTGCCGTCTAGCTCGGTGGCGATCGCCTTCAAAGTCCGCCACAAGTAAACACCAAAGGTGCCATCGCACCACAGTCGGTAGAACGGAATGCTTTGACGCTCTCCGGGCAATATTGTGACGGTGACTCCGGCCATTGATGTCAAAATCACGGGGCGATCGCTCAGATCGAGTGTTTGAAAATTGACGCTACAGGTTTGCAGCAGCAATTCGGGGACAGCAGTACCGAAAAGGGCGATCGCCAGATCCTGTCTTGGCACTGGATAGACGGCTTCAGGCGGAGTTTGACAAGCGGCTGCCAGCAGCGGCACGACGGAAGTAGACACACTATCTTCAATCAGGAACTCGGTGAGTCCCAACCGAGCAATTAATCCGCCGTTGGATAGGGGCAACCAGGTATTAGGGCGCTCAGGAATGAGCATGTTTTGGTCAGTCAGCCATGCTCGCGCACCTGCTCCTTTAACGCCAAACCGGATTAGGCAGGATAGATCTGCCATATTGAGGTTCGAGTTCAAATTGGTGTCTAATGGCGTATTCAATCGTGTGTTCTGATGTGTAATTGCTGGAATGTTAGGTAAGTAGTTCAGCCTAAATAAAAACAAGATTCTAAAAGTCTGCGCCGCCCGCTGCGCGGGCGGCGCAGACTTTTAAGGTTTTATATTTAATTACGCCCATCTACTTATCGTGTCGTGAGGTGAGATCAGACTGCCTAGTGTTGGCATACCATTTACGTTACGCCAGGTGCCATTGAGTGGCTCAAGCAGTGGAGCGATCGGGCTAATGCGTTGGGGTGTGCTCATACGAGTACCTGCTGGCGATCGCGGCTATCCATTTTTTGACGTAGATTTTGGGGATCATAAAACGGGGCAGGCGTTACAGTTGCCGTCACCAAAGAGCGATCGGATAAGCGGATGGTGAGGCAGGTTCCGATGGCTGCTAAGAGTGGTGTCACGTAAGCTAGGCCAATGTACTGTTGCAAGCTAGGGCTAAACGCAATGCTGGTGATGCGTCCGGCAATATCTCCTTGATCAATCACCAAATGACACTCCTGGGGTGGGGTGGCGTGAAACGGCGCATCTAGAGTAAAGCCCACTAATGTTTGATTGAGCGGTCGGGGAGCAACGATTTGCAGACTGCGCTGACCGATAAAAAATGGCTTATCCAATTTCACGGCCCACTGTAACCCAGCCTGAAACGGTGTCGTCAACCCATCGGTATCCTGACCGACAATCAGATGCCCTTTTTCTAACCGCAACCGCCGCTGCGCCTCCACACCAAACGGACAGATACCATAGGCCGCTCCAGCATCCATCACGGCATCCCAGAGGGCGATCGCCGCGTCTGCTGCCACATGAATTTCGTACCCCCACTCGCCCACAAAGCCGACACGCATCAGGATGGCAGGAATACCCGCCACGATCGCCTGTCTCACCCCCAAGTATGGAAACGCCTCACTGGACAGATCTAGATCCGTCAGGTGTGCCAGTACCGCACGAGCCGCAGACCCAGCTAGATTGATGGCCGATCGTGCCCCAGTAACGTTGACCAAACCACACTGCGATCGCCACATTGTCATCAGCCGCGATAGCTCACGGTAAACGCCTGCTGCCCCAGATGTCGTAGTGGTGAAATAAAAGTGGTCGGGTGCCAGTCGGGCAATCACGCCATCATCCACAATCACGCCCGTCTCATCCAGCATTAGGGCGTAGCGGGTCATGCCGATTTTTAGGTTGGCGTAGCGCCCGGTATACACCCGCTCCAGAAACTCAGCCGCATCGGCACCACGAATCTCTAACTTGCCCAGCGTGCCTACATCGATCAGCCCCACACGCGATCGCACTGCTGCAACTTCTAGCCGAATACAGTCTTCTCGACTCTGACCCGGCTGAGGGTAGTACTCTGGGCGCTGCCACACACCCGCTGGCATAAACTTGGCATTGAGAGCAAGATGGCGATCGTGCAGTGGTGTCAACCGTTCGGGGGTGAAGCCGCGCCCTGCCAGATGAGACATGGGTACAGGATGAAAGAATGGTCGTGCGGTGGTCGTGCCTACGTCACCGGGCGATTTACCAAGGGTGTGCGCTAAAATCCGCAGCGCATTCATGTTGGAGTGTTTTCCTTGACTGGGACCCATTCCCACTGTTGTATATCGCTTTAACAATTCAACGTTGTCAAATCCTTCCTGAATGGCATTCAAAAAATCTTTGTAGTGTAGATCTTCATCGAAATCAACAAAGTTTTTTCCGGCGGGGTGGCTGATGATCGGATAGGGATGTGATGGCGATTCGGATGCGGGCTTGATAGCATCCGGGCAGTCGTCGCCCAGTTCCATCTCACCCAGTCCCAAATATCTCGCTGCCGAAAGTCCAGCCCGTCGCCCGTCCTGTAATTTCTGCTCCCATTCAAACACGCCGTTAACGCGGCCACAGGCAAACACACCCACAGGCAGGTGCTGCGGGACAAACTGCTGAAGCGATACATCAAACCGCATTTTCGTTCCGGCTTGGTACAGCAAATTTGCCGCAGGTGCCCAGCCCACACTCATCACAATGCCGTCACAGGCGATCGCCTGCCTTGATTCTGGCTGAGGGTGTCCGTTAACCAGCGGACAAACGATCGCCGTAGACACACCGTCGCCTGCTGGATTTGCTCTGGCTTCGTATACACAGTGCCCTGTGAGAATGGGAATACCGCGATCGCGCCAGATTTGCCTGAGCTGATCAGGCGGTTGCTGATGCCGCAGGTCTACAATGGCGGCGATCGCTACACCATGATCTGCTAAATCAAGCGCCGCCCGATACCCATCGTGATTGGCTACCAGCATGACGGCACGGCGCATCGGCTGCACGGCATAGCGATAGATCAACCGCTGAGCGGCGGAAGCCAACATCACTCCGGGCAGATCATTATTACGAAAGACAGCGGGCTGTTCGTAGGCACCGCTGGCCACAACTACCGCTTTAGCTCGCATTTTAATCATCCGATGTTGCTGCACCAAGGGCACCCAATGGTCGGCGTAATAGCCAGCGGCTGTAGTGTGGGTGTACAGTCGAATGCGAGCATGGGTGGCGATCGCGTGCAGAAGTGGCTGAATCGGCGATCGCCACGGCTGATCTGCGCCAGACTGTTCTGCGCCAGATTCCTCTGCGCCAGATTCCTCTGCGCCAGATTGTTCTGCGCCAGATTCCTCTGTGCCGAGCTGATAGGTACCCGACCCACCTGCCTGGGCATTTTCATCCACAATAACCACATCAGCTCCAGCATCCGCCGCCGCCAATCCTGCCGCCAAGCCAGAGGCTCCCGCTCCGATTATTAATACATCACAAAAGTCATAGCGTTTTGGGGTGCGGATGTGAGGTGTAGTGGGATCAACCGTTCCCAGTCCTGTAATGCGGCGAATCAGGCGCTCCCAAATCGGAAACA
The DNA here is from genome assembly GCA_038321765.1 of Elainellales cyanobacterium. Classification (GTDB taxonomy): domain Bacteria; phylum Cyanobacteriota; class Cyanobacteriia; order Elainellales; family Elainellaceae; genus CASBQJ01. The sequence continues at coordinate 19,704 of JBBQFG010000043.1, forward strand.
GCCGCTTCGTGTGAAAGGCTTTGTAGTAAAAGCCTACTGGCATAAACGCTGAGAAAAAATTTAACACACTGGCGCGATCGCCCGCTACCCCGCCCATCGTATTCACCGCCGACAGTGCCATCCCTGGCTCTAGCAGCGTCACATCTGCCCGAACGCTAAGCTGCTGCCCCGACTGCATCAGCGCATTGATGTCGTGATTCGCCAAACTTAGAATGCCGCGCGGACGGTGATATTTGAAGCTGCGCCCTAGTGTCTGCTGTCCTGCTGCCCATAGAGCGCTGCTGATCGTATCTCCGGCATAGCCCCAATAGTGATTACCTTCAAACGTAAATTCAATTCTCTGCTGGCGATCGATCCATTCCCCCGGAACAGGCGGTAGTCGGTTACTCATGCGATCGCGCCTCTGAACTTGCATCTTGCACAGCTTCGCTTTGCACAGTCTTGTCTGGCACAGCCGTGTCCTGAGCGGCATCATCAGCAGTTACACCATACAAATACGTGCGGAATACCTGATCGCTGCGCGTATCTCGTTCTGCAATAAACCAGGTATTGCTAGGCGTATGGCACCACCATTCCTGCTTCACGCTCGGAATACTATGGCGGTTAAAGACATAATCAGCCCAAGTCGCATCGTCTGCCGTGGATGGGTTGGGCATTGGCTGCACATCGCCACCACAGACAAATTCAGAAACGGGGCGCGCTCCGTTGATTGGACAGGTGAGCATTTTCATTAACTGGCCTTGATTAACTGGACTTAATGCCCTACTGAGGCTGCACCCTTTTCCGCCACCAAATCGTATTTTTCAAACCGCTCTAAGGAAAAGTTACGAATCAACTCGTGGGGGCGATCGCACGCCACGGTATAGGCCATCGTTTTACCAGAGACTGGGGTAGCCTTGAACCCCCAAGTCCCCCAGCCTGCATCCAAATAAAAGCCCTCAATCGGTGTTTTGCCCATGATGGGCGCAAAGTCTGGTGTCATGTCTGCCATACCTGCCCACTGTCGGACAATTTTGACATGGGATAAGAACGGGAACAGTTCTAACATGTGAGCCGACAACCCTTCTGCGAAGTCTAACGTTGAACGGGTGGAATGCAGCTCGTACGGATCGAGGGACGCTCCCATGACCAGTTCGCCTCGTGCTGTTTGACTAATATAAACATGCAGGCTTCCCGATACGATAATAGGATCAAGCCAGGGTTTCATCGGCTCACTCACCATCGCCTGCAACGGATGAATATACAGGGGCGATCGCAAATCAACCATCTGCAATATACGAGGTGTTGAACCCGCCACTGCACATAGTACGCACGACGTTGAGATCTCTCCTTGACTAGTTTGGACACCCGTCACCCGTCCCGACCGGGTCGTGATCCCCAAAACTTCGGTTTGCTGATGTATTTCAACGCCGCGATCGCTAGCACCACGCCCGTAGCCCCACGCCACCGCATCATGGCGGGCAATGCTGCCAGGAGCATGATACAACGCTGCCATGATGGGTGCATGGCCACCACAGGTGATATCCATTTGAGGACAGGCCGCCTGCACTTCAGAGGCATCGACCAATTCGCTGTCCACGCCATAGTGCTTATTGACCTCTGCTCGCCAGCGCATCGTTCGGACGGCTGAGTCGGTGTGCGCCAATGTAAAGTGACTGCGTGTAGAGTAGAACAAGTTTAGGTCAAAATCCATCGCCAAATCTTGCCATATCCGCACAGATTCGTCATAGAACTTTACCCCTTCTGGAGTCAAATAATTAGAGCGGATAATTGTAGTGTTGCGCCCCGTGTTGCCTCCGCCAATATAGCCCTTCTCCAAAACGGCTACGTTAGTGATGCCGTAATCGCGCGCCAAATAGTAAGCCGCCGCTAGCCCATGGCCACCACCGCCAATGATCACCACATCGTAACTCGACCGAAGGCAATCGGGCTGGCGAAACATTCTCGGTTCAGGGTGTTCCCTGGCGAGCGCAAATTTGATCAGGCGCAATGGCATACGTAAACGGGGACGCGATCGCCCTAATTAACGGCGTAATGGACGACACAATCAACAGTGAATATAGTGCAACAATGTTTCTTATGTGTCAACAAGACTTTCTATTCTGAACATATCAGCGAGTGCATCCACAGGATACGTTTTGGCTTGAAACCATTGCGCTATGGGCGTTTCAAGGCAGAATCTTAATCTTATCAACGGGGTAATCGCTATATCGGGCAGTACGTCTCAGTTTAATCTCAGTTTTTTCTAAAAATTCTTATGTAAAAATCATTTTTCTGATGGGGCATCAGGTCATATTTGCTGCATACCTTGGAGGTTTACGACTGATACAGCGGATTGGCCTCTACCCCAAATATTGCAAACTCTACTTTTTGCAAACCCTACTTTTAAGGACACAAAAAATAATGAACTTGAACCGATTGGTAGTGCTAGGTGTTACGTCCTTATTGGTTAGTGTTGCACCGATTTCTAGTGCGATCGCCGAACAAAGCCCAACTCAGCCTGTGCTTCAAAGCTCAGCCGTTGAACAAACAGTTGGACAAACCACAGTGGCTGAAAGCCAAACTGTCGCACAGTTTTCTGGCACCTTTGTGGCAGGAGAAGCGCCCACTACCGGGGCAGCTCGCATCGTAACCGAGGGCGGGCATCGGTATTTAGAATTGGATGCCGCTTTCAGCACCAGCGACCAAGGTCCTGACCTGCATGTGCTTCTAGATACACCTAGCCAGCCTCCTCAAACCTATGCCAATCTGGGTAGTGCATTGAATTTGGGAGGTCTGCATAGTTCTAGTGGTACCCAACGCTATCCGATTCCAGATGCGATCAATCTACAAAACTATGGTTCTGTAGTAATTTGGTGCCGGATGGCCAATGCCACATTTGGCTATGCTCCTCTGCGTCCAGCCACTAGTGCCCTCCGCTAATACAGCACTTTTCAAGTGCATGAGGTACAGACCTGATTGACTGACAAAAGCCCTGAAAGTCTCATTGCTCCGTTGTCAACCCGCCCTAAAATAAATTTTGGGCTAATCGTGAAAGTCCATTGAAATGGACTCAGACCCTGATCTAGTCCTCTTTAGAGGACTTTAGTGATGAGCCAGGAAATTGATTTCCTGGCGGTGCAGCAGGTGTTCAAGAGATTTGTCAGTCAACCAGGGTACAGACTTTTGATGAAAAGCCTCGCGGAGCGAGGCTTTTCATCAAAAAATTGGGTTTATCCAAGCGCAAAGTGCTGTATCTACATAGCAATTTTAGGCAGCAACTGCTGAACGGGTTTTCCGCAGGTATTGATTTTACGCGCAGTGTGTGTGAATCAATGCCTGCGGAAAAACTGTTTAAGAATAGTGAATTAAATAAAACCCAATAGTTTTTTGTGAAGGCGCAGCCTCGCCGACTTTTCACAAAAAACTATTAGATTTGAAATCATTTGGCCTATCAATCATTTGGCGTATCTCTGAAGATGGTTGATGTTTCAGAGCGCAGATGGTCTACTACCATAGTTCTGTTGTGTTAATTCGTCGGCCATACGTTCCGTTCAAATGTAATTTATGAAGGCTAACTATGACCCGTCCAATCCTCACATCCTCAGCATCTAAAGTACTCTCCCTATTAGAGCAGTATCAACAGGTGAGGCAGCTTAGCGATCGCATTTGCGTACCGCTAGCAATTGAAGATTATGGCGTTCAGAGTATGCCAGATGTTAGCCCACCCAAATGGCATCTAGCGCATACCACCTGGTTTTTTGAAACGTTTTTACTAATTCCCTACCTACCAGGATATGAGGTATTTCATCCTACCTTTGGCTATTTATTCAACTCCTACTACGAAGCAGTGGGGAAACGGCATCCGCGTCCACAGCGAGGCTTGCTGTCACGCCCCACTGTAGAAGAGGTGTATTGCTATCGTGCCTACGTTGATGAGGCAATGCAGGCTTTATTGCAAGAACTAGAGCGCAATCAACCTAGCTCCAATACTCTCAATGATTTAGTTACTCTAGGGCTGCATCACGAACAGCAGCATCAAGAACTGCTTCTGACTGACATTAAACACATTCTGGCTTTGAATCCCCTGCATCCGGCATATCGGTCTGATTTGTCAGCCCTTGGAACTGGCAGCGCGGCATCTAGAGAGCAATGGCTCGATTATCCAGGCGGCCTTTACAGTATTGGACATCAAGGTAACGAATTTGCTTTTGATAACGAAAGCCCTTCACACTCGGTTTACTTACAAGACTACTACTTGGCCTCTCGGTTGATTACCAATGGGGAATATCTAGAATTTGTCCACGCGGGTGGGTATTGCAAGCCTGATCATTGGCTCTCTGAAGGCTGGGCAACTGTACAGATTAACCACTGGGATGCTCCCTTGTATTGGCAACAGATCGATGGCGACTGGTGGATGATGACCCTTGGCGGGCTGCGGCAGATCGATGAACATGAGCCTGTTTGCCACGTCAGTTTTTATGAAGCGGATGCCTACGCTCGATGGGCTGGGAAACGCTTACCCACCGAAGCAGAGTGGGAAACAGCCGCAGATGGAATCCCAATGCAAGGCAACTTTTTAGACAGCGGACGGCTGCATCCGTCTGCGGCAACGGGCTTAACTCGACCCGACCAACTGTTTGGCGATGTGTGGGAATGGACTCAGAGTGCATATTTGCCCTATCCCGGCTTTAAACCAGCCGAGGGAGCCGTTGGAGAATATAACGGCAAATTTATGTGCAACCAAATGGTCTTACGGGGAGGCTCGTGTGTCACTCCACAAAACCATATTCGTCCTAGCTATCGCAACTTTTTTCCACCCGCTACGCGCTGGCAGTTTAGTGGCATTCGGCTGGCTCAGTAATGCTGATACGCCCAGCAGTCGGCAATATTCTAGAACCTGTTGGTTGTTAAACCTCGTCTAACTTGAAACCCAGAGTTTTCCCTCACCCTTTTCATATATGCCGAAGGCGTTAAGCCCTCTTCCTGGAGAGAGGGACTTTGAAAGCTTTTCCGGCTCCCCTCGCCCTTTGGGAGAGGGGCTGGGGGTGAGGGCTAAAACTACAGTTCTCAACGTGGACTTGGTTTAAAAGCGCTGAATGTGAGCTTTTAACAATCAACAGGCTCCCTATGAGAACAGCATCTAACGCATCTCGGCTAGGTGGCAAGATGCGTTCCTTATCCTCAACCCCCAATTTTTATGTCTACAACCCTTCATTCCAGATCCAACGTTCAACTTTATGATTTGCATCCTTCGCTCGGTGATTTCTTGGCAGATGTAGTGTTAGGACTCAGCCAACCGCAAAAGACACTTTCGCCTAAGTTTCTATATGACAAACGGGGAGCAGAGTTGTTTGATGCCATTTGCACTCTAGATGAGTACTATCTGACGCGGACTGAAATGGACATTCTGCAAACCCATGCTGCCGCGATCGCCACTTTAATCGGGGATGGCGCATTGATTGAATTTGGCAGCGGCAGTAGTCAAAAAGTGCGAATTTTGCTAGATGCTATGCCTAAACTGGCTACCTATGTGGGGCTAGATATCTCCAAGCAGCATTTACAAGAAGCTTGCCTGCGGTTGGTGGATGATTATCCGGGGTTGAAGGCGATCGCCATCTGCACAGACTACACACAACCGCTGCATCTACCCAAAATTCCATCCCTGCAAGGAAAACGCCGCGTTGGTTTCTTTCCGGGTTCCTCTCTGGGCAATTTAGAACCAGAAGAGGCCGTTGAGTTTTTGCGAAATACGGGGGTGCTATTGGGAAAAGAAGGCAGTTTACTAATTGGCATAGATCTCAAAAAGAGCAAAGCTATTTTAGAACCTGCCTATGATGATGCAAAAGGGATCTCTGCTGCCTTTGCTTTAAACGTGCTGACGCGGATCAATCGTGAGCTAGGCGCTGATTTTGAGGTAAATGATTTTGCCTATCGCGCGCTCTACAACTCAGTTAAAGGTCGCATCGAAATGTACATCGTCAGTTGTAAAACACAAATTGTGCATCTCGACGGCATGGAATTCTCGTTTGAATCAGGAGAATTGCTGCGGACGGAGTATTCCTACAAATACAGTATTCCCGAATTTCAGGCGTTAGCAGCAGTGGCAGGGTTTCAAGCTCAGCAAGTATGGACCGATCCTCAGCAATTGTTTAGTTTGCATCATTTGCAGGTAAGTAGTTCGACCTAAATAAAAACAAGCTTCTAAAAGTCTGTGCCGCCCGC
>JBBQFG010000044.1:0-25671 GCA_038321765.1 Elainellales cyanobacterium
ATAGCGGTAGCCATGATCAATAGGACGCCTCCCTGTCATTCCCGCGCAGGCGGGAATCCATCTGCTCGATAGGTGCCAGCGTCATTCCCGCCTGCGCGGGAATGACGCTGGCATGTCCTAAGCTTTATGACTATGGCTATAGTTGCAGCGAAAGCCTACTTAAGACATCTTAGGCGGGTTCTCGTCGCAATTGATTTCGGGGATTTCGCCCGATGTATAGCTGTCGCCACAAAGGTTAGGACACTGGGATCAAAGGGGGTGTGGGGGCTTTGCCCCCAGCCAGGGGTTCCACCCCTGCACCCCGTCCTAACCAATCCGTCGATGGCTATAGATAAAAACTCTAAAATTTAGCTGCCAGATGAAAACTGCTGTAATTTTGTGGAGTTGAGGGTTTGATTTGTTGCAGCTCGCAGCAAGCACTCACAAATATACGCAGATTGAGGAGTTGTAAATGGCTGAGATTACGGGTACTTCTGGAAACGATACCCTAACGGGTGGGGGCAATAACGATATTATTCAGGGTCTGTCTGGAGACGACAGCCTATTTGGGCGGGCAGGCGCAGATCGGTTAGACGGCGATCTCGGAAACGATCGCCTCAGCGGTGGTCAAGGTTCAGATTTATTACGGGGGGGTGGCGGAGACGATACCTATGAGGTAGACACGACGGGCGATCGCATTGTAGAAGGCAGAAACCAAGGCATTGACGCAGTTGAATCGTCCATCAACTTTACCCTTAGCGCTAACTTAGAAATCTTAGTGCTGCAGGGAACCGGGAACATTAACGGCACGGGCAACGCCTTCAGCAATACCTTAATTGGGAATAGTGGCACTAATGTTCTCAAGGGTCTAGCAGGCAACGATCGCCTGTCTGGCGGCAGAGGCGGCGACGATACCCTAGACGGCGGACAAGGCAGCGATATTTTATTTGGTAACTCTGGCAACAACACGTTCATTATTGATAACATTGGCGATCGCATCGAATACGCTGGCCCTGGGGTCGATACCGTTCAATCAGATGTGAACTTTTTGCTACCGTCCGACGTCGAAAATCTAATTCTCTTCAAACAAGCCAGATCGGGCACAGGAAACGGACTGGCCAATCAGATGACGGGAAACGGCGCAGACAATATCCTTGTGAGCGGAAAGGGTAGCGATACCGTAGATGGACAAAATGGCCGCGACAACATTATTGGCGGCAGAGGATCTGACACCCTCTTTGGTGGTACCGGGCAAGATACTCTAGATGGCGGTCAAGGCTCTGACAATCTGAGGGGTGGGGCTGGCAACGATACCCTGACGGGTGGAGGAGGAAATGACCAATTTATCTACAGCACCGGCACAGGCTTTCGCGATTCTGATATCGGCATTGACAGAATTACAGACTTTAGAGCCAATCAGGATGTGATCCAGCTATCTCGCGTTACGTTTGGTCTATCTAGTATTCCTGGGATTGGGTTCGATATCGCATCTGAGTTTGCAGTTGTGGCAAACAACGACTTAGCGCAAAATAGCGCTGCCAGAATTGTGTTCAGCCGGGGTTCTCGCACGCTGTTCTACAATCCCAACGGTAGTAGTTCCGGGTTTGGCGATGCTTCCAGGAGCGGTGCATTTGTAGTGTTAAACACCCCTAGTTTGAGTCCCTTTGATATTTTCGTTGTAGCCTAAGTGCCAAGAATTCAATCGGGTTTAAAGGGCTGACCGAGATGGGTCAGTTTGGACTGTCTTAGAAGTACAGAAATAGGGGGCATTTTATACAAACTAGTTTCAAGCGTTATCATGGAAGCTATCCTTGACATTTCTTAACATCAAATTGCCCATGATCGTATCTGCTGCTGGGGTTTCCAGGCTCAAAGAATCTTTCAAACAGAAGGTATTTTTTGGCAATGAGCCAACGCCAGAACTGATGGCCATTCTGATGGTTTATTTTGTTCAAGGCATCTTAGGCTTGGCACGACTGGCCGTTAGCTTCTTTATGAAAGACGAGCTGGGGCTGAGTCCGGCACAGGTGTCTGCACTGGTAGGAATTGCCGCGATTCCCTGGATGGTGAAGCCATTGTTTGGTTTCCTGTCGGACGGGTTACCAATATTTGGCTATCGCCGCCGCCCTTATCTAATTCTTTCAGGACTGTTAGGTGCTGTAGCCTGGGTGCTGATGGCAACCGTGGTACATACCGCTTGGGCTGCAACGGCTGCAATGGTGCTCAGTTCGCTGGCGATCGCCGTCAGTGATGTGATCGTAGACTCGCTGGTAGTAGAGCGCGCCCGTACCGAGTCCACCAGTGATGCTGGGTCGCTCCAAGCCCTCTGCTGGGGAGCATCTGCCGTGGGTGGGTTAATTACCGCCTACTTCAGCGGCTTTTTGTTGCAGCGCTTCAGCCCCCACACCATTTTTGCCATCACTGCAACATTTCCCTTAATTGTGTCCCTGGTAGCTGGGTTAATCACCGAAGCGAAAATCACCAAACCGACCGAGTGGTCGGCCATTTGGGAACAGGTTCACCAACTTCGTCAGGCCGTCACCCAAAAGTCTATCTGGCTACCCACTGCCTTCTTATTTCTTTGGCAAGCTACCCCTACTGCCGAATCTGCCTTTTTCTTTTTCACGACCAATGAACTCGGTTTTACCCCAGAATTTTTAGGGCGTGTACGGCTAGTTACCAGTATTGCCTCGCTGGTCGGTATCTGGATGTTTCAGCGATTTTTTCGCACGGTTTCGTTCCGTAAACTGTTTGGCTGGACAACCGTTATATCTGCGGTGTTAGGGATGACCATGTTGTTACTAGTCACCCATGCGAACCGGGCGATCGGCATCGACGACCACTGGTTTAGTTTAGGCGACAGCCTGATTCTGACTGTGATGGGTCAGATTGCTTACATGCCTGTGCTGGTTCTGGCGGCTCGTCTATGTCCTCCGGGGGTGGAAGCTACCCTGTTTGCTTTACTCATGTCCATTACCAACTTGGCAGCGCTATTGTCCTACGAGTTTGGGGCAGTGATCATGCATCTACTGGGCATCACCGAAAATAATTTTACTAATCTGTGGCTGCTGGTCGTCATTACTAACCTCAGTACCTTAATACCGTTACCTTTTCTGGGCTGGCTTCCCAGGCATGACCATCCGCCTACATCTGAACAGCACCTTTCTGATGCGCTTCCTCACTCACTGACACCAGTAGCCGCTGTGCCGTTGGTGGAACCAAATGTAGTTCTGCATCTAACCGAAACTGTGGAAGGCTGAATTTTCTCTAGTCCTTCTCCGCCATTAGGACGTAGCAGCCTACCTCGTTATCTCTCCCCACCCAAATAGGTATAGGTTGGGATGCACCGTGAAAAAGGGTAGTGGTATTGATGTAAGGATTGTTTGATGGGCGGGCTTCGCCCGCCATCAAACAATCTTTACCAATTTAGGACTAACTGGAAAAGTACTAAGTGTACTTTTAAGATTTTCAAGGTTTCCATTGCTCACGTCCGACAGTCTAAACCCTCGCGTTCTATATCTAAATTATTACCTCCATGCGAACGACTCAACGCCAGGAACCGTCTACCACCGCGCGCGCTTACAATCAGCAAGAGTGGCAAAAGGGCTACCGATCGCTTGTTGAGGAATACGACTACCTGATCGACGACGTAGACGGCCAAATTCCACCGAACCTGAACGGAACACTATTTCGCAACGGGCCAGGGCTGCTAGACGTACACGGGCAACCCTACCGTCATCCGTTTGATGGCGATGGCATGGTGAGTGCGATCGCCTTTCAAAACGGGCGTGCTCACTTTCGCAACCGCTTCGTCCGCACTGAAGGGTTTGTCGCAGAGCAACAGGCACAAAAGATCCTCTACCGGGGTGTGTTTGGTACCCAAAAACCCGGTGGCTTATTGGCAAACGCCTTTGACCTACGTCGCAAGAACATTGCTAACACCAACGTGTTGTATTGGGGCGGTAAGCTGCTCGCCATGTGGGAAGCTGCCGCACCGCACCGCCTCGATCCAGGTACCTTAGAAACCCTGGGGTTGGACGATTTAGAAGGCGGGCTGAACCCGGGCGATGCCTTTGCCGCACACCCGTGGATCGACCCCGCCAGCGAGCAAGATGGCGGCGCACCCTGCCTGGTCAACTTTTCTATTACGCCGGGGCTTTCTACCAAAATTACGGTTTACGAACTAAGTGTTGAGGGCAAAATACAGCGGCGTTATAATCATGCCGTACCAGGATTTGCTTTCATCCACGACTTTGCCATTACGCCCCACTACTGCGTTTTCTTTCAGAACCCGGTCACGTTCAATCCGCTGCCGTTTTTACTAGGACAAAAAGGTGCGGGTGAGTGCATCACGTTTCGTCCTGAGCAGCCGACTCAGGCGGTGATTATCTCTCGTCAAGGGGATCACGCGATGCAGGTGATTCCGGTACAGTCGGGGTTTGTGTTTCACCATGCCAATGCGTTTGAAGACGGCGACGAGCTGGTGGTGGATTCAATCAGCTATGCGGCGCTACCCGCCCTAGAGGCAGACCAAGACTTTCGAGAGGTCGATTTTGAGGCGCTATCGCCGGGGCAGCTCTGGCGCTTTCGGTTGAATCGAGTCACCGGCACTGCTGATAAAGAATTATTAGAGTCGCGCTGTGTAGAATTCCCCTCTGTGCATCCTGACCGGGTAGGACAGTCCTACCGCTACGCCTACATGGGTGCAGCTCACGATTGTCAGGGCAATGCGCCGCTTCAGGGCGTGTTGAAGGTCGATTTAGAAACAGGGAGTCGGCAATTGTGGAGCGCTGCCCCCAATGGATATGCTGGGGAGCCTACGTTTATTCCGCGTCCAGGGGCAACGGCGGAAGATGACGGCTGGCTGCTGACGCTGATTTTCAATGCTGCCTGCGATCGCTCAGAACTGGTAATTTTGGATGCACAGAATTTAGAACAGGGGGCGATCGCCACGCTCCGACTTAAGCACCACATTCCCTACGGGCTGCACGGTAGCTTTACGCCAGACTGTTTTGAGACGTTCTAATTTGAGACGTTCTAACCCTACCTCCAGTAGACCCCTGCACGAATGCCTTTTTGAGGGTGTGAATCGTTTCCCGGCTTCGCCGGGAAACGATTCACCCAGGAGAGCTAGTGAAGAATTCACCATAAGTTTTGAGGCATAGACAAGGTCTGCGCCTCAAAGTTTGTAACAAGATATGTATAGCCATAGTCATAAAGCTTAGGACATGCCAGCGTCATTACCGCGCAGGCGGGAATCCATCTGCTCGATAGGTGCAGGGGTGGATTCCCGCCTGCGCGGTAATGACAGGGAAGCGTCCTATTGATCATGGCTACCGCTATAAGCACTCTAGCTGCCGACTGTGGCGATGATTTCATCGTCTAGGGAAAAATCGATTTCTGCGTTGTCGCGGCCTGTGACCAAGTAGTCGTTCTGAAACGAATCTTTTAACCCGGTTACCAAGTCAAATTCTGGTGCCCAGCCCAGCTCGGTTTTGGCCTTGTGGATGTCGGTAAAGAAGTGCTGCACACGCATGGGGAAGGCTTTACGCTTGCCAAAGTCAAACTGTTTGGGGTTGTAGTGGAGTAGCTTTAGGGATTCTGGGGCTTTCCCTAACGCGGCGGCGCAGGCGCGGGCAAGGCCATCAAAGCTGACGTAGCGATCGCCCGATACATTATAGATTTGCCCAATTGCAGTGGCATTACCCAACACTGCTGCCATGGCTGCTGCCAAGTCTTTGCAGTGGCCAAACTGCGTCATCGCCATGCCGTCACCCGGAATAGGTAGGGGGCGATCGCGAACAATGCGGTCAAAGAACCACGCTTCCAGATCGTTGTAGTTTTGTGGCCCGTAGATATAAACCGGGCGAATTGAGGTGTACGGTATACCCTGCTGTTCTAGATAGGCTTCCGTCTCAAACTTGCCCTTGTGGCGACTCTTTGGATCGGTCGCATCTCCTTCTACGTGGGGCATTTGATCGGACTTGAGGTATACCCCGGCTGAGCTGACATAGACAAAGTGCTGAAGCTGAGATTTAAAGATCTCCACCAGCGGCTGAGTATCTCCTAGCTCTCGACCGTTGTTGTCAAACACCGCATCAAAGGATTCGTTTGCCAGCTTGGTTTTAAGCTGTAGTGGGTCGGTGCGATCGCCCTGAATTTGCTGCACTCCTGCTACGGGTGCAGGCTTATTGCCTCTGTTAAATAGCACAACCTCATGCCCTTGCGCTGCTAACATTCGCGTCAGGTATACGCCAATAAACCGAGTACCCCCCATCATCAAAACGCGCATCGTAACCCCCTTAATCTGCGATCTAAAATTTACAACACGGTCTAAGAGGATGTTTTAAAAGTCCCGTCGCTGGTGTGAAAACGGTATCGATCCCCCTAAATCCCCGCGCTGGCGCGCCGCTGCGCTAGAAAAAAGGGGGACTTTAAATCCAGTTCCTCCCTTTTTATAGACGCGAATCGGCTTCCCGAAGGGTAGGAGGGCTAAGGGGGGATCACTTAGTGCCCAAAATCACAGCCAATCACTTTTCAAACATCCTTTTCAAACATCCTCTTAGGACATGCCAGCGTCATTCCCGCGCAGGCGGGAATCCACCCCCGCCCCTATCGAGCCGATGGATTCCCGCCTGCGCGGGAATGACAGGGAAGCATCCTATTGATCATGGCTACCGCTATAAAATCTGGAGAGCCATGAACCCAGATGCTAGAACCTTTGCTGTATGCAGTTTTTATGAATGTCTGATTAATTTAGGCTATATGCCTGTTAGCAGAAGAATAATTTTTGGTTAAGCTGAACCATCAGCCTTATTCGCTAGACTAGTTAGTCTAGAAAGGAACGTTGGATGCAGTTAAACGACCAAACCACATTCTAGCTAGCCGTGCTGTTTATTTAGACACAATCAACGGCTAGTAACGAAGATCTAAGGATGAAGTAGAAGGTGCTGCCATTGGGCTATCTCGATGTGTCACCCAGCACAAGTTTGAACTTTGTATCGAGTGAGGATCGGTAAGCGACTGCATGGAATTGGTAACAACATTAAAGGGGCAAACAGTTCAGAACATTGTGCGGGACGTGGGGATTAACCCCAACCACTGGTATCCCGTAGCTTGGACAGAAACGCTGAAACCGGGACAGGTTATCCCCGTTGTCGTGTGGCAGCAGGCGATCGCCCTCTACCGTGATACTGATGGCCACGTCCACGCCCTAGAAGATGCTTGCCCCCACAAGGGCGTGCAGCTCCACAAGGGGCAAGTGATGGGCGATCGCCTTGCCTGTCCCTATCACGGGTGGGAATTCGATTCAGTCGGTCAGTGTGTCAACATTCCCTACTTGCCCAAGGAGCAGAAGTTGCCCTGTGCCGAAGCGCGCAGCTATCCTACTCAAGAGCAGTACGGCATCGTTTGGGTGTTTCCAGGCGACCCGGCGATCGCCCCCGATCGAACGTTGATGGACATTCCAGAGTATGACGACCCCAACTTTTTTGCAGTGCCCATTACCGGACACTTCCAGGCTCACTTCTCCATTTGCAATGAGAATACAATGGATGTGTTCCACGGCCACCTGCACAAAAATCTTCAGGGCTGGTTTGATCCAGTACTGCTAAAGCTACGGGAAACGAGCGATTCTGTGCTGGCAGACTACCGAGTCAACTATGAAGGCTGGATGACAAAGGTGCTAGGTCTTAGCGAAAATGGCAGCAGTGTGACCACCCGCATTGTCTCTGTGCATTACCACTATCCCCATTACCACAGTTCGCTAGAAGGCATCTCGTCGCTTTACCTAATGCGATTGCCGATGGGGCCACAAGAAACCCGCTCGTTCTCAATTTTGTTCCTCAAGTTACCGTTTTGCCGCTTAATTCCTCAAGCTCTACGCCAACCCCTCATGCGGTTGATTCGTCATTACGTCTTTATGCCCTTTTTGCGGCAGGATGTCGAAATGATGGAAAGCGAACAGCACACTTACCGGGGAAACACCAAACGGCGCTACGTCGAGATTAACCCAGCAATTATTGCACTCCAGCGGCTGATCGTTCGGCAGTATGAACAATTTACGCAACAATCCGGTTCACAAACCAGTCCATTCCCTCATCCGGCTGTTCAATCCTCCATTCATGCACTACCGCTGAAAGAGGATGGAGTATCTACTTTCCTCGGAATGGCCATCGGTGATACTAGGGCTAACCCTGTGGACACTTCGAGAGGATAACAGGAACTGGAACAACCCCGATGGATGGAATGTGCCATTTCTGAGACATTGGTGGGAAAACCTTTTACTCATGCTGACAATAGATTGAGCGATCGGGTTGGATGTCACAATTATCGAATGTGACGCGACATGGCGCTTCCCACCTAGATGTGGAGTGAGGCTAAGCAGGGTACCCAACAGGGCGTTCTGCTTTTGAGTTAGAAGCGATATGCTACCTAAAAGTTAAGGTGAGGGGAGTTTATTGTGCAAGTTGTAAAGGAATATGTTCAGCGCTGGTACGAGAGCGGGCTTGACCCCGACGAGTACATTTGCCACGGCAAACAGGGCAATTTGGTTGAGCTAGAGGATGCCGAAACCGGTCGGCGGTACACGGCTCTGACGTTTTGTACAAATGATGTATTGGGCTTGGTGCAACATCCAGCCGTTAAGCAAGCTGCCGTTGATGCCATTTTGCAGTACGGCACGTCTAATAGTTCTTGCTCGGTGTTGAGTGGTCGGATTGATTTGCACCGCCAGCTAGAGGATGAAGTGTCTGCATTTAAGCACTTGCCTCATACTCAACTGTTTTTGAATGCTTGGATGGCAATGCAGGCGTTAATGGATGCCTTCTGTCATTTGGCCATTCCGGTGCCAGGGTTTCAAAATACTCGTGAGACGCTGATTTTGACGGATGTGCTGAACCACGGCTGTATCGTGTCGGCGATCGCCAATGCAGGTACTCGCTCCGGTAAGCTGTTTGGCAATAGTCCGCGGGTGCGGGTGCGAGCCTATCGTCATTGCGATATGGAGGATTTAGAGCGGCGGTTCAAGCGCTACGCAAAACCGGGCGATCGCATTATGGTGATCTCCGATGCTGTGTTTTCGATGGACGGCGATATTGCTCCCCTGCCTGACATGATCGACATCATGCAGAACTATGAAGGTAGCGTGCTGGTGATGGACGAAGCCCATGCCAGTGGTGCGTTGGGTGCAACAGGTCGTGGCATCTATGAGCATTTTAATATGCTGCCTCAACACGCCATTGAACGGGGCGTGGTGCCACTGATCATGACCACATTCTCTAAATTTGGCGCGTCGGTAGGCGCGGCCATTAGTACCCACGTATCTGAACTAAAGCCGCTGTTGAATGTATCGCCTACATCCATTGGCACGTGTTCACTGGCTCCCCCGCTAACAGCAGCGGCGCTGGCCAGTGTGCGCTTAGTTCGTCAAAATCCTGAATTGGTGCAGCGGTTACACGAAAACACTCGCTATCTGCGCGCCCGTCTCCTGGAAAGCAATTTTGACCCGATCGGGGAGACCAACGTGATTCCAGTCATGTTGCCGGAAGAGTTAAATCCTAAGGAGTATGCCAGAACGCTAATGAATGACTACGGTCTGTGGGTGTCGCCCATCTGGTTTATCGCCAAACCTCGAATGCGGATTACAGTCAACGCGCTGCATACCCGTGAGGAGATGGATCTACTGGTTGAGGGGATGGTGGCTGCCCGCGAACGGGTATATAAACCCGCAACCATTAGTGCACAAAGCGCCTAAGCGGTAGGGGGCGAAGCATTCGGCCTATGCTGATTGGTCATAATACTAAGCGTATCGACCGAATGCTTTGCCCTTCCATACATAAGGTTTCTCTGGTGCAGACTGTTGCTGAGTGCTATGAGGAACCATAGAAACCCTGTGAATGCACGTCGTGCATCCACAGGGTTTTGCATTATAGCTGTAGGCAGCGCGGTTAGGACAAATGGATGCCATTTTGATAGCAACTATAGCCATTGCCACGAAGGTTAGGACATGCCAGCGTCATTCCCGTGGAAACGGGAATCCACCCCCGCACCTGTCGAGCAGATGGATTCCCGCCTGCGCGGGAACGACAGGGAGGCGTCCTATTGATCATGGCTACGGCTATACTATCCCGGACATTAACGCACGGTTCGGGTAATTTCGATGGAGACGGTGCCAGTAAAGTTTGGAATCGGCGGGTTCACTTTGGTGAGTCGAACGTATACCTGCTCCACTTTGCCAGATGTGAGGATAATGTCGGCGATCGCCGCTGCCAATCGTTCAATTAGTCTAAACTTTGCCGTCCGAATCAGGTTCATAATCACCTGGATGTCGGCAGAGTAGTCATAGGTATCGTCGAGACAGTCGGTTTGGGCTGGTTTTGATACATCGAGCCAGAGCTTCAGTTCTAGCTCGTACCACTGTCCCAATTTTTGCTCTTCCACAAAAAAGCCTGTATAGCCGTAGGCTCGGATGCCCTCCAGATGAATGCAGTCGCTAGAGATAAGACTGGCTTGAGTCCGATCGGTCATTCTGACTAACCTTCTAAAACTTGCAGAACGTCCTCGATCGAGCAACCCAACACTCGCGCCAGCGGAGTCAGCATTGAGCCGTCAATCTCGCGTCCTTCGTAAATACCTTGCAATTTGACAGGAACCAAGCGGTATGAATCGCAAAATCGCTCGAATTCTTGATCGGTAATATCTAATTCGATCTGGCGCTGCTTTAGCCAGAGGGCGATCGCCCCCGTCCCCGAAGTTGGACGACTGGCCTGGTTGAGGTACTTAGCACAGAGACTATCGATATCACTCGTACTGCCGCCTGAGCGACTCACCAGGTCATAGCAGGCCAACTTTAGCGCCTTTCGCAATCGGTCTTCGTCGTTCAGCAGATTTGCTAAACGGGTGGCGATGTCGGGTCTAAGCACTCCCACGACCGTATCGTGATGGTGGAGCGTGACATAGGTATCGCTGACTTTGGCCTGCCACGCAGGTGTTTCATTGGGAAGGGGCATCAGAGGCTAAATGGAAATACTAAATTTAATTGTGCCTATCTACTTATAAACGGGGAATGGCCAAATTGGACTACAAATCTTGATGAGTAAATGACTTGGCCTGATCTCCCGAATAGGTAGCCGCAATGTGACCCTGACCTACCACTTGATATTGATAGGTGACTAAACCTTCTAAACCAACAGGGCCGCGCGGCGGCATTTTTTGGGTGCTGATTCCCACCTCTGCCCCAAAGCCATAGCGAAACCCGTCAGCAAAGCGCGTCGAACAATTGTGAAAGACTCCGGCAGCATCCACCTGCGCCATGAAAGTTTTGGCTGTTTGCGAGTCTTCGGTAACGATCGCTTCGGTATGGCGAGAGCCGTAGGTGTTGATGTGGGCGATCGCCTCTGCTAACGAGTCCACCACTTTTACGGCCAAAATCAGATCGCTGTACTCCGTGCCCCAATCCGCATCAGTTGCCGCCGCAAGCGTAACTCCCTGGGCTGCGGCGATCGCACAGGTGCGGGCATCACCGCGCAATTCTACGCGCTGCGCCTGTAGTGCAGGAATTGCCTGTTGCAAAAACTGAGGGGCGATCGCATTATGCACCAGCAGCGTTTCGATTGCATTACAGGCTGAGGGATAGTTGGTCTTGGCATCCACAGCGATCGCCACGGCCTGCTCAATCGCCGCTGCCTGATCGATATAAAGATGACAAATGCCATCGGCGTGCCCCAGCACAGGAATGGTGGTACTTTGCTGCACGAATCGCACAAAGGAGTTTGAGCCACGGGGAATAATCAAATCCACGTACTGATCGAGTTGCAGCAGTGCCACTGTCTCTTCACGCGTGGTTAGCAGTTGCACCACAACTGGGTCAATCCCTGCTGCTTCTAGTCCTTGGTGAATTGCTTGCGTTAGCGCCTCACACGATCGCACTGCTTCGCGCCCGCCCTTCAAAATGACTCCGTTGCCCGACTTCACAGCCAGCGATGCAATTTGCACCAGGGCATCGGGACGCGACTCAAAAATCACTCCCAGTACGCCCAGGGGACAGGTGAGGCGCGTCAGTACTAACCCCTGATCCAACTCCCGATGAATTTGCACTGTTCCGACCGGATCAGGCAGACGCTCCACATCTCGTACCCCAGCAATCACCGCAGCCAGCTTCGTGGCATCCAATTTCAACCGTTCGTAAAGCGGCTTTGCTAACCCCGATGCGATCGCCGTCTCACAATCTATTGCATTGGCCGCCAAAATCTGTGGAGCTGCTGCCTCTAATGCCTGTGCTATGCAGGCGATTGCTCGATTACGGGCTGCCGTCGGCAAAACTGCAAGCGATCGCGCTGCTTCCCGTGTGCGTCGAGCTAAGTCGGTAAGATCAGGCGTAGATACAGGAGAGGTAGAAATAGGAGAAACAGTCATAATGGCCTAGGACAAATGACAAGGGTATGTAAGTGTGATGCAATCCCAACACTTTAGGACTTACAAACATCCTAATCAGAATTTGAAAAATTGAATGATGGTTGGGGTGCTAGGTGTCCGAGACGCGATTCAATTTCATAAGCTCCAAATTCTATTAGACCTCCTGCGTGAATCGTTTCCCGCCTTCGCCGGGAAACGATTCACGCCCTCAAAGAGGGGTAGTGGTATTGATGTAATGATGTATTGAAGCGCGGGCTTTGCCCACGCTTCAATACATCATTACCAATTTAGGACTACCCAAAAAGGCATTCGTGCGGGAGGTCTATTCTACTAGAGAGAAATTATTCCAAAAAGCAGAGTGGCAAGAGATCTGCTTGCTTTGCTTAAGATTTGGCTTAAGATTTGGCTTAAGATTTGATTGCTGTCCAGCCCTGTTTTAGCAGCGCTAAAAAGGTGGTAATTCCCTTAGTAAACCCTTCAGGATCGGGCAAAACATATTGGGGAAACTCTTCATAGGGGCACCACGGATCTGAATCGCTGTGCCGCAAGTGCAAGACGCGATCGCCTCCTTCTAGTTTCCAGAGCATTTGACCACCCGTTGGCACGTCAGCCACGGCTTCCTCCTCTGTGTAACCCAACCTACGTAACCCAACCTACATAACCGCAAGAGGTCTATTGCGTTGACTAGGGCACTTCAACAATTGAAGTTGCTGATTTGAAGTATGAAATTTTTTTGAGAGGGGCGCTCAGCGCCCCTCTCAAAAAAATTTCATATCCGGATTAAGCAACGCCCAACAATTAACGGGTGCGGGAAATACAAGTTCCCACACCCGTTAATTGGATGCTCAATTTAGCCCTCTGATGGAGATTCTTGTGAATCTAGGGGACGGATAGCCACAATCTTGCCCCCTAAGCGAGCAATGCGGCGCATCTCGGCATTCATCCGACTATAGGGAACCTGAACCAGAATGGTACTGCTGTTACGAACCGGATAACTCTGGCTCTCTGTTTGTTCGTTTTGTCGCAATCCTTCTACTTCGTAGACGAACATGCGATTCTCTGCACTTGAAACCGAGGTTCTCATCAAGCTGGACTGTCCCAACATAGTGTTTAGCTCTCCTATTGCGCGATGGTAATGCTGGCGACCTTGCCACCCAGCTTGTTAATCTGCTGGAGCGTATTAGATAGCTGTTCGTAAGGGACAATGAACTCTTTATTGCTGCGACGAACTTTGGGATATCGAGGTAGATTGATACCTGCGACTTCAATCCGATAGAGGCGGGAGGTTGCTCCTTGGGATGATCTGCCAAAGGCAAGATTGGGTGCAGTGCCCTGCTTTGATGCTTGGTAAACCCAGCCTTCACCATTACCAGACGGAGGGACAATCGAAGACGCACCATTTCTAGCCAGATCTGCCGCCAGCCGAGAACTGCTACCCGCTAATTGGGCGCGATCGCTGTTAGCATAGCCCCGATATAGGCGGAACATGCGAGTAAAGCCTACCGTTCTTTGTCCCACGCCTGTGGTCACTAGATCTCGGTAGTAAGGCACGATCGCATCACCAAAATAGGCATCATATTCTTCAGAATCGATGTAAGAATCGATGTCTGCTTCAAAGCCTTTATTCTGGTAGAGATCGAGATGCTCGGTCACTTCAGATTCGGCGTAGGGAGCACGTCCCAACAGATGTTTAAAGTTCAATTCAATCACCCGCGTTTGAAAATGCGGATAAAGAAACTTTGTTTTGTAAAGATCCGATTTTGCGATCCCTCTAACAAACTCTCGAACTGTCAGTTGACCGTTCATCAGCAGGGACTCTAGGCCAGTCAACCGTTCCGACTGCATCAAGTAGTCGTTACCCAACACCTGCCGATAGACGGCCTGAACCACAGTCTTGGCTTCTTCCGAAGTCCAGTTTGCACGCAATTCAAGTGGGCGCGCTTCGCTAAAAGCAGTTGTTCCCAAACGAGAAGCTGCGGTTGTAATTGGCATGAATAACTCTCCGTTATACTCTAGATAATTCAGTAGGGTGGGCAGTGCCCACCCTACTGGTGAAGACTTTGCAACGCTGCTTGATTTCGCTTGCACCTTATTTTAAGGGACACGCTCAGCGCGCCCTTTAAAATAAAGTGCATAGTTACAATCAGCAACATTGACGTTGTGTAAGTCCTGTTGATAAAACGGGGCATTGCATAATCGGGGAATAATTTTTTTGGATGAGAAGGGCGCAGCGCCCCTCTCATCCAAAAAATTATCCCTAAAAATCAGCAACGCCTAAAACTGAATCGTTTAAGCAGGAGAAATACTCACAACCCGACTTCCACGCTGATTCAACCGTTGCAGAGTAGGTGAGAGCTGATCGTAGGTTACCAGATACTCGCTCGTACTGCGGCGAATTTGAGGTGTGCGTCCCCGATTCGCTTGGGTAATACGAACCCGGTACATTTGACCGCGATCGCCACCTGCTACACCCGACAAACTCCGACCAAACGACGCTGTTTGGATTGGTGTTGCTAGATTACGCGCCAAATCTTGGGTTAACCAAGCAGACTTGTTTTTGCCCTGAGCGCGATCGCTATTGGCATAGCCCCGATAGAGCTGAAACATGCGGCTGAAGCCAACTGTTTTTTGTCCCTGCTGCGTAGCAAAGCCCCGATAATAGGGAACAATTGCTTCTCCAAAATTGGTTTGATATTCCAGTGAATCTAGATAGGAGTTGACTTCTGCCTCGTACCCTTGTTGAACGTAGAGATCGACATGGTAGGTAATCTCTGATTCATCATAGGGCGCACGACCCAACAAGTGCTTGTAATTCAACTCAATAAAACGAACTTGAGGCGTTGAGTAAAAAAACTTTTGTCGGTATAACTCTGACTGTGCCAGAAATCTGATAAATTCTCGAACGGTAATATTACCCTGACGTAGCAGCGATTCGGCGCTGGTTAAGCGCTCGCTCTGCATCAAGTGATCATTGCCAAACACCTGCCGATAGGCAGCATGAATGACAGCTTGAACATCCCCTTCCGTCCAATTTGTCCGCAGTTCTGTAGGAACAGTTCCCACATATGGCTCAATTCCTAGCTGTCTGGCTACTGAACTAGTCATGACTTCTCCTTAATTTTATTGAGAAAACTTAATGAGAAAAATCATGCCCAGAACCTCAAAAAACTGTCTATGCCAAACGTCTAGGATTGCGTACAAAATAAAACCTAATACGCGATGTGCAACTTTCCTGAACCCCCTCACCCTTTTCATGTATGCCGAAGGCTTTAAGCCCTCTCCCAGAGCGGAGAGGGACTTTGAGCCACTCTTGCTCCCCTTCTCCCCGCTTGGGAGAAGGGGTTGGGGGATGTAGCTTGCTTCTGCGTAGCAGTGGGCGGATTGAAAGTTGCACATCAGGTTTCAGATCCTTTTTAAAGAGCTATTCAAAAGTCCATGACATCTTAAAAATTATCCTACGAAATTCAAAAAGTAGGAAGGTTTTTCTCAGGAAATGTTACTTTTCCACTCCGTAAATATTACTTCAGTACTTTTGGTAGACTGTATGCATATTCCGGCAAGTCAACAATCTATTACTGCCAGCCGCTGACTCCAATGGTGTACGGCTGTAAATTACCTGCCCATAGTTTGTTTACGGGAAGCAACTGCAATATTAGTTGCATCCAGAGTCTGTGTGCATCGTTTTTTTGATGTTGGATATTTTAAGTGTCCTCATAAGCTAAGAGAAGAACGACCGGAGCCAAAGAAAAAATATTTTTTCTGGGCTTTGTAATACGCGTCTTGCTACTTGTTACGAGCAAAGCCACAGTGAGAATCATTAAATTCTTCCCTATGGAATATTTGAAACTTTTGTTTATTCGACATGCTGAATCGGTGGGTAATGTGCAGCAGCGAATGCAGGGGCACGGGGAATCTGAGTTATCGACACTAGGGCAGCGGCAGGCCGATAAACTAGCCCAACGGCTATGGGCAACGGGGGGATCTCCTACTCAGATTTACACCAGCCCGCTCAAACGTGCTGTCCAAACTATAGAACGGGTCACAGCGGCGAAACCCGTGACAGAACTGACCGTAACCAATTCTCATAGTTCTGGAATTATCTACTCTGACGACTTGAAAGAGTTCCAAAACGGCATTTTTGCGGGACTAACCTGGGCAGAGGCGCGATCGCAGTATCCAGATCTCTGTGCCGAGCTTGAAACGTCGCCCGACTGGATTGCCATACCCGGAGCCGAATCGCTGCAAGACGCACGCGATCGCGCCCAGCGGTTTGTTCAACAGGTACTAACGCACCACACCAGCGATGAAACAATTTGGATTATGACCCACAGTTGGATTCTGCAACATCTGGTGGCGGCATTATTGGGATGCGATCGCACCTGGCAGATTGCGGCGAACTACACTGCCATTTTTGAGTTTTGGCTGGAGCGATCGCGCTGGTACGCTACAAATCAAAATCGGTTTAACAGCGAACTCTGGCACATTCGCCGATTTAACGACACCCAGCATTTAATTGATTGATAGTCCTAAACAAATAAGCAGGTGGACGTAATTAAACATAAAACCCTAAAAGTCTGCGCCGCCCGCTGCACGGGCGGCGCAGACTTTTAGAATCTTGTTTTTACTTAGGTTGAACTACTTAGGGGTTTTTAGATGGACGGGCTTCGTCTGCCCATCTAAAAACCCTTACCTCAATACCACTACCGTCCTTGCTTAGGATCGTGGATTAAATAAAATCAGATCTTTATTTTTTGAAAGAGAGGCGGAGCCTCTCTTTCAAAAAATAACTTTGGGTTTTTATTAAATTCGCCTTGCTTAGATTTGTCCAGATTGCGAAGGGCAACCAGAGGATATTGGAAGGAACCTGCTTCAAAGAACCTTGTATCCATGGGGCATATGCCTTTCAGAATTTAGGCAGGTGTGTGACCTTCCCACCATGCCATGCTGGCTTTCACACCTTTCTTAATCTCTGATCTCAAACTCCCAACATGAGGTATGTTTATTAGTCTGAAGTAGTCAATCGGACAATTTAACGAATAATCTTTCAGGCAATTGTCAATTTGAGGGTGACAAACTGCGCTTAAAGCCATTCCACGTCCACTATCGTTGATTTTCCTCAGACTCTACCCTCTCAGTGTTTTGCGGGTTAACGATCAGCAGATCACAAGTCAACACCCTACCGCTATTTTTTCAGTAAAGTTTTTAACGAATCGATATCCTGATGATAGAAATGGTGGATTCGATCGACGATATCTTTAGGCAGGCTCGTCAAGGCAGCGTTGCTGCAATTATTCAGATCTTGAACGAGAAACTGGCTGATTCTGGGGTTCGCACTCGCGCCGTGCTGGATCATGGCGTGTTGCAGCTTTTATGTGAAGCACTTAGCCCTGAGCAGCTTGAGCAAACCCCTTTAGTGGAACGCATTCGGCAAATACTACAGTCTCTTAGCCCTCGCAATATTCATCGCATCAATATTAACAGTCGCCTGGTTCGAGAACAGCAGTTGCTTTGGCTGCAAGAAATTCAGCGCGATCCAGATGGTCAATTGCTTTGGTCAGAAGAAATTTCTCTTTTGCGGCTCAACCCGTTTAAACGGATAGCAGAAGACTGGAAACACGCCCGGTTGCTGTCGATCGCCACTCCCGTAGCTAATTCTCCCAAAGAGGCGATCGCCAACCAGCAGTTTTGGCGCGGCATGATGATTGGGGGAGCCAGTCTAGCCTTGCTGCTGCTGCTGGTAGGTTGGGCAATATTTGACTGGCTAGGGTTAAAGATCCCTCAGCAAACTATTGGCGCATCTCCGTCACCAGAGCAATCGGCGACTCCTCAACCCACAGCCTCTGTCCCCGATCCATTTGTGCAAGCTGTGCGGCTGGCCGAAGCAGCAGGAGAAGACGGCAGAACCGCCACTACACGAGCAGAATGGCTAGATTTGGCTAGTCGCTGGCAACGTGCCTCTGACCTGATGGAAACTGTCGTGCCAAACGATAGTCGCTTTGCAACAGCTCAAAACCGCGCTCAGGTCTATCAGGAAAATAGCCGAACTGCTCTGCAAAAAGCTGATAGCCTACGATAAGGAACCTATACGTCGGCGCAATCCTCTGCATTTTTGCCCATGACCCTTAGAATTGGTAATGGTTACGATATCCACCGGTTAGTGGGCGATCGCCCTCTGATTCTTGGAGGGGTACAGATCCCACATGACCTTGGGCTACTGGGGCACAGCGATGCCGATGTACTCACTCACGCCATTATGGATGCCTTGCTGGGTGCCCTGAGTTTGGGAGATATCGGCCACTATTTTCCGCCCACTGATCCCCAATGGGCTGGGGCAGATAGCCTCAAACTCCTCGAACAAGTAGATCAATTAATTCACCAGAATGGTTGGCAAATTGGTAATCTAGACACCGTAATTGTGGCAGAACGTCCCAAGCTAAAACCTCATATTGCCACTATGCGCGATCGCCTCGCCGCTGTGCTCCACCTTGCCCCCGACCAAATTGGCATCAAAGCCACAACCAACGAAAAGCTTGGCCCTGTCGGACGCGAAGAAGGCATCGCTGCCTATGCTGTAGTGCTCTTAGTAAAGGATGAAGGATAAAGGATGGGGGATGAATGGATGGTAGGAAGGCAGGTGGGGCGATCGCCAATCTTTTTTCCTATCTGCTCTATTCTCTAAACTCACTGCTTCATCATTCCCACCAAGCCCCCTTGATCATTCCTCCCTCCTCCCTCCCTCATCCTTTTCCCTATGGCTCACGAACCTCCTCAGCGCATCAAGCAACGCCTGCTTTACCAGGGGCGCAAGTTTAGTTTTGAAGTTAGCCATCTGCGTTTGCCCAACGGCTCAGTGGGAGATTGGGAATGTATTCGCCATCCGGGTGGAGCGCTGGCGGTGCCAATTACACCAGAGGGCAAATTGGTGATGGTGCGCCAATATCGATTTGCAACCTCGCGTCGATTGCTGGAATTTCCGGCTGGCACTCTAGAACCAGGAGAAGACCCACTGGAAACCATCCAGCGAGAAATTCAAGAAGAAACAGGCTATCGCGCCCATAGCTGGCAAAAGCTAGGCCAGTTTTTCTTGGCTCCTGGCTACTCAGACGAGGTGATATATGCGTACTTGGCACAGGATCTAGAAAAACTAGACAATCCACCTGCCCAAGACGACGATGAAGACATTGATACCGTCTTAATTACCCCTCAAGAATTAGAGCAAGCCATTTTAGATGGTGAAGCAGTCGATGCCAAATCCATCACCAGCTTGCTATTGGCACGTCAGTTTCTCAAGCTTTAAGTAGTTCAACCTAAATAAAAACCAAATTCTAAAACCCTGCGCCGCCCGCACAGCGGGCGGTGCAGGGTTTTAGAATCTTATATTTAATTAAGCCCACCTACTTAGACGTGTTGAAGTTTTTTAAAATTGTGCTGAGCGCGCTTTGAAAACTGCAACTCTCTCGTTAAAATTTATTTCCCATGCCTAACCTAATTCTCTTTTGGCACCGCCGAGATCTGCGGATTTCGGACAATGTTGGTTTGACTGAAGCACGACAGCGTAGCCCTAAGGTTGTAGGCGTATTTTGCCTTGACCCTGAAATTTTGCAGCGTGATGATGTGGCTCCGGCGCGGGTGGCCTATATGCTGGGCTGTTTGCGTGAGTTGCAGGAGCGGTATGTCAAAGTAGGCAGTCAGCTATTGATCGTGCAGGATACTCCAGCGGTGGCGCTACCTAAGCTGGCGATCGCCCTTCAGGCCAGCGCTGTGCTGTGGAACCGAGACGTAGAACCCTACGGGCGTGAACGCGATCGCACGGTTGCAGATGCGTTGCGGCAGGCAGGGGTTGAGGTACAGGCAGTGTGGGATCAACTGCTGCACGCTCCCAAAGAAATTTTTACCGGAGGCGGAACGCCCTACACGGTCTACACTCCATTTTGGCGCAACTGGAGCGCTAAACCCAAAGCCGAGCCAATACCTGCTCCGACAGAGGTTGTGGGGTTGACGGAGATAGAGCTAAACACTGCTCAGCAAGCTGGGGCGATTCTCTACGAGACGGCAAAGCCGAACGCGCTACCCACCGCAAAACAGCTAGGGTATGACTGGGACAGCCCGTTTTTGTTAGAACCGGGCGAAACAGCAGCCCAGGAGCGCCTAGAAGAATTTTGCCAGCAGGCTATTTTTGGCTATCAAGAACAGCGCAATATCCCGTCTACCGAGGGTACGTCTACTCTCAGCGCTGCGCTCAAGTTTGGGGCGATCGGCATTCGCACGGTCTGGGCAGCAACGGTTTCCGCATTGCAACATACCCGCAGCGACGAAGCCCAAGACAGCATCCGCGTTTGGCGGCAAGAGCTAGCATGGCGCGAATTTTACCAACACGTCATGTACAGTTTTCCTGAACTGGCGGAGGGTTCCTATCGTCAGCCCTTCAAAGAGTTTCCCTGGAGCAATAACCCAAACCACTTTCAGGCTTGGTGCGAGGGCAAAACGGGCTACCCGATTGTAGATGCCGCTATGCGCCAGCTCAACGACATTGGCTGGATGCACAACCGTTGCCGCATGATTGTTGCCAGCTTCCTCACCAAAGATTTGATTATTGACTGGCGTTGGGGCGAAAAGTACTTCATGCAGCGGCTGGTAGATGGCGACCTCTCAGCCAACAACGGCGGCTGGCAGTGGAGCGCGTCTAGCGGCATGGACCCCAAGCCCCTACGAATTTTCAATCCTGCTAGCCAAGCACAAAAGTTTGACCCCGAAGCGGAGTACATTCGCGAATGGTTGCCAGAACTACGCAGCTTGGATACCGAGATGCTCGTAACTGGGGTAATTCCAGCGGGCGATCGCCGCGCTTGCAACTATCCAGCCCCCATTGTTGACCATAAGAAGCAACAGGCACTGTTTAAGCAACGCTACGCCGAGGTGAAGGGTAAAGCTTAAGCGGCGTGGGAGGCATACGCGCCTCACTCGCGCTCGCTTAGGGAACCCGTCACTGCGCTTAGGGAACCCATCACCGATAGAGTGCCTGAATCCACTGCCATTCTTGCGCTAGTCCCTCTGCCAGGGTGACTTGGGGAATGTAGTTAAGCAACTGCTTCGCTTTGGATACGTCAGCGGCGGTATGGCGGGCATCTCCGGCGGCATTGTCGATGTGGTTGCGCCGAATGAGTTGGCCAACAATTTGTTCCATGGTGTCTAGCACTTCGGTTAAGACGACTCGACTGCCACCGCCAATGTTGAAAATTTCTCCAACTGCGCCAGGTGCGGCGGCGGCGGCTAGATTGGCTGCTACGATGTCGCTAATATATGTAAAGTCGCGGGTTTGCTGACCGTCACCATAGATGCGGATAGGCTGATCGTCTAACACTGATTTAAAGAACATATGAAATGCCATATCGCTGCGCTGTCGCGGGCCATAGACGGTAAAGTAGCGCAGCACGCTAATGGGCACACCAAAATTGTGATGGTAGAGCAAACAGAGCTGCTCGGCGGCGAGTTTAGTGATGCCGTAGGGTGAAACAGGATGGGGACAAACGGTTTCACTGGTGGGGAGGGTTTCGGCGTTGCCGTAGACAGAAGAAGAGGAAGCAAACACAAGACGCTTTAAATCGGGAGCGGTTTTTGCGGCTTCTAAGATCAGTTGCGTCGCGTTAATATTGCGCTCGGTATAACCCCGAAAGCCGCTGCCCCAACTGGCGCGCACTCCAGCCTGAGCAGCTTGATGGTAAATCACATCCACCTGACTCAGAAGCGATGCCCAGTTAAGGGATTCAATTGAGCTTTCCAGTAGGTGAAAATTAGCGTGTTTTTCCAGGTGTGCAATGTTTTTGCGCTTGAGGGCGGGGTCGTAATAGTCGTTAAATTCATCAATGCCGATGACGCGATCGCCCCGTTGCAGCAGCATATCTGTCAAATGAGACCCCACAAACCCGGCAGCCCCGGTCACAACACTTGTAGCCATTAGCAGCGAACTCCCCGCTCACAAAAACTATAAGGTCGATCGATCGTGCATAGCGCCGATGAACGATCAACCCCTTAAAACAACTTACTCTTAAAAAACTGACTCAGAGCAAGACCAGATTCTACACCCCTCTCCTACTTCTGCGGAAGATGGCAATATTCATCAGCCCCGTCCCAATAGAGACTCAAATTCATCTTGCAATGCTCTAAAGTCAGCGACGCGGGCAACTAAGACATTTTCTGAGCCCGCGTCTCTTAGGCGCTGGTTCCAATGATGTACCTGTTCAGCATTGTTGAGCCAAAAGCCTACAACGCTATCAACTACCGCGTCCAGATTCCACTGTCGCTCTGGCGGTACGGCCTTAACCGAGTCTAGAAATGCATCCAGGGTGCAGCGATACGCGCCTAAATACTCCGCTCCTCGTCGCGGAGTCTGTTGTTCTACCTCTTGTTGATGGTTAAAAAAAGACAAAATGGGTGATACGCCAACCAGTTCAAAGGTGTATTCCATGATTTGACTTAAGATAGCTTGGAGTTTGTGTGTAGTGACTTGGGATGCTTGCCCTAAGATGCTTGCCCTAAGATGATTGCAGTGCGGTTGCGGGGCAGCGGGCAAATGTTGCCTTTACGCAAGGGGCTTAATCTAGAAGAGAAGGTAGTCATAGATTGGTAAGGATTTTTTGATGGGCGGGCTTCGCCCATCAAAAAATCCTTACATCAACACCACTACCGAAGAGAATATGATGGAATCATGCAAAAAAAAGTTCAAGGCGATCGCCCAGAAGCTGCCCAGAAGCTGCCCAGAAGCTGCCCAGAAGCTTGATTTTGTAAGCAATGTAACGATTTACCTGAGCAAGAGTCTTCCCTCTTAAGCACGGAATTCTAACCGCAAGTGCTTAAAATGGCTAGTCCCTTGGTAGAGTATTTCAAGAAAAATTTAGAGTTGATTCCCAGCTTGGAACTAGACATTACACGTCAATGGTTGCCAGGACAGGCGATCGCTCCTCGGTACCGCCCAAGATTTACTACAGTCGTTTGGCTAAAGAGTACGTTAGAATTATTACGGCCTCTTTACATGACATCCTCTCCCATTACCAGGAATTTTTGTCTAAGAGAGCCATCTTCATTCATCTCAGTT
Source organism: Elainellales cyanobacterium (assembly GCA_038321765.1). GTDB lineage: Bacteria > Cyanobacteriota > Cyanobacteriia > Elainellales > Elainellaceae > CASBQJ01. Next base: position 23,486 of record JBBQFG010000044.1, read on the forward strand.
TTCCGCTTAATTACCTTGACTCTCCCAACTGGAGCTTTTCTTATGACGCTGCCGATTCGCAATGTTGCCATCATTGCCCACGTTGACCACGGTAAAACCACCCTGGTTGATGCTTTGCTAAGACAATCCGGCACATTCCGAGAGGGGGAGGAAATTCCAGATTGCGTGATGGATTCCAACACGCTAGAGCGGGAGCGAGGCATCACAATTTTGTCGAAAAATACGGCTGTTCATTATCAAGACACGTTGATCAACATCGTAGACACCCCGGGCCACGCCGACTTTGGCGGTGAGGTAGAGCGAGTGTTGGGCATGGTAGACGGCTGCATCCTGATTGTGGATGCCAACGAAGGCCCTATGCCGCAGACGCGTTTTGTGTTGAAAAAGGCGCTTGAAAAAGGTCTGCGTCCAATTGTGGTCGTAAATAAAATTGACCGACCTCAAGCCGACCCCCACGGCTCGGTTGATAAAGTCCTGGATCTGTTTTTGGAACTGGGCGCAGACGACGACCAGTGCGATTTTCCCTACCTCTTTGCTTCAGGTTTGAGCGGCTACGCCAAGAACGATCTGAAAGACGACGGCGTAGATATGAAGCCCATGTTTGAAGCCATCTTAGAGCATGTGCCTTCACCCGTGGGCGATCCCATGAAACCGCTGCAACTTCAGGTCACAACCCTCGACTATTCTGAGTATTTGGGGCGGATTGTGATTGGCCGGATTCACAATGGCACCATTCGAGCAGGGCAGCAGGCCGTACTAATAACCGAAAGTGGGGCGATCGTTAAATCCAAAATCAGCAAGCTGCTTGGGTTTGACGGGCTAAAGCGCGTCGAAATGGAATCGGCAACGGCGGGTCATATTGTTGCTGTAGCTGGGTTTGCAGATGCCTACATTGGCGAGACAATTACCGATCCCGATAATCCTCAAGCGCTGCCGCTGATCAAAGTGGATGAACCAACGTTACAAATGACCTTCTGGGTTAACGATTCGCCCTTTGCGGGGCAAGAAGGCAAGCTGGTTACCTCTCGGCAAGTGCGCGATCGCCTCTTCCGCGAGCTGGAAACCAACGTGGCGCTGCGGGTCGACGAAACCGACTCACCCGATAAGTTTGCCGTCTGTGGACGAGGCGAACTTCACCTCGGCATTTTGATTGAAACAATGCGTCGGGAAGGCTACGAGTTTCAAGTCTCTCAGCCACAGGTAATTTACCGCGAAGTGGGCGGTCGCCCCTGTGAACCGTTTGAACTGCTGGTGCTAGACATTCCCGAAGAAGCTGTAGGCGGCTGCATTGAGCGCTTGGGTCAGCGTCGGGGCGAAATGCAAGATATGCGGGTGGGCGGGCGCACTCAGCTTGAATTCATCATTCCTGCACGGGGCTTGATTGGATTTCGCGGTGAGTTTATGCGCCTCACCCGTGGTGACGGCATCATGAACCACAGCTTCTTAGACTACCGTCCGCTGTCGGGCGATGTCGAAGCCCGTCGTAATGGCGTATTGATTTCCTTTGACGAAGGGGTTTCGACCTTCTACGCCATGAAAAACGCTGAAGATCGGGGCGTATTTTTCATTACTCCCGGCACGAAGGTTTACAAGGGCATGATTGTTGGCGAACACAACCGTCAGCAAGACTTGGAGCTAAACGTTTGTAAAACCAAACAGTTGACCAACCACCGGGCTGCTGGCGGCGACGAACTGGTTCAGCTCCAGGCTCCGATTGAAATGAGCCTAGAGCGAGCGCTTGAGTACATCGGCTCAGACGAGTTGCTGGAGGTCACTCCAGAATCTATTCGGCTGAGAAAGATGTCGAAAAAGCTGGTAAAACGCTAAATCTGTTGTTGCCACAATTTTTCCTTGGGTAAGCCACAGTGGTAGTCCTAAACTTGTAAGGATTTTCAGATGGGCGGACTTCGCCCGCCCATCTGAAAATCCTTACCTCAATACCACTACCGTCACAGTTATTGGTATAAGCGCTGAGCTTCGTGCAGATCTCACGCCAATAATCGGTCTCTAGGCGATTGAACGTTGCTGTATAGAACCCATTTGACATCTAATTAGAATTGAGATTTAGGGCGATTTTTGGGCAGTAGGGGCGAAGCATTTGCACTCGAATTGACGCTGCGTTGCCAGAATATTGATGCAAATGCTTCGCCCCTACAAAATATTCGCGATCACCGGAAAGATGTCAA
>JBBQFG010000045.1:0-25546 GCA_038321765.1 Elainellales cyanobacterium
CGAGGCGTGCTAACCCCACAGCAGCTTAGCTTCGCGGATGTTGCCATCAACTGCATTGGGCTCAACCCCTAGCTGGGGTTGAGCAAGTTTCTCATGGCATCCTGTCACTCAACTTTGCAAACCAATTAGTCCAATCTAGAGTGAGTAGACCCGCTGCATAAATTATTTTTTTGGGTTGTTTTTTTGGGAAATTGACTGAGCTTGTCCACGCGGGGCACGCTTAGGAGTCAATTATTTTGGTACTACATCATCGGATTACAAATCAATAACCCTGTTTCTTAGATGCGACCTATCAGAAATTTTGATAGAGACTGTGAATTTTGCTCTATCCCACTCCCCCACTCTATCTCAGGGTAGAGGGTATAGGTGGAATTTCTGTCAAGTCACCAGGATGTTCAAATCAAACTTTTTTACAATTCTTTACTTGTTAAAAATATTGGTGGAAGAATGCCTATGGGCATTCCTCAGGTATCTAAGTAGAAAAACTCTGTCGAGAGAGCAGATTACTCTACGGTTATTACGAAAGAAACTACCCAACTGGGGGGATGTGCACTTTGTCAAATGGTTGTTATCTTTTTTAATACAGAGGTTATCTCTGGGTTATACCTTTACCAACCATAGTCGGATTACGTCTAGGCAAGGCGGCGATCGCCACATCTCTCCGTAGTTCGACCCTTCAAATCAGTTAGGTTTGGCAGCCTAAATCATTTCAGACCATTGATTCAATCTCTTACCTCAGTCCAAGGAGTGACGTATGAACCATCCTATTGAACTATCTCTAGAGCAGCAGTTTAACCTTCGGTCGTTTCAAGCCCAAGTTGAGCGCATGAGTCGAGAACAAGCACAGGACTTTCTGATGAAGCTTTATGAGCAAAATATCTATCTGAAAGTTACCTACAATCAACTTCTTAAGACCCAGTGGGGAATTGAACCCAGCTCCTCACTGTAATCTGTCTCCCAACTGTAATTATAGAATCAGTCGCAGTAGGCGACCTCCCTCTCTTGCTCTGTTCCTAGCCGATGAGGAAAAGAACTGGGGATGCTGGGGCGTCAACTCGATTCTTACCTAGCTGGATTCTAAATATGAAGTTTGACCGACTTGGCCGATGAGACGTTAAACACCTCAGCCGTTAGTTTTTAACTACTAGTAGCCACTTCGCTCCATACCAGATTTTGTTATTCTCATGAATTTGCCAGAAACCAGAAAGTTGGCCAGCTACACGCTCTATTTCTGTCATCGCAGTATTGCTCCACATCCTCGCTGCCCTTTACGTAAACGGATTGTAGAAGTGCAGTACCGATTTTTTTACACAGTTGATATCATCCAGCATCGCTGCTGAGCATCGTTCTAGAAACAATGCTGGCTGGTTAGATAAACCTAGCAATTAGACGTGACACACTTCCTCTGTGATCCTCAGATAGAATGGTGTTGCTTTGTTGAGAACTCTACTCCTCAAGGCTCTTAGCAATGCAACTTTCACCACTCTAAGGTGGAAATCGCCATGAACTCTCTACGAGGTCGATGTTTATGTTTGAGCGTGCCTTGATTTGCACAGATTTTACAGATGGGCTGTATCGGTTAGCTAGCTTTGTCTCTAGCCTTGCAGCGGGCGGGATCAAGCACATTGTGTTTTTGCACACCGTAGCTGTGGCTGAGCAGCAAATTCCTCGGCAGGATGACAAACAGATTGTGCAAGCACGCGATCGCCTCACGGCTCGTCTGAGTGATGTTCCTGCCCACATTGAGGTGAAAGTAGAGGTAACCTGGGGTAAACCAGTAGAGCAGATCTTGTCGGCGATTAGGACTTACCAGAGCGATGTAGTGATATTGGGTACGTCTACCAGTAACTTACTTAGCGAAAAGCTTTTTGGCAGCACGTCGGTAGCGCTTTGTCAAAGAGTGACCGTTCCCATTTTGATACTTCGACCTGAGCTGGTCTGTACTTTGACGAATGAAGAGCTAGACTTGCGCTGTCGCCATTTATTTCGCTACCTGCTAATTCCCTACGATGGCAGCGAGGCGGCTCAATACATGGTTCAGCGAATTATCTATTTTGCTCAAAAACAGCCTCTTGGTTCTCCAGAGCAGTGTTTCCTTTATACGGTGGTGTCAGATGTGGCTCGAGACCCTACTATCCGCACGTATAAGCTCCAAGAAGCACAGAAAAACCTCTTGGCCGTGAAGCCTAGTTTAGAGACATTGAATATTTTGGTGAAGACCGACGTTGGCCAAGGAGATCCAGTGTCGCGAGTGCTGACGGCGGCTATTGATGAAGACATTACGGCGATCGCCACATCATCTCGTAACATTGGCAAACTGATCGAATACTCAATTTCTAGTTTTACGGGCGACATTTTGCGCCGCAGTTGTCACCCTGTGCTCTACTTCCCTCCAGTACAGTAATGCTCTAGCACCTCGCAGTTAAGCCTGGGTGGAGACGCTTCGTTCGCCCGCAAAAGCGTCGTAAAACCATCACTGTCTTGACCTTTAAAGGCCTGCAACAAGAATACTTGTTAGTTTCCTTGGGAGGTGTACATTGCTTCGAGCTTCATTAAAATTTGTGGCTTGAGCTTTTCCAGCGCCTGTTTTAACTGTTCTTTGGTAGTGCCGTAATGAGAAGTTACTGGAGACATCTGTCCCTGAGTAATCCAGTCTTTCAGTTCCTTGCACTGAGATGATTGGATAGGTACCGTTGCGACATTGGCACATCGTTTTGGCTCTTCTCGAGCAAAAAAGAGAATCCGATACGTGCCTGATTCGCCCAGCAACCGAGCCATATGCTGCCCCTGACCACTCTTTAGATCCAAATAAGACGATAACCAGCGAGGGCCGTGTCTGTGATTGTAGAGGACGGTTAGCCAAAGCAAGGTAGGATGCGGAGCGGGCGCAAATAGAATCCGATTGTAACGGGTGCAGTTTTGTCGATCTTGAATTTCTTGCCGACTCAACATGACCCACAAACTGGGTAGCACCTCTGTTCCAATTCGAAGCGGCTGAGGAAATGAAATTTCACCGATCGGTTTATCAGCAGGCCAAGAGAGCGATCGACAAAACGCATCTACCGATTGTGTAGTAGTTGGTTGAGCGGGTGATGCAATGGGCAGTTGGGAGATGGTCTTCCCAATTCGTTCACCAATTGCCCAACCTGGTCTCAGCCTTTCTTCCCAAGGTTTTAAGGCATCAATCACTTCCCCCGCTGTTTGGGGGCGATCGCTGGGTGATTTAGCTAAGCAAGCCATAATTAGGCTTTCTAATGCTTTGGGTAGCTTGTTGCCAGTAGATAACGCTTCAAAAGGACGCGGTGTTTGATGATGATGGGCGCGATACCAGGCTCCAAACGAGTTGGTGTCTGTATTGAGGGGCAGCCTCGCCGTCAGCATCTGAAACATCATCACACCCAGGCTGTAAATGTCTGAGCGCGCGTCTAGTTCGTGCCCTTCCATTTGTTCGGGGGATGAATACGCCAGGGTACCCATAAAGCAGTTGGTTTGGTTAGAGTCTGCCTGAAGCGTTTTGGCGATACCAAAATCGAGAATTTTTGCAAGTTCTCCCAGGCTGGGATCTTGGCTAATCAAGATGTTGCTGGGTTTGATATCGCGATGCACGATAGGGCACACTTCGCCCTCAAGAACAATACCTTGGTGAGCACACTGCAAGCCAAGACAGACTTGGCGAGTAATGTTGAGGAACCGAGGTAGCGCCAACGGTTGCTTGCCAATTTCATCACTCAGGTTTGCACCTTTGAGATATTCCATGATGTAGAACGGAATTCCGTCCTCATCAATTCCGTAGTCTGTCACCCGAACAATATGACTGGTACGCTGACCCAGTAATGCACAGGTAGTGGCTTCTCGTTCGAAGCGATCGCGCATCCGTTGATTCAGCAGGGTTTGAGCCAGAAACTTAACTGCGACTGGCACACCACCCAGTAGTTTATCTCTTGCTCCATAAACGCGTCCCATGGAGCCTTGACCCAACATCTCCACAAGCTGATAGCGGTTCTGGAGAATGCGGCCAAGATTTGGATCTCCGGAATCTTTTGCTGTAACCATGCCAATCAGGCTCCGATGCGTGTCGTGATGCCAGAACTACAGATGAGGCCAAGCTTCTAGGAATGGATGCATGACCAAATATCTGGTAGAATGCTCGATTTTTCGAGACCCTAAAGTCAATAGCCCTAAAGTCAATAGAGAGATGTCAATATCTAAGTATAAGTTTTTGTCTGAGAAGAGCGCTTAATGATCCTCTTAGACAAAAACTTATAACCCGACTAGGAACTGCCCAATGGATACAGGTTTGGCGATCGCGTTTCCCTAGAATACAAAGAAGAGGACTAGGGAATTAACGCCAATCGGGACATGAACCATAAATCCATGCATCTTGGAATGTTTTTTACGGGCAGCAAGGGATGGTTATCGAAAACCGGACACGCATCCGCTCAAATAAACCAGTCGGTCAATAAACTACCGCTGACTAGAATTTTGCAAACCCTAGAATTTTGCAAACCCCATAGCTGGCTAGACATGTGTTTAGCAGAACAACCCTGATGGGTCTTATGGTACCCCTTTGTTACCCAACAACTTGTATTGACTAACAGTTTTAATCCCCTGAATAGTTCAACTTAAGCGATTTCCAGAAAAGATTCTACCCTCAAAATAGTGCCCTTCGACTTCGCTCAGGGCGCGGTTGGCTGAGCGGAGTCGAAGCCAACGGGTAATTTGTTTGCTGGAAATCGCCTTAAATAAAAACAAGATTCTAAAAGTCTGCGCTGCCCGCTGCGCGGGCGGCGCAGACTTTTAGGGTTTTATGCTTAATTACGCCCGCCTACTTATCTACACGCTGACTCACTGAATCAGCAGAATGCGATCGCAAGGACATCCCATTTTGGCTGTACTCAGAGAACTCTAGGCTTACCCTAGACCCTAATGCGTGGCGATCGCCTTTTTATAGGCATCGTCGAGCACTTCAGAAAGCGTGGGATGCGTGTGGACAAGGTAAGCAAGATCATGGACTGAGCGGCGCTGGGCGATCGCATTCGCTGCTTCCTGAATTAGATCGGCGGCGTGTAGCCCAATAATATGAGCACCGAGCACTTCACCCGTGTCTTCCCGGTAAATCACCTTTGCTAACCCGTCAGTTTCACCCTCAGCCAGCGCCTTTGAGTTGCCCTTAAAGTATGAGCGAGTGGTGGCCACGTTGAACCCTTCTGCCTTACCCAGTTCCACGGCGACGGGTTCCGTCATGCCGACAAAGCTAACTTCGGGATGGGTAAATGCGGCGGCTGGAATGCTGCGATAGTCAATTTGTCGAGGTCGCCCACACATGTTTTCCACTGCAACAATGCCTTGAGCCGAGGCCGCATGAGCCAACATCATTTTGCCTGTAGCATCGCCAATCGCCCACATATTCGGCATTGGTTGCCCGTCCAATAACACTTCCATCTGATCATTGATGCTAATAAAGCCACGGCGATCAGGCTCTATCCCCACCGTCTCTAACCCCAAGTTTTTTGTGGCAGGAATACGCCCGGTAGCAACCAGACAGGCGTCAACTTCAAGCACCTCCACGACCTCTTTGGTCTTCATATCTGCCAGTTCAATGGTGACGGGCGAACCGGGGGTAACTGTTTTAGCTAGCAGCCCTACCCGCGTTTCAATATCGCGGGGAGCAATCAAAATACGCTGTGCTAACTTGGCAATATCGGGGTCAAAACCGGGCATGAGTTGATCTAGCGCTTCGATTATCGTGACCTCGCTACCCAGGGCTGTGTAAACATCGGCAAACTCTAAGCCAATGTAACCACTACCAATGACAGCCAGCCATGGGGGTAGCCAGTCTAGGTTGACCGCATCATCGCTAGTGAAGACGGTTTTACCATCTAGTTCTATCCCTGGGGGGACAAAAGGAACAGAACCGGTCGAGAGTAAGATATTTTGTCCAGTAATAATTTTTTCACCCTCGGATGTATCAACCGAAACGGTTTGAGCACCCGCCAGCTTGCCCCACCCATGAATGGTATCAACTCCTATTCGCTTGAGGCTATTGGTCAGATCACCTCGAATTTTACTGACCAGGTTTTTGGCGTGGTTGGCGATCGCCTCTCGATCAAACCCGACGCTGCCGAGTTGAATGCCCATTGCCTGAAGGTGTTGGGTGTCGCGGAGTTCGCGTACTCGCCCCGATGCCGCTAGTAGCGCCTTTGAAGGAATACAGCCCCGGTTGACGCAGGTGCCCCCCATCTCTGCTGCTTCGATGATGGCGGTTTTTAGCCCACAACTGACGGCATGAAGAGCCGCCGCATGTCCTCCTACCCCTGCTCCAACAATCACTAGGTCGTAATCAAATGCTTGACTCACTTCAGTCTCTCCGTGAAGAATATCCTATGGTCTTTACCAGAATCCTGGTCATACTCATTTAGCAATTCTGGCGAATATTCTAGATGTGCTGTTGGCTTGTTTGATGGATGCACTACGTTCACCTGCCAAACAAGCCAACAGCCCTTTAAACACCACCGTAATTCTGCTCTGACAACCCGCAATAGGGTAACGGGGCGATCGCCCGCCAAAACTCAATACCTGATACCACCTAAATTTTCGAGGGTTCAGGACAATTCGGCAACACTCCCTCCTAAAACTCCCTGCTAAATCAGAGAAAACTCCAGTAACTAGGTTAAACAAAACGTTAGTGGTATTGATGTAAGGACTTTTTGAAGCGCGGGCAAAGCCCGCGATTCAAAAAATCCTTACCAATTTAGGACTAAGTAGTTCGACCTAAATAAAAACAAGCTTCTAAAAGTCTGTGCCGCCCGCGCAGCGGGCGGCACAGACTTTTAGGATTTTATGTTTAATTACGCCATCTACTTACCAACAAAAAAATAAGGAACGCAGAAACTTACAAATTTGGGTAAATTCCCCTACAACCCAGACATCTAGAATAGCTACCCTGGATATTTATAGTTGTTGCCATGGTAAAGCAGGCAATGAAGTAAGAATCTCCGCTCTTTTTTCCGCCCTTGTGACTTGAGGAGTCAAGCACTATGAACCATAGTCAGCAAGAGCTGCGTCACGCTGCCGCTCAAGCCTTTATGAAATCTCTTGAGCAGTTAGATCAACGTCTCACCCTGCCAAATGAGACTATTGAAACTTCTAATGCTCTCTCTGCGGACAAACGACTCGACACTGATATGCCAGAGGCTTGTTCTCTTGAACCGTCTAACAATTCAATAACCGTTAGAGAATTAGAGGAAGCTGTGGCGGATATTGAGCAATTTACCCGCACCAAGGGTCAATCCTAATCCTACTTATCTGAATGTGCAGTACCAGTTCGCTGCCGTTTTGCCTCATACAGTATCAAAGCCGCTGCGATCGCTACATTCAGCGATTCCACTCCTGCGGCCAGCGGAATACTAACCTGCACATCGGCTGTAGTAGTCAGTTTCTCGGACAGTCCGCTGCCCTCATTACCTAACAGCATCAATGTCGGGCGAGTAAAGTCAGTTTGCCAGTAGGTTAGGGGAGCATCTGGTAATGTTGCAACCACCTGAATTCCTTCCTGTTTGCAGCGGCACACGTCGGCATACAAATCATCAGACCTATGCATGGGTAGCCGAAACCATTGCCCTGCCGTAGCTCGCAGCACTTTGGGATGATCGAGATCAACACTGTCTGCACTCAACCATAACGCCTCAACGCCAACCGCCGCTGCCGTGCGAATAATCGTGCCTAAATTGCCTGGGTCTTGAAGGGTTTCTAGAGCAATTCCTAGGTTGACGGCATAGTTTAACGGCTTAGCCGTTAAGTCACGGCCAGCAGTGGCGACAATGCCGTCGGGACTGTTAGTGGTAGCGATCGCCTCCATGACTGCTGCACTGACTAGCTCTACCCGGTTTGCCTGTTGGGTGACCTGCGACCACAACAGGGGGTGGCGATCGCACCACTCAGTCGTACAGCAAACCACCTCTAGCGGAAAGCCCATCGCACAAGCTTCCTCCAAAAGATGCGTCCCTTCTAGCAAAAATTCCCCCTGCTCTTGCCGCTGCTTTGCCTGATGGAGCTTTCGCAATTGCTTAACTAGCGGATTTTGCAAACTTGTCAGCATAGACAGTTGTAGGTAGTCCGACCTAAATAAAAACAAGCTTCTAAAAGTCTGTGCCGCCCGCTGCGCGGGCGACACAGACTTTTAGGATTTTACGTTTAATTACGCCCATCTACTTAAATAAACAATTGCGTACGCAATGTTCAACTTAGATCCGCCCACTGCTACGCACGTAAAGTGGGGGTTCGGCAAAGTTGCACATCGCATAGTTGAGATTAAAATTCTGTTTCAAAACTTAATCGATAAGTAGTTCAACCTAAATAAAAACCAAATTCTAAAACCCTGCGCCGCCCGCTGTGTGGGCGGCGCAGGGTTTTAGAATCTTATATTTAATTAAGCCCACCTACTTACATAAGTAAAATTGACGCAAGTTGCGTTACTAATCTGGCTCAAAGCCCATACTAAGAGCGGCAATGATCCACTCGTTTGAATCACTGCCGCTCTTAAGTATCATCCACATGCGGAACCCGGGACTTGAACCCGGAAGTCTTTGCAGACACTAGAACCTGAATCTAGCGCGTCTACCAATTCCGCCAGTTCCGCGTCAGCGCATGCTTGGGCTGCGGTCTATAATCATGCAGCATACTGCTAACATCAGTCAACCCACAGTAGTTAAGAAATCTGCACTCTAGCGGGTTGATTCAGCCCCATCGAATTCATCAGGTATAACCAAACCCATAGACAGATGAAATCTTTCCGGTAAAATCAAGACCAAATGAAAAGACCTAGAACGTTCGGTAGTGGTATTGATGTAAGGATTGTTTGATGGGCGGGCAAAGCCCGCCCATCAAACAATCCTTACCAATTTAGGACTACCGAACTTTCAAACTAAAACTCAACCCTGACGTGAGGGTAGTAGCAAAACTCAAATTCTAAGGTTGGGCTACAGTTTGAAAAATCTAATTCGAATTCATAACTATCTACAGGCAAATTCTGGAGGACACTCTCATTACTTCCTCGCAAAGCTTACAAAGTTCCAATCCTTCTTCCGAAGAAAGTACTCCCGTACTCCATATTCAGGGGGGATATTCGTTACAAGGCGACATTCATATTAGTGGCGCAAAGAACTCAGTCCTAGCGATTATGGCTGGTTCGGTACTGTGTCCACAGGACTGTCGCCTTCGAAATGTGCCTGCTCTGATGGATATCGAGCGCATGGCCGACATCCTGGCAACACTGGGAGTAAAACTTAAGAGAGCCGGCGATGCTCTAGAAATTGACGCACGTCATCTTAGTCAGTCTAAAGCTCCTTATGAGTTAGTTAGCCAACTACGCGCCAGTTTCTTTACTATTGGGCCGCTACTGGCTCGCTTGGGTGTCGCGCGGATTCCTCTTCCCGGCGGCTGTGCTATTGGGGCACGTCCGGTAGATTTGCACGTACGGGGCCTTCAAGCCATGGGTGCCGATGTCCAGATTGAGCATGGTACTGTAAATGCCTGCATTCCAGGTAGCAACAAGCGGCTCAAGGGTGCCAGAATCTACCTCGATTACCCAAGTGTGGGTGCAACTGAAACGCTCATGATGGCTGCTACGCTGGCAGATGGAGAAACGATTTTAGAGAATGCTGCTCAGGAGCCAGAAGTGGTTGACTTGGCGAACTTCTGTCGGGCAATGGGGGCACGAATTCGGGGTGCAGGTACTAATACAATTACGATTGCTGGGGTGCCTAGTTTGCACTCGGTAGATTATTCCATCATTCCAGATCGAATTGAAGCAGGCACGTTTTTGGTTGCTGGAGCCATTACCCGCTCCGAACTCAGTGTGTTTCCGGTAATTCCTGATCATCTCACAGCGGTAATTGCGAAGCTAAAAGCAATTGGGGCGGATGTGATCCAAGATTCTGGTAATCGACTGCGCGTAGTTCCTGGGGATCTGCATATTGGTACCGACATTGAAACATTGCCCTATCCCGGCTTTCCAACGGATATGCAAGCTCAATTCATGGCTTTATTGACCCTTAGCGAGGGTGATAGCGTTGTTTCTGAAACCGTGTTCGAAAATCGGCTGCGGCATGTCGCCGAGCTGAACCGGATGGGAGCTGACATCCGACTTAAAGGAAATCACGCTATCATTCGCGGTGTTGCGTCGCTCTCAGGTGCACCTGTTTTGGCCACTGATCTACGAGCTTCGGCAGCATTGGTACTGGCAGGGCTAGCAGCTAGTGGAACGACTAGTATCCAGGGTTTACACCATCTTGACCGGGGTTACGATGATATTGAAGGCAAGCTCCGTGGGGTCGGCGCAAAGCTACAACGGGTAACTGGTGAAGCGATCGCCAGCGATGTCAATGTCCCACCTGCGGCTGTATTCAGTGTGGGAAATTAAGACTGGCAATCGAACGGCTTGAGCAGTTTCCAAGCTGGCTGCAGATAAAAAGGCATCCCGCTGAGCGGGATGCCTTTTTATCTGCGCCTAAATCTGTAGTCTGAGCTAAGGATAGAACCCAAGCCGTTAAATAGACCTCTTGCGTGAGTGGGTTTCCTGACGATGCTGGGAAACCTACTCACGCTCACAAAAAAGAATTTCCACTATTCCGAGTGACAAACTGTAGATTAAAGATTTAATTCTGTTGTATGATAGCTCTCAACCGATAAGTCCCCTATTCCGAGCGGCGAATCGTAGTTAAAATATCGGCGCAGACCTACTGAATAAAAGTAAGTATAGCTGTCGCCACAAAGGTTAGGACACTGGGATCAAAGGGGGGGTGTGGGCTTTGCCCCCAGCCAGGGGTTCCACCCCTGCACCCCGTCCTAACCAATCCGTCTATGGCTATAAAAGGAGTGTACAGAGCGATGGTACTTAATTTGAAGTCTCGATTGTCAAGGAAATTTTTGGGCTTAGTACTGGTCGGAGTAGGTCTAAGTGGGGCGATCGCTGCATGCAGTCCCAGTCCCACAGATACAGCCAGCAATCCCACTGGCAGTCCTGCTGCCGATGCAAGTCCTACAGCCGCCCCTAAAGATAAAGTAGAACTGACTTTGGTTAGTTACGCAGTTACTCAAGCCGCCTACGAAAAAATCATCCCTCAATTTGTTGAGCAATGGAAAGCAGAACACAACCAAGAGGTGGTGATCAACCAAAGCTACGGGGGTTCCGGGTCCCAAACCCGCGCCGTGATCGATGGTCTAGAAGCCGACGTTGTGGCGCTAGCGCTAGCACTCGACACCCAGAAAATTGAGAAAGCGGGTCTAATTGAACCGGGCTGGGAAAAAGAACTGCCCAATGAGTCTATTGCCCACAAGTCAGTAGCAGTGCTCGTAACCCGTGACGGTAACCCCAAAGGCATTACCAAGTGGGAAGACTTGGCCAAAGATGGTATCAAAGTTGTGACAGCAAACCCCAAAACCTCTGGAGGCGCTCGCTGGAACTTCCTAGGAGCGTGGGGTTCTGTGACTCAAACGGGTGGCACAGACGAACAAGCCTTGGAATTAACGACCAAGATCTACCAGAATGCCCCTATTTTGGCAAAAGATGCCCGCGAATCGACCGATATTTTCTTCAAGCAGGGTCAAGGCGATGTGCTGATTAATTACGAGAACGAAGTGCTCCTGGCGAAGCAAAATGGCCAAAATCTGCCCTATATGGTGCCAACAACCAACATTTCCATCGACAACCCAGTAGCGGTAGTTGACAAGAATGTAGACACCCACGGAACCAGAGAGGTTGCCGAGGCATTTGTAGAGTTCTTATTTACCCCAGAAGCGCAAGAAGAGTTTGCCAAAGTGGGTTTCCGCCCGTCTGATTCGACGGTAGAAGCTAAATATGCATCGCAATTTGGCAAGGTCGAGAAGCTATTTACGGTCGCTGATTTGGGTGGATGGAGCGAGATTCAAGCCAAGTATTTCGACGATGGCGCTGTGTTTGATCAGATTGAATCTAAGTTAGGCAAATAATCGGTAGTCCTAAACTGGTAAGGATTTTTAGATGGGCAGGCTTCGCCCGCCCATCTAAAAATCCTTACATCAATTCCACTACCATGATTTGTGAAATGGGTTGTGAGAGGTGGGCAAGTTGCGCCTGCCCCACTTCTTCACAACCCATTTGGGATTGCTATAGCTAGACAGATAGTGTGCTCGACAGGTAAGGTACTGAACAATCTGGCTGCTGTGTAAGCTGCCTGTCGAGCAGAAGCCAAACGTCGAAATGTCACTGTAGGTTTTGCTTCTTAGTAGCTCTCATTTTTTGGATTAGAACTTTTTTCCTTATGACAGTTACTTCTCCTAGTCCAATCTCATCCAACTCGGAGCAATCTTTTTGGTATCGGCTCACACATCTTTCTCTACCGTGGAAAGTGACGTGGGTCTATCTTTCCTTCATGCTGTTTTTGCCCTTGGTAGCCATGTTGCTCAAGGCTGCAACAGTAGGACCCGCCAAGTTCTGGGAAATCGCCACTGGTGAAATTGCTCTTGCTACGTACGAAGTGACCTTTGTTACCGCATTCATCGCTGCTGCAATTAATGGTGTGTTTGGCACATTGATTGCTTGGGTATTAGTGCGCTATGACTTCCCAGGTAAGCGTATTGTTGATGCAGCGGTAGATTTACCATTTGCTCTGCCTACGGCAGTGGCAGGTCTGACCTTGGCGACAGTTTATAGCGACAACGGTTGGATTGGTTCTTTAGTGGCTCCGCTGGGGATCAAAATCGCGTTTACCCGGCTAGGAGTGGGAATGGCTATGATTTTTATTTCGTTGCCGTTTGTGGTGCGAACGCTGCAACCAGTGCTGCAAGATCTAGAAAAAGAAATAGAAGAAGCGGCTTGGTGTCTAGGTGCATCTTCTCTACAAACCTTTTTGCTGGTTATTTTACCGCCGTTGATTCCGCCCATTTTGACTGGGGTGGCGCTGGGCTTTGCGCGGGCAGTCGGAGAATATGGTTCGGTGGTAATTATTGCAGGCAATGTACCGTTTCAAGATCTGATTGCGCCAGTACTGGTATTTCAACGGCTAGAGCAATACGACTATGCCGGAGCCACGGTTGTGGGTACCGTGCTGCTGTTGATTTCGCTATTGCTGTTGATTGTGATTAACGTTTTACAGGCTTGGGGGCGACGCTATGACTACCGAGGTTAAATCATCATTCAGTCAGTTCAACCAATCCACTCCCAGGTCTGCGCCCCGATCTCAGGGGGCTTGGGTTAAATGGCTGCTGATTAGCATCACAATTCTATACTTGGGCTTAATCCTATTTATTCCAGCGCTGAATGTGTTTGTGGAGGCATTTGGGCAAGGTGTAGGGCCGTTCTTAAACAACCTAACGTCTCCTACGTTTCTCAGCTCAGTGAAACTGACGGTAATTATTGCCGCGATCGCCGTCCCCATGAACACCGTCTTTGGGCTGTGTGCCGCTTGGGCGATCGCCCGCAATCATTTTCTAGGTCGCACGTTACTGCTCAGCATCATCGACCTTCCTTTTGCCATTTCACCCGTAGTAGCCGGCTTGATGTTTGTGCTCCTGTTTGGGCGCAACGGATGGTTTGGGCCATTTCTAGACGCAAACGGGATCAAGATTATCTTCGCATTACCCGCCATGGTGATCGTAACCGCCTTTGTGACAATGCCCTTTGTGGCGCGTGAGGTCATCCCTGTTTTAGAAGAGATCGGCTCTGAGCAAGAAGAAGCAGCTAAAACTCTGGGGGCAAGCGATTGGCAGACTTTCTGGCGCGTCACGCTACCTAACATTCGCTGGGGCTTGCTGTACGGAGTAATTTTGACCAATGCCAGGGCGATGGGCGAGTTTGGAGCGGTCTCGGTAGTCTCTGGCAATATTGCGGGCAAAACCCAAACCATGCCGCTGTTTGTAGAAGAAGCCTACAAGCAGTACAAAACGCCCGAAGCCTATTCGGCGGCAGTGATTCTGGCCTTGTTAGCGGTCGTCACCCTAATCTTAAAAGAGATTGTGGAACGCAAAAGCCGAATTACTGATGTGCAGGAATAGGATTCAGGCCAAATTCAGGAGATTCATCATGCTCCCTCCATCCAATCACGACGACAGGAAAGAGCGAGAAACAGCGGCTCAGGTTGCGGATCAATCGACCGAACTAGATCAGCGCACTACCCAAACTCGTATCCGCTTACGCATTCCTAAAAGCTACCATCAGGAACCTGTGATCTCTCGTTTGGTGTCTCACTATGGGCTAACCGTCAATATTACCGCAGCGATCTTGGGCGCTAATGCTCGTGACGATGGCTGGTTTGATCTAGAGTTACGTGGGCGGGTGCCTCAGATCGACAGTGCCCTAACGTATCTAAACGAATTGGATTTGGAGGTCTGGAACAGCTCTGACAACGATGATGACGGGTGGTAAAGATGGATGTGTCCATTCTACAAATAACGTCGCCCCAGGGGGCGACGTTATTTGTCATAAAGTATTCGTAGTAAGGCTTGAGAGCACTTTAGCGCTCTAGGCCATGCCATTTTCGATCGCCCAGCGAGCTAACTCAGTTCGGTTGTGCAGGCCAGTTTTGCCTAGCATGTTGCTGACGTGACTTTCAATAGTGCGCTGACTGACGTTTAGCTCTTCAGCAATTTCACGATTTGCCATGCCTCGTGCCACAAACTGCACGACACGCAATTCGGTAGGAGTTAGTTCCACATCAAAGGGAACCTGAATTTTTTGCGAGTTGTCTAACCCCTTGTCTTGTCGCTGAATTAGCCGTGACGCTTGCTTAAGAGAAGATTCTACCTGAGCCACTAGCTCTTCGGGTTCAAACGGCTTCACCATGTAGACATCTGCTCCGGTGTTCAACCCTTTGACCCGGTCTTGGCTCTGACCTTTGGCGGACAGAAACAACACTGGAATCCAACTCGTGCGAGGATCTTTCCTAACGTGTTCTACCAGCGAGTATCCATCCATTTGAGGCATCATGACGTCACAGATAATCATGTCTGGGGTGTCTTTCTGAAGAACATCCAGCGCTTCCTGGCCGTTTTCTGCCGTAATGACCTCGTATCCCCGAAATTCTAAATAATCCTTGACCAGTAAAATTAGGTTTGGATCGTCGTCGATTAGCAGTAGGCGCTTATGTTCTCCCACACTGGCTTCCTTTATCATGCTACGTTACTCGCCATGCCTGAGTTGAGATGAAAACATGCAAATAATGATATCCAGTAGTTTTGAATAATACACATAAAAAGTGAGAAATTTGACTTTTGGTTAATGCCAAAGAATAATGTCAAAATTTGCCCAGAGGCTTAACCAAGGCGATCGCTCTGAAAATGTTACCCAGTCTCCCTAGAGAGCAATTAGCACCACAATTCAAAGGAATTAGGGGCAGCAGCAAACAAAGGGGATCGAATCTCATTACATCATAACTATAGCGATCGCAATCGTCCGTAGATTTTTAGCCCTTCGGACAAATGTAATGTTTTGTAGCTAAACCGTCTCACCAGAAAGCTCCACAGGCGGCAAGGGATGAATTAGGAAAGCATAATCTTGCACGATCTGATCACCGATTATGTGTTCCCAGATAATCCGTTCAATCACCTCAGGTGTAACGCTGTGGTACCAAACTCCGTCGGGATACACCACCAAAATGGGGCCTTGCTGGCAGACGCGCAAACAGTTTGCCTTGGTGCGAAATGTGCAAGAAGGGCGCTCGGCAGTAGGTGCATCTAGCTGTAGTTGCTTGAGGCGCTGTTTCAAGTAATTCCACGCTACTAAGCTTTCTGCTTTTGCACAGCATTTAGGCACGGTCTGATCAGCGCAAAGAAAGACGTGCCGCTGAATTTGAGACAGACCCAATGCTTTAGAGCAAGCGACTAGGCTCTCTGATACAGAGGGTAGGGAATCTACAGAGGGTAGGGAATTTACAGAGGGTAGGGAATCAGAGGGAGGCATAAAGGAATTGGAGTCAGTTTCAAGCAAGTGTTTATTGACTGGAACGGTACGCTAAAGATGCGCTCGGCAAACCTTTCAGGACACCAATAACGTGGCTAGAGCCTGCCTAGAGCATATCCAGCCGTATGACCTACCAAAGTATCGTACAGGCTACTAGAAATAACGCTTCAGTCCACTCAACAACGGCTCCGTAGGTGTCTCCGGTGTGTCCGCCAAGTTGCGCGTCAAACCAGGCGGCGGTAAGAGATGCGATCGCTCCTCCTACCAGGGCAGTGGCTAGGCTTTGAGTCCACTGGCTAGGCTGCATTAGGGCAGGAAGGATACCTAACCCCAGCAAAAGCAGCAGACTAGGAACTGTGTGCCACAGCGAAGGCAGAGCAGCTTTATGAAATGCGCCCTTGCCCGTGGGTTTGAGATAGGGATAGCGGGCGATCGCCACTTGCTGCCCCCAGCGCCCCCAACCAGCGGCTAACACTAACAACAGCCATCGAGATTGGGACAGATCGGATAGGGCGGCGGTTTTGAGCAACACAAGGGCGATCGCTGCCATCACGCCAAACGCGCCGCTATGGCTATCGGCCATGACCTGTAAGCGACGCGGCGGATCGAGTACAGCCAACCCATCTGCCGTATCCATTGCACCATCTAAATGCAGGCCTCCCGTGATGCCTATCCACGTTAAGACCACCCCAACGCTGCGAGTCAAGTTAGGCATACCCAATGCCTGTAGACCAGCATCTACCAGACTCAAGAGGCCACCAATCAAAAGCCCAACCAAGGGGGCTAATCGAGATACCCGCTCAAACTCTAACGCCCTGTTAATGGGGACAGGTAAGCAAGTGTAAAAGGCGATCGCTGCCAAGATAGGGGCGATCGCCTGAAGAGCCTTTTGAATCACTAGTCGGTTCGTATTGGATGCAAACTTCAGTACCATATAAATTATTGAATAGGTTCAGCCAAAGTGCTGAATCTCGTTACTTGAAATGCCATCATAATTTGAGTATCGTTTCCGCAGAATGCATCCAAAAACTCCTAGGAGTAACTTCCAGACTCTACTTTCAGGCATTTTGTATAAAGCGACTCAGAAAATCTTGAGATATTATTGATAGATACGCGCTTTCTCTGGAGAGCTTTTCTTTTGCAGGGCGATTGCTTCTTTGTTAGGTCTTTCAAATCAGGCTCACCGGATGAGTGATTACCTTGCTCGTATATCCCTTAGAGAAGATAGTCCACCCATCATAAAAGCTACTATTGTTTAACGTTTTTGACGATTCTAAAGTTGAACGATTTTTAAGCCATTCGCTTCACACTCAAGTCTTACGAGTTACGCAGAGTAAGCTAATCTGCTGATTCAAACCATTCACTTTTTCCAGACCTTTAAATCTGGCTACTTTGTAATTTTTTCTAGATATGAGCCACAATCAACCCTCCGGAAATGCTAAGCTCCCTGCTCCCTGCATTGTTGACACAGGTATTGTGGTTAACAAGCAAGACATTCAGCGTCTGCTTTCTGACCTGAGCCGTGTGCGTTACTGTTACATTCAGGATGGCATCGTCGGCATTGAGACTGATGGCTACGTGATGGAGATCTTTGCTGATCCTCAATGCTCAACTCTAGTGGCAAATCGAACCCTATACCTCAACGTCCACAGCTTCGATTATCTAGAGCTGAAGCAGTTAGAAAACAACCAACCTTGCTTTTATTTGGTGCAAGAAAACCGCCAGTTACGGTTGATTCCACTCTCCAACCCCGTGGACGAACAAAGCACTCGGCGGTTAAATGCTGCTGCACTGGAAGCGGTCGTTACCGAGGTTCTCTCGGCTGGGTGGGATGTACGCATTGATGATGAAGAAAATTTCTCTCTTTGAGACCAGCAGTCTCTGATACGAAAATATAGTACGGAAATATAGGATTTACGCAGTTGTCTGATATTGTGGATGCTCTGCACTCGTAATATCGGACAGCTTTTTTGATTTTTCGTTGAGTATGCGGGTAGTCCTAAATTGGTAAGGATTTTTTGATGGGCAGGCTAAGCCTGCCCATCAAAAAATCCTTGCATCAATACCACTGCCAGTGTGCGTAAGTCCTACAAATAGTATTTTAGTCACCGTGGGTTTTTCATTTCAAAAACAAGCTACCTGTAGTCACACAAAAGCACGGGCGGGAATCTTCTCCACCCCCCACGGCATAGTAGAAACTCCGCGATTTATGCCAGTTGGAACGCTGGCAAACGTTAAAACCGTTGCACCAGATCAGCTCCGGGCAACGGGAGCCCAAATGATTTTGGCCAATACTTACCACTTGCACCTGCAACCGGGTGAAGGCATTGTGGAGGCAGCGGGCGGGCTACATCGCTTTATGGGCTGGGATGGCCCTATTTTGACGGACTCAGGTGGGTTTCAGGTATTTAGCCTGAGTGAAATGCGAGTAATCGCCGAAACGGGTGTCCAGTTTAAGTCGCCCCGCGATGGGCAGATTATCAATCTAACACCAGAGCGATCGATGCAAATTCAAAATGCTCTTGGCGCGGATGTGATTATGGCGTTTGACGAATGTCCGCCTTATCCAGCGGAACGGGACGCGGTTAAGCTTGCCACCGATCGCACCTACCGTTGGTTAGAAAGGTGCGTGGCTGCCCATCAGAGACCCGATCAGGCGCTCTTTCCGATTGTGCAGGGGGGAGTGTATTTAGATTTGCGTCAGCAGGCCGCAACTGCGATCGCCCAGATAGACACACCGGGCTATGCCATTGGCGGGGTCAGCGTTGGAGAACCCGCCGAGCTGATTGCAAAAATTGTCACAGCGACTACGCCCTTGCTGCCAGACCACAAACCTCGTTACCTGATGGGGGTAGGCACCCACCGCGAAATGGTGCAGGCGATCGCCGCTGGAATTGACCTGTTTGATTGCGTGATTCCTACCCGTTTAGCGCGTCACGGGGCGGCGTTGGTGCAGGGCGATCGCTGGAACCTCAAAAATAACCGCTTTCGAGAAGACTTTACGCCGCTCGATGAAACCTGCCCCTGCTACACCTGCCAAACCTTTAGCCGCGCCTACCTCAGCCACTTACTGCACGCCCGCGAGCTGTTGGCGTTCACCCTGATCTCAATCCACAATATTACCGAATTGGTGCATTTTACTCAGCGCATTCGTGAAGCCATCTTGGGCGATCGCTTCACCACAGAATTTGCCGAGTGGCTGAGTGAGAAGGACGAGGGATAAAGGGTTAAACAGAGCAAGTGTAGGGGTTTAGCATTCGGCCAACACTCTCAAAAGATGACTAGAAGTGTTGACCAAATGCTAAACCCTTCCAAAAGGGTCAATTTAATACAAGATCATATTGAATTGTTACAATCCCTATCTCTTAACCCTTTCTGCCAAAACCACGTCCTCGGTTGGTTGAGGGAATGCAAAAGCAGGCTTCAATTTGCGATCGCAGTTTGTCGTGATCTAGGTTTTGACCAATCAGCACGATCTGGTTTTTGGGAGTGGTTTTCCACTCGCTGTCATCGAGGGAAAACCGCTTGCCGCTGAGATGAAAAATATGACGCTTGGGGCTTTCGTCAAACCAGAGGATACCCTTGGCGCGGAAGACCGAACTGGGTAGCTGATGATCTAGGAAGTTCTGAAACTTTTTGATGGCGAAGGGGCGATCGCTCTGAATCGAAACAGAGGTAAACCCATCAATCGCCAAATGGTCTGAATGATGCTGATGTGGCTCAACGTGGTCGTGCTCGCAGTGTCCGTGGTCGTGGTCACAGGCTGAGTGGTCGTCATGCTCAGCATGGGACGCATGGTCGTGATCATCATGCGCGTGGCCGTGAGCCTGCTCGTGGGCATGGTCGTGATGCTCATGGTC
Organism: Elainellales cyanobacterium; assembly: GCA_038321765.1. Lineage (GTDB taxonomy): Bacteria > Cyanobacteriota > Cyanobacteriia > Elainellales > Elainellaceae > CASBQJ01. The sequence continues at coordinate 19,795 of JBBQFG010000045.1, forward strand.
GTGATGCTCATGGTCGTGATGATCATGATCGTGATCATGGGCTTTGGCATCAGTACCAAAATACTTGTCGGTTTCAAACAAACCCACACTGAGAATCAGCGGCAGGGGCACGTCTGAATGATTAGTTCGCAGAATTCGCGCCCCTTCTTTCACATCTCGAATTTTGACTTCGAGGGCATCTAGGTCTGCCTCGTCTACTAGGTCTACCTTGTTGAGTAAAATGATGTCGCCGTAGGCAATCTGGTTATGGGCAGCTTCGCTGTTGAACAGATCCAGGCTATAGTTTTCCGCATCCACAACGGTCACAATCGAATCTAGCCGGGTCAGATCACGCAGCTCTGTACCCAAAAATGTGAGGGCAACTGGGAGCGGGTCAGCTAGCCCTGTCGTTTCCACGACTAGATAATCAATTTGCTCTTGTCGCTCCAGAATTTTGTAGACCGCTTCCATCAGATCGTTGTTGATGGTGCAGCAAATGCAGCCGTTGCTCAATTCCACCATGTTGGCATCGGCATCCGTGGAAACAATTAGCTCATTATCGATGCCAATTTCCCCAAACTCGTTGACCAAAACGGCGGTCTTTAACCCCTGCTGATTGGTCAAAATGTGGTTCAGCAGGGTGGTTTTACCGCTGCCCAAAAAGCCTGTAATGATGGTCACTGGAAGACCCCGTTTAGAGTCGTCCATGATTGGGGGTTGAGAGGTCGCTGTTGACTGCATAGCTGAGTTCATCAGGAATCAAAAATAGGGAACTTGAGAGTAGAAACCAGACCTACGCCAAAAATACTTCAGGCGCATTTTAGAAACGCTTGCTTCTGCCTCTATAGTCAAGTCTCATTATTGCTTATTTACTCTGGAAGCATGGCGATGTACTTCAAATATGTTGTTTATTTTTGAAAAGGTTCGTGATTAAACCGCCTGCCGCAATCCTTCCATCTGAGCCGATAATAAATTACGGCACGAATTAGTTACACAAATTAGTCAGAATGACCCTAACGCTTTACAACACCCTCACCCGCCGCAAAGAACCGTTTGAGCCATTAGAAGCTGGCAAGGTGAAGATGTACTACTGTGGTGTGACTGTCTATGATCACTGTCATGTCGGTCATGCGCGTGCCTGCATTATTTGGGATGTAGTGCGGCGGTACCTCCAGTGGCGCGGGTATGATGTACGCTACGTGCAAAATTTTACGGATATTGACGACAAAATTCTTAATCGGGCACGGGCAGAGGGTTCGTCTATGGAGGCGGTATCAGAACGGTACATTCAAGCCTACTTTGAAGACATGACACGGCTGAACGTAATGGAGGCAAACGAGTATCCGCGTGCCACCCATACGCTCGACGGCATCAAGCGCCTGGTTCACGAATTAGAGCAAAAGGGCTACGCCTACCCCGCCAGTGGAGATGTCTATTATTCGGTTCACAGCTTTGCGGGCTACGGCAAGCTTTCGGGGCGTAAGTTAGAAGATATGCAGGCGGGAGCCAGTGGGCGGGTTGATGCAGCAGATCCCGATGCGCCTAAAAAACGAGATCCGGCTGATTTTGCCCTATGGAAGGCAGCGAAACCAGGAGAGCCAGCGTGGGACTCGCCGTGGGGATCGGGGCGACCCGGTTGGCATATTGAGTGCTCGGCAATGGTGCGCGATCGCCTGGGTGACACGATTGACATCCATGCTGGCGGCAATGACCTGATCTTTCCACATCACGAAAATGAAATTGCCCAATCTGAAGCGGCAACAGGGCATCCCCTGGCACGTTACTGGATGCACAACGGCATGGTGACGGTGAATGGCGAAAAAATGTCTAAGTCGCTGGGCAATTTCACGACCATTCGTGACCTGCTAGATCGAGATGGAGCCAACCCGATGGCGGTGCGGCTATTTATTTTGCAGGCAACCTATCGCCGCCCGCTCGACTTTACGGATGAGGCGATCGCCTCGGCTCAAAATTCCTGGGATACCATTCGTGACGGGCTGCTGTTTGGCTACAAGCACGGTCAGCAGTTGGGCTATACCGATGTAGATGACAGTTCCTTTGGCAACCCCGAATACATGCGGATTGATGAAGACAGTGCGGCCGTGCGGCGATTTCAAGACTCAATGGATGACGACATCAACACGCCGGGGGCGCTGACGGTGCTGTTTGAGCTAGCTAAAGACTTACAAAAATCAGGCAACCGCCTCACCCATAGCGGCCAAGCTTTGGTTGATCCCCAAACTCTGCGCGCCCAGTGGCAAACCCTGGTGGTGTTGGCGCAAGTGTTGGGGTTGGCTGCCAGTCCCGATGTAGGGGTGCCACGTGCAGTACCCCTACAAGAGGCTGATATTGTTGCCTTGATTCAGCAGCGAGCGGCAGCAAAGCAGGCTAAGAATTGGGCAGAGGGCGATCGCATTCGTGACGAGCTAAAGGCCAAAGGCATTACGTTGATCGATAAACCGGGCGGGATCACCGACTGGATTCACGAGTAAAGGTAAGGCTCAATTTTTCTTGAGGAGAGTGATTTTGGAAACCGTAGATACGTTGTCGTCCGTAGATGGGATGCCCGCTGAAGAGCTGTTGGCGATCGCCCGCGCGTTGGGCTGGGGGGCGGCCAAAATTTTGCGATCCTACTATCGGGGTGAACCCTGGCAAGACGGTACAGTGCGCGATCTAGACATCCAGAACCTGAAAGATGGCCCTGTTACCGCCGCCGATTTAGCCGTGAACTGCTATGTGCTCGACAAGCTTCACGCTGTGCTAGGAACAGAGCAGTTTGGCTACCTCAGCGAAGAAACCTACAAATCGCAGGCATCGTTTGCCCCGTTTCCCCAAAACTGGGTGTGGATTCTCGACCCGCTCGACGGTACCCGTGACTTTATCGACAAAACGGGCGAATACGCCTTTCATTTAGCACTCGCGTATCGAGGACGACCTGTGTTGTCGATCGTTACTTGCCCCGAATTAGAGCGTCAGTATTTTGCTACTTTAGGAGGCGGTGCCTTTGTGGAAACGCCGAATGGCACGGTGCAACAGCTACATGTTTCTGAGTGCGATCGCCCCGCAGAACTCTCCGTAGTAGTAAGCCGTACTCACCGAGATGAACGGTTCAAAGCCATGCTTCAGCAGTTACCCTGCCAAAATCAGCTCCAGGTGGGCAGCGTAGGCGGTAAAATTGCGGCGATCGTGGATCAGCGTGCCGATGTCTATATTTCCCTGTCTGGCAAATCAGCCCCCAAAGACTGGGATATGGCCGCACCCGAATTAATTCTCACAGAGGCCGGAGGTCAATTTACCCACTTTAATGGCGATCCGCTCATGTACAACACGGGCGATGTCAATCAGTGGGGCGGACTAATGGCCAGCAACGGAGCCTGCCACCAGCAGTTGTGTGCAGAAGCCAATCGGATTCTAGAAGTGTTAGATCGGGTTTAGGATTCTGACCTGGGTCTTTGGGGCATATAACCCGGTACGGGACTGAGCTACATAAGAAACGGGTTGAAAAATAGTCTAAAAGGTTGATTTTTCGGGTGTTTAGCGTCCGAAAAAGCAACCTTTACAACAACTTCTAGAGGCTGTACAAAGGGACTGTCAAAAAGGTTGATCCTGAGGGGGTTGGAGTGCAACTGTTTAAAACCATTGCGGGGCTGCGCTCTTATCTAACCGCGAATCGAAGGCAGCCACAGGGGACTGATCCAATAGCGGCGATCTCGGTGGGGTTCGTGCCAACAATGGGTGCCTTACATGCAGGGCACTTGAGCTTGATTCGGCGAGCGCGGCAGGAAAACGACCGGGTTGTGGTCAGTATTTTTGTCAATCCACTCCAGTTTGGGCAAAACGAAGATTTCCACAGCTATCCCAAAACGTTAGAGCGCGACAGCCAGCTTTGTGATACTGCTGGGGTGGATGCCGTTTTTGCCCCCTCAACAGCAGAGCTGTATGGCACAAGCTTGTACGCCACAGAAGGGAATGCTACAGAACAATCTGGTACGGAACAAATGACGGGACGGATCAATGCATCCCCATCTGGCGTTGGCTTGCCTGTGCAGAGCGCGTATCGCCCCTCTTTAACTCAAGTGCTGCCACCAGAGGCAATGATGGCAGTGCTGTGTGGCTCAGTACGACCAGGGCACTTTGCCGGAGTCGCCACCGTGGTGACAAAGCTACTGAATATTGTGCAGCCTGAACGGGCTTATTTTGGTCAAAAAGACGCGCAGCAAATCGCTATTTTGCGGTGCTTGGTACAAGATTTAAACCTCCCAGTGACCTTGGTGCCATGCCCTACCGTGCGCGAGTTTGACGGATTGGCGATGAGTTCGCGCAATCAGTATTTAAGTACAGAGGAGCGATCGCACGCTACAATCTTGTATCGCAGCTTACAGGCAGCCGCCCAGCTCTTCTACCAAGGAATGCGGCGACGTGCCGATTTGATCGGTGCTGTAATGGGTGAACTCGTAGCGGTTCCTGCCCTGCAACTGGACTATGTAGACCTTGTACATCCAACTACCATGACACCGCTTGAGCAAATTGAGGACACTGGACTGCTGGCGATCGCCGCTCGTCTTGGCTCCACCCGCCTGATTGATAACATTGTGTTGCGCCATCGTCAGCCGATTGTGGCGATCGATGGCCCCGCCGGAGCCGGGAAATCGACCGTCGCCCGCCAGGTGGCTCGTCAGCTCGGACTACTCTACTTAGATACGGGAGCTATGTATCGTGCCGTCACCTGGCTAGTGTTGCAGTCGGGCATGGCGCTACACGACGAACCAGCCGTGGCAGAACTGGTCAGTCAATGCGACCTGCGGTTAGCAGGATCTCAGGGAAGTCGCCCGTCAAGCGGCTCAGAGCTTGGCCAGACTGCCCCCTCCGCAGATCAAGAATCTAGTCAGGCTCAAGCGTCCGTTGCGACGGCTCAATCAACGCTTCAGGTTACAATCAACGGCCATGATGTAACCCAGGCAATTCGTAGTCTAGAAGTCACGTCGCAGGTATCGGCGATCGCGGCTCAAGCTGCCGTACGAACGGAACTCGTCAAGCGTCAGCAAGACTACGGGCGGCGCGGCGGTATCGTGATGGATGGACGAGACATCGGCACCCATGTGTTTCCAGATGCCGAAGTAAAGGTATTTCTAACGGCATCGGTGCGAGAACGCGCTCGGCGGCGGCACCATGACCTAAAGGAGCAAGGGCTAATCGATATCAGTCAAGCCGATTTAGTCCAAGCAATTTACGAGCGGGATCAAAAAGACAGCAGTCGGGCGATCGCCCCCCTTTGCAAAGCCGTGGACGCGATCGAGATCAACACGGACACCCTCACCATTGAAGAAGTCACCGCAAAGATTGTCAGTCTCTACCGATCTCACCAGAGCTAAACCAGGGCTAAGTAGTTCAACTTAAATATAGCCATAGTCATAAAGCTTAGGACATGCCAGCGTCATTCCCGCCTGCGCGGGAATCCACCCCCGCACCTATCGAGCAGATGGATTCCCGCCTGCGCGGGAATAACAGGGAGGCGTCCTATTGATCATGGCTACCGCTATAAAAACAGGGTTCTAAAAGTCTGCGGCGCCCCCCGCGCGGGGGGCGCACACATTTAAGATTTTTTTTTTTATTAACCCCCAAAAAAAATACCAAAAAAACAACCTCTCCCACAACCCCAAACACCCCACCATCCTCGATTCGGGTCTTATGTTGTGGGTCCTAAATAAAAATAAAACCTAAAACGGCGGCCCCCCCCGCCCGGGGGGCCCCGCAGACTTTTAGAACCCTGTTT
>JBBQFG010000046.1:0-25270 GCA_038321765.1 Elainellales cyanobacterium
AAAAGTCCCGTCGCTGGTATAAAAACGGTATCGATCCCCCTAAATCCCCCTTAAAAAGGGGGACTTTGAATCCAGTTCCTCCCTTTTTATAGACGCGAAGCGGCTTCCCGAAGGGTAGGGGAGCTAGGGGGGATCACTCAGTGCCCAAAATCACAGCCAATCACTTTTCAAACATCCTCTTAGAGTGATTTGGTAATTCGTATCAGCCAACGATTGCAAGAATGATGTGGCTGTAAGAATGATATAGCCCGATGATTCACTTAGTGAGGTGCGACAATGCTCCAAGTGCAGACCGTTCAGGTTGAAATTACTCTTCAGGATTATTTTTTTGAAGACAATAGCGAGGAAGCAGACCACAGTCACAGAGACGAAAAAGACTCTGTAAAAGGTGATGCGACCCGATCGCCAATTTCGTTAGAGACCTGGGAAAGATGGTTTCAAACATGGTTAGAACAGTTGTCGCCTGACATCTCCGACATTCCACACTATGAGCTGAGCCTTCGCCTGAGCGATGACGAGGAAATTCAGCGCTTGAACGCTCAGTATCGTCAGAAGGATCAGCCCACTGATGTACTGGCGTTCGCGGCACTAGAGTCAGCACAACCGCTGCCCCAAGAGGCGATCGCCGAACTACCACTTTATCTTGGCGATCTGGTAATTTCTGTAGAAACTGCCCAACAACAGGCACAAGACCGAGGCCATAGCTTGACGCAAGAGTTAGCATGGCTAGCAGCTCATGGACTACTGCATCTACTGGGGTGGGATCATCCGGATGAGGCAAGCCTAATCGGGATGTTGCATCAACAAGAAAATCTGCTACACGCCGTAGGGCTATCGATTCAGTACGATTAACCAGAACGGTTCATTACAACCCTGGCATTTCTGAATCTGCATGATTATTCCGTTAAACTTTCCTGTAGGTGTTCTGATCCATGGGATTCTCTTCTGTTTAAGGTAGTAAAGAACACATTCGCTAGTCGCTTTTAGTAGTCATGCTGGGTATTGGTATTGATGTAAGGATTTTTTGATGGGCGGGCGAATCCCGCCCATCAAAAAATCCTTACCAATTTAGGACTACCGTCATGCTGTATTTGGTTAGGTTGTAAGCATTTAGTCAGGTTGTAAGCAGAAACCTTTTAAGTCCTTCATCCAAAGCCTTTTAGTTAGATAACACTCTCCTTGGAACATAACTGCTCCCTTTATTTACCCTGTTCATACCTTTCAAACTTTTTTTATCAAGCATCTTTGTCAATAGTTAATTTAAATGGTTATGAGTAGTTCGGCTGAATAATTCGACCAAACAGTCCGACTTCCTGCTACTTTCGTCCCCTCTATGACACCGAATCTATGTCTCAACCTATCTCAACAGAGACTCCGCCTAATGTTCCAAGCTCCTCGCCCCATCAGACTTTTATCAAGCCCAACCGCGAGTTGGCCTGGAAAGTAGCTCCCAGCTTAGTTGTCAGTTTTAAGTACGCTTGGGCGGGCTTGAGTTATGCTTTTCGTACTCAGCGCAACTTTCGGATTCATCTGCTAGTGGGCTGTGTGGCGATCGCCCTTGCTATTTTCCTGCAATTGAGTCAAGTCGAAATTGCCGTGATTGGACTGACGAGTGGTCTAGTTCTAACGATGGAGTTGCTCAATACCGCGCTGGAATCGGTTGTTGATTTAACCGTCAAGCAAACCTATCACGAGCTAGCAAAAACAGCTAAAGACTGTGCGGCTGGGGCAGTGCTCATGGCGGCGATCGCGGCTGTTCTCGTGGCAGGGTCGCTCCTACTTCCTCCCCTGCTAACCCTCATAAACGCTAACTTTTAACGACTGCTAAATTGATCTACGGGCTTCCAAAGTCCCTTTTTTCTCAACGTCACCACCGACAAACCAGGCATAGGCACCTCCGACCCAGTCCCCCAAGACCCCACCCAAGACCCTCATTCCCAACTACCCGCCCATGCTTCTTGTAATCGACAACTACGATAGCTTTACCTACAACCTGGTGCAGTACTTAGGCGAATTGGGATCAGAGCTACCAGTGGCGGCAGATGTCAGGGTAGTTCGTAACGACCAGATCACAGTAGACGAAATTCGGCAGTTGCAGCCCAATGCGATCGTCATTTCACCTGGCCCCGGACGACCAGAAGATGCCGGGATTTCGCCCGATGTGATTCAACAGCTTGGCCCTACTATTCCACTATTGGGCGTTTGCTTAGGCCACCAGGGCATTGGTTTAATGTTTGGCGGCACTATTACATCGGCAAAGGAATTGATGCACGGCAAAACGTCCCAAATTCATCACACGGGCGTAGGCGTGTTTGAGGGCGTGGCTAATCCGATGACAGCAACCCGTTACCACAGCCTGGTGATCGATCGCTCCACCTGTCCAGACTCGCTAGAAATCACTGCTTGGGTAGATGACGGCACTATCATGGGCGTGCGCCACCGCCAGTTTCCCCACATTCAAGGCGTACAGTTTCACCCAGAAAGCATTCTGACGGCGGCAGGTAAGCAGTTACTCAAAAACTTCTTGCAGCAGATCCCCGCCCCACCTGCCCTTGCTCTTCGTTAATATTGAGCTGATTCAGTAGATCTCTTGCGTAAATTGTTTCCTAGTGAAGCCGGGAAACAATCTACGCTCTCGCTGCTGGATTCGCGCAAGACATCTGGCGTTGAAATTAATTTCTTCAGAATCTTTCAGTCACACCAATTTTTGTTTAAACTCAAACCTGCAGGTATCTCCTTAGGAGCAATCTGTATGATTTACTCTTAATGGTGATCTGTTCTAAAAAGAGCAATTCATCTACTTGTAGCAGGTGTCTGAGGCTTTACTGAGTTTTCGTGCCTTTTGCTACGGCTTTAACTGCCCTGACCTAAAACGCTGACCCAACCGTTCGTTTTGATTAGCCTTGCACTCTGCAAGTTTTTTTGTCCACCCATCTTGATTCAAGCGCAAGGCGCTGTAACTTCTAAACCCTAATGAGTGAATGGTACCAACAAGACACGACTCAAGTCTTAGCCCAACTCGGCACGTCTGAATCTAAGGGGCTGAGTCATGCCGAAGTAGAGCAGAGACGCGCTAAAAACGGGGCAAATGAACTGACAGAGCCACCGCTGAAAAATCCCTGGCTGATGGTGTGGGATCAAATTAAGGCAACGGCAGTTGTGGTGCTAATCGTGGCAGCGGTGGCATCGGCAGTCTTAGGCGATTTTCAAGATGCTCTGGCGATTATGGCGATCGTTGTGTTTAACGCGGTGCTGGGGTTTACGCAAGAGTATAGCGCTGGAAAAGAGTTTGCGGCGCTGAGAAAAATGGCAGTACCCAAGGCGCGAGTCTTGCGAGATGCCCAGTGGGAGCAGGTGCTGGCTCGTGAGCTGGTTGTAGGCGACGTTGTGCAGTTAGAAGATGGTGACCAGGTGCCAGCAGATTGTCGGCTGCTAGAAAGTACCAATCTCCGCACCCAAGAAGCCGCTTTTACAGGCGAATCGGAATCGATCGAGAAGCACATAGCCTCAATTGAAGGAGAGGACTTGCCGCTGGGCGATCGCCGCAATATGGCATTTATGGGCACCGTAGTTACCTACGGACGCGGTAAAGGCGTGGTGATATCAACGGGGATGGCAACCCAGTTAGGACAAATTGCTGACTCGATTCAATCGGTCGAAAGCGAGCAGACTCCGCTGCAAAAGCGGCTCGATTTTCTAGGTCAGCGGCTCGCGATCGTGGCGCTGGCGCTGGTGGCCGTTATTTTTATGATTGGGTTTGTCCGTGGCGACGATGTACAGGAGCTATTTCTAATTGCCGTTAGTCTGGCAGTTGCGATTATTCCAGAGGGGTTACCCGCTGTCGTCACGATCGCTCTGGCCATTGGGTCGCGCCGGATGCTGAAACGCCACGCGCTGATCCGCAAACTGCCTGCGGTTGAAACGCTTGGCTCTGTGACCACAATCTGTTCCGACAAAACGGGCACCCTCACCGAAAACCGGATGACGGTGACCATCTTGGCACTGGCGGGGCAGCAGGTACAACTGCGCGAATCGTTTGCCGAAGTGACCTCTCGGCTAGATGGAGAAAAATCTATTTTTAAGCCCGGAGAAGGCACTCCCCTAGAATCTCCGATGGCGCTAACGCTGGTTGGTAGCACTCTCTGCAATAACGCACTGGTTCAACAGAGCGATCCTGCTAGCGGAGCTACAAAAGCCATCGGTGACCCAACTGAAATCGCCATGGTAGTAGCAGCCGATCGCCTCGGTCTTGGCAAAGAAGCCTTAGAGGTACTGCTGCCCCGTGTGGCTGAAGCGCCGTTTGACTCGGATCGCAAGCGCATGACTACGATTCATGAATTGGGCGATCGCACCTGGAATAGCGATGTCGGTGCATTAATTGCCAGCCTGTCAACGCTGCCACCCGCCCGCTATATTGCCCTAACGAAAGGCGCAGTCGGCGGACTGCTAGACATATCTAGCCACTTTTGGAATCATGACCAGATCGAACCCCTTGAGGGGAGCGATCGCCAAAACGTGCAGGATGAAAACGATAAATTAGCCAGTACCGGAACCCGCGTCTTAGGCGTAGCCTTCAGATTGCTAGATGAATTGCCTGCCCCCGGTACAGAGGCAACGGTGGAGACAAACTTGGTGATGGCTGGTTTGGTGGGTATGCTCGACCCTGCCCGCCCCGAAGCAAAAACTGCCGTCCAAACCTGCACTGAAGCAGGCATCCGTACCGTCATGATCACCGGGGATCACCCCCTAATGGCGCGTCACATTGCCGAAGAGTTAACGATTTCCACCAATGGAGAATACCTGACGGGTCAGCAGCTCAACCAGTTGTCGGTGCCAGAGTTGCAAGACCGGGTGAAAACCGTGTCGGTCTATGCGCGCGTGTCGCCGCAGCAAAAGCTGAAGATCATCGAAGCTCTGAAAAACAACGGCGAAATTGTGTCGATGACAGGGGATGGGGTAAACGATGCCCCTGCGCTTAGAAAAGCAGACATTGGCGTTGCTATGGGCATTACGGGCACCGACGTGGCCAAAGAAGCTGCCGATATGGTGTTGCTAAACGACAACTTTTCGACCATTGTGGCAGCAGTTGAAGAGGGGCGGGTGATTTATGACAATATCCGCAAGTTTATTCGCTACAGCCTCACAGGCAACGTAAGTGGGGTCGTGATCATGCTGCTAGCGCCGCTGCTAGCTTTGCCCCTACCATTGAAGCCAATTCAGATTCTCTGGATTAATCTACTGGCCGACGGATTACTGGCACTGGCGCTAAGCGTTGAACCCGCCGAAGACGATGTGATGAAGCGATCGCCCTATCCACCTAAAGAAAGCGTTTTTAGCCGAGGGGTAGGTCGAGATATTGTGTGGGTTGGTCTGCTAATGGGTTTGGTCTTTCTAGGGCTGGGCTACTGGGCAGAGCAGCAGGGATGGCAAAACTGGCAGACGATGGTGTTTGCCACACTGGCATTTTCTCGCATGTGGTTGGCGTTAGCCATGCGATCGGAGCGCGACCTGATCATACGCCGGGGTCTATTTAGCAACAAAGCCATGCTGGGTGCGGTTCTACTAACCTTTGGACTACAAATGGTGGTGATTTTTGTGCCTTGGCTGCAAGGAGTATTTCAAACTCAACCGCTTACAGGGCAAGAGCTGTTGATTTGTTTAGGGGTTAGTACAGTAGGGTTTTGGGCGGTAGAACTTCAGAAACTATTGCGGCCAAAGAAGCGACGCGCACTCTAGCGTCACGCGATTAATCGCGACCATTCAAAAAAGTGCTCACTAGCTCCAGATCATCGCCCATCGTGTGATAGGGTTTTATTTTCACGTTGGGCAGCGGGGATGAGCACAGTGTCGTTGAAAGGGCGCGATTTACTTAGCTTGGCAGACTTGGCCAGAGAAGAGGTACAGGCACTTTTAGAACTGGCGACCGAGTTAAAAGCAGGGCGAACCAAAATACGCTGCGATAAGGTGTTGGGGCTGGTTTTCCAAAAGGCATCTACCCGAACTCGCGTCAGCTTCTCGGTGGCGATGTATCAGCTTGGTGGACAGGTGATTGATCTCAATGTCAGCTCAACGCAAGTAGGGCGAGGCGAGCCAACCATTGACACAGCGCGGGTATTAGATCGCTATTTAGACATTGTGGCGATCCGCACGTTTGAGCAAAAGGAAATTGAAACCTTTGCCCACTATGCCCAGATTCCCGTAATCAACGCCCTCACCGACTGGGAACATCCCTGCCAGGTTTTAGCAGACTTGTTAACAGTGCAGGAAGAATTTGGCAGCTTTGACGGGTTAACGTTGACCTATGTGGGTGATGGCAACAATATGGCGCACTCGCTGATTTTGGGCTGTGCCCTAGTAGGAATGAACGTGCGAGTCGCTACCCCACCCGACTACAAACCGCATCCGGCAATTGTAGAACAGGCCAAGGCGATCGCCGGCGATCGCACCGAAATCTTACTCACAGACGATCCCCAACTTGCCGCAAAGGGAAGTCATGTCCTCTATACCGACGTGTGGGCCAGTATGGGGCAAGAAGACCTGGCAACTAGTCGGGTTCCTGTCTTTCAGCCCTACCAAGTAAATGAGGCTCTGCTGAGTCAGGCCGATCCGCAGGCGATTGTGCTCCACTGTCTGCCCGCCCACCGCGAAGAGGAAATTACCGACGCAGTGATCGAAGGGTCTCAATCTCGCGTTTGGGACGAAGCAGAAAATCGTCTCCACGCGCAGAAGGCCTTGCTGGCAATGCTCCTAGGAGATGACGGATAAAGCATGTTTGCGACATGGTTGCAAAGCATGAGTCAGCGGTGGCGAAGCATAGTATTTTGCTCCAGCCCACCCCTTCCACGACGTAAGCTACGCGCAGTGTAGGACAAAAGACAGCTAAGTAGTTCGACCTAAATAAAAACAAGCTTCTAAAAGTCTGTGCCGCCCGCGCAGCGGGAGGCACAGACTTTTAGGATTTTATGTTTAATGACGCCCAGCTAATTAACAGCTAATAGCTGTACTCCTTTTGCTCTAGCCAAAAGCCAATTGGAACGGCTGTACCGTCGGCGGCAACTTTGATATCCACCACAAAGGGGATCGCCTGACGGTTTTGGGGAATTTGAGTTTGGAGCTGAGCAATTCGGTCGTTGATTTCGGCGCGATTGTCTTCGGGGATGTAGTAGGTTTCTAGGCCGTAATTGATCCAGCCGCCTTCATAGCTGCCTTTGAGGGCAATTTGGTTGGTGGGTAAGTTGGTGGGGCGATCGCCTCTAACTGCAATCGGTTTCCAGGGTTTTGGAGCCTGGTTGGAAGCAGTTGCGACATTAGGAGCTTCCAGAATCACATACAAATCTTGAGTTCCTTGAAAGCGCGATCGCCTAGTAAAGGGATTAGAAGCTGCCGCGTCAATCGTATTCCAACCCGGCAGCTTTTGTAGCGTCGCGGGTCTAGAAATGTCATACCCCAAGTTCACGTAGTAGCCGCGAAACAGGTTATAGGGATCGACGGGTGCAGTTTGGAGGGTGACACTTTTGCCTGTAGCTTGAGTATGTACCGCCTGAATCGGCACTAGCAAAATGAGGATGGTTTGTAGCGCTAAGGGAAGCCAGAACCGCCAAGAAGGTGTTAGGGGGCGAGGGACAAGAACTGGAATGGAAGGCTGGGTTGGAGAGGGAAGAGGACTCAGGGAGTCAGGCTTGGGGGAGGAACTGGGGATCATACGGTTTCTTCCTGGGGAGCGGGAGTCAGGGTGGATGGGGTAAGCGTGCGGACGTAACGTTCAAACCAGAATCCAACCAGCATGACGCCAACGCCACACATCAGAAACACAACTGATTTGAGCAATAGCCCTGTGTCGTATTCCAAAATACGGCTAAGAATTTGCAGAATTAGAGTGCTCATACCGCACCAAAACAGGATACGGTTGCCTTTAGCTAATCCCTGCCGGATAAAGCTGGCGGCTAGTAAAAACAGCAGCACGTTGTAGAGGTAGGTGCCGATTTCAAGAATGGGGTAAATGCCCCAATTCCACAGTGCAACTAGACCAACAGCAGCAATTAGTAGCAGCATGACAATATCTCGCTGTACCAATCCCCAATGGCTGCCACGATGCCGAGGATAGGCCAGGTAAAACCAACTTAGGAGCGTTAGGGCTGTTAAAACAAATAGGCTAGGGTTAAGCAGTAATGGCGCACCGTCCGCAAACAACGTCGAGAGCTGTTTGCCAAAGACAGGCTGGTCTGAGGGTAAGCGCCAAAAATAGTGAAATGACATCAAGTAGGTGAGTCCGGTTAACCACACGAGCGATAGCGCTTGTGCAACTGGACGAAAAGAGCGGGAAAGTGGAAGAGGTCGATTGAGCAGTCGCCACCACAGAGCATCGTCATAGCTCCATAGAAGTGCTGCTGGTAAGGTAAAAGCGATCGCCACCGTAATACCGGGAATGCCCGACACTTGATGGGCGGCATCGGCGATCGCCACTTCCAACGACGAAACGAGAGCGATCGCCCCTGCCCCAAAAATGATGCGGGAACGACACCAATAGGCCAACAGGGTAAACAGGCCGCCTGCCACTAGCGGCATATACCGCATTAGCAGCGACAACCCCATCAGCGTTCCTGTCCGAGAAATTTCCTGTAAACCCCACCAATAGCCAATGCCCATCAGCAAAATAGCTAGCAGCCCTAGCGACGGCAGCCGCAGCCCAAAGGCCATCAACAATACGCCTAATCCCCACACCAGGCAAAGCTCATAGGCCGAACCGCTGCGGTGAAACAGTTGCCCCGACAGCGCCAGATTAGCACCCAACACTAGCGCCCCTAGCAGCAACAAGCCGTGTCCCAAACGGTGCGTCCAGCGCTCTCGACCTGATGCATCTAAAGGTCGTTTCAACAGATAAAACCCAGTTGCATTTGCCACCAGAAACAGACTCAGCAACAGCGCCAGCTTACCGCCACGAGAAATGGCTTGCCAGTTAGCAGCGACAAAAGTAATCACACCTAGCCCTAGCAAAATGCTGCCCAACCCTAACAGCACCAAAATGAAGCGATCGCGCGCCCCTGCTTCCAATGCCTCAAACTGATACTGGGTAGACAGGCGATCGTACTGGCTGGGCTGAATCAATCCGTCTACTCGCCACTGTTCGGCTTCTCGACGCAACTGTCGCCGAAACTGTTCTGAAGCCATGTTGACACTCCATAAAAAAGGGTCGCCTTTCAAATATGCGTTTATTTTTTGGTAGTGGTATTGATGTAAAGATTTTTTGATGGGCGGGATTCGCCCGCCCATCAAAAAATCCTTACCAATTTAGGACTACCATTTTTTGAAAGGTTCGCTGGAATCTTTCAAAAAATATTCCAAAAAAATAAACGACACTTTAGAACATCACAAAGAGAGAGGGCATTTCCGATGCTATCTGTTGCGTTCGGGAATCCACGTACCAGATCTCGCACAACCAGCGGAGATCAATCTGCTTGACTATGCCACTTAGCCCTCTGCCACTTAGCCCTCTGCCACTTAGCCCTGTGAACCAGCCCAAAGCCCAACATTTCCCCAGCAACTCTTGGTTAAGGAGAATAGACAGATTAATCAGTAGGCGGGCGTAATTAAGCATAAAACCCTAAAAGTCTGCGCCGCTCACTGTGCGAGCGGCGCAGACTTTTAGGATTTGGTTTTTATGTAGGTTGAACTACTTACCGCCAGATTAACGAGATTGAAAGATCGGTGGCCACGGACGGGTAGTTGAATTAAGTGGCTGTATCTGTGGAGGGGTAATCGGGTCAATTCCAATGGGAGGAGTAATCGAAGGATTGCCGAGAGAGCCATTACCCCCAACGGTAACTTGAACAGAGCCACCCAATGCGTTGCTAGGAATGATGAGTTGGGCATTACGATAGCCTACTTCTTGCGGCGTAAACAAAACCTGAACGGCACAAAACTGACCCGGTGCCAGCGTGATATTAGAACAGCTAATGGCATAGTTAGAGGAATTAGACGCGGCAAAGTCGTAAGGGTTGCTGCCACTAAAACTCAGTGTGCCAGTTTGCAAAGCGGCACTACCGCTGTTGCGTAGGGTAATCGATCGCGGGGCGCTGGTGCTGCCAATGTTTTGGTTGTCGAAGTCTACACTAGATGGGCTGACGGACAGTGATGGGAACCGCTGAAGATTACCTGTTCCTTGTAGGGTAATAATCGCCGGACTGTTGGCACTATTGCTAGGAATGGTAATTTGAGCGGTGCGATCGCCTTCTACTTGGGGCAAAAAGATCACGTTGAAGCCGCAATTTTGGCCGGGTTGCAAGGTGACGTTAGAGCAGCTTGCCCCAATAGGAGCATTGCGATCGCTGACAAAATCGCCATTTCCTCCCACTCGAATATCCCCCAGCAGCAGCGGCGCAGATCCGGTATTGCTAATCGTCACCGCTCGCGGCTCACTCGAATTTTCTAGATTAATTGCCCCAAAATTTAGAGATGGAGGGTTCACACTAATACCGGGAACGACAGGCAGCGTGCCTCTCCCACTCAAAAATACATCCGTTGCCCCCCGTGGATCATTACTCAAAACCCGAAGTGTGGCGCTGAGATTGCCCTGGCTTTGAGGAGAAAAGATTACCCCAATCTGGCAACTGCGATTGGGACTCAGGGCACCCTCTCGGCACGTATTGCTCCTAATTCTAAAGTCGCTAGAACCCGCTTGGTTGAAACCCTGAATCACCAGCGGCTGCGTGCCCACATTAGAAATAGTAAACGTCTGAGCGCGGCTGACGGTGCGAATAGGTTGACTGCCAAACTCATAGCCGCCCGGTGCAATACTCAGCCGGGGAACTTGAGGCGTGGACGCAACGCCATTGCCCTGGAGTGGCACATTCCAGCGACGATCTGCCGTATCAAAAATTTCTAGAGTGGCGGGGCGATCGCCCTGAGTAATCGGCTGAAAGCTGACCTGAATCGGGCAGCTTTGCCCTGGAGCCAACGCCCCCCCGGTACACTGCTGATCAAATTGGAATTCATTTTGAGCCGCGCCTGCCAACTGCATCCGCTGGATTGTGACAGGAACTTGACTATCGTTCGCCAGCACAATCGGACGGCCTTGACCAGGCCGATTGACCAACTGATCGCCAAAATCAAGACTACCGGGTTCTAACCGGAGCGTTACCGTGGCATTGGCATCAGTGGGCTGATCGGGAGTGAGGGTGTTACCAGCGTTGTTTCCAGCAGAACTGATGGGGCTGCTGCCCTTCAGAGGCACACTACGCTGAACGTCGCCACGACGATCGCTCACAATTAAATTGGCAATGCGATCGCCTTCCAACTGAGGGGTAAAGGTCACCTGGACGGTGCAAGCTTGGCTGGGTGGCAGTGGGGCTTTAGTGCACCCTTCAGTGACTTGGAAATCAGTTGGGTTTGCTCCAGACGGGGCAATACTGCCCAGCGACAGAGCCTCGGCACCCGTATTTTGCAGCGTTAAGGTTTGGGTAGGGCTAGTGGTATGAACCGCTTGACTGGCAAAATCCAGCCGCTCAGCAGTCAGCGAGAATTGAGGTCTGGTCTTGAACATCTGCATGGCCGCAAAGCCACCCACTGCAAAAAACAGTGCCGTCGTTAATACAATGGGCAGCGCCACTGGGAACCGTCGAGCAGGCACGTCCGGCTCTAGTGACGAGGCTCCCGCCAAAGGCACGGGATCAGGAAGCATCTGCGGCAATGGCTGCAACTGAGGGGATAGCTGGGGCTGCGGTGGCAGTTGCAGTTGGGTTGCCATGGGCTGAGGCGGCGGAGCCGTGGGCGAAAGCAACAGCCCCAAGTTGTGGCGAGTAGCGGCCACCCCAGTCTGATTGCCAATGGCTTCTCGCAAGTGGAGCGCCTGAGTCAAATAAGTATGGGCAGCAAAGGAATCCTCTAAACAAAGAGCACGGGTGCCCAATTGATGCCAAGCTTGGGCGATTGTAGCTTGATCACCCAGATTCTCAGCCGCTTGTAACCCCATTTGCCAAAGCTGTTCCCAGGTAGCCCAGTACCGGCTAGTGGCGATCGCCCCCTCCATTAACCGCACAAATTGCACCACTTCGGGCCACTGGCGTTGTTGAAAGGCTAAGCGCACTACATCAGTCAACAGGTTCGATTCCTGCGTCAACGCGCCGCTAACCTGAACATGCTGTCGCGCCCAGTTCAAAAAGTAGCGAATTATCGGCTGTTCCCACTGGCTCAAATCCCAAAACTGCCGCAGCGGAGCTAGTAAATTGCCCGCCAGGGTGTAACGCATCCCATCAGTTGCCACAAAGCCCTGGTGAACTAGATTAGCCAATACCGGCTGGAGATTAGACGTTCCTACCAACCCACCTAAATGGTGAGCCTGTACAGATGTCTCTCCCAATACGCCCAAGGCTGCTAGCACCCGGCGCTCAGTTTCGGGCAAGGCGGCACAGGTTTTCAAGATCATGATTTCGGGCTGTACCCCGGCCTGAATCTGTGCCACCAGCGTGGCGAAGGATACGCCTTGTTCACGCACCAGCGTAGCAACCTGCGCGATTTGTAGGGGATGCCCCTTCAGCAGAGTGCAAAGGGTTTCAGCCGCAGAATGCTCTTCTGGAGCAATGACACCACCAATATAGCGATCGAGCAGCGCTATGGCCTCGTAGGGTGGCAACCCTGTCAAAGCGGTACTAACGCTGTCATCCCATAGCTGCTGATCGGATGCCGCTACGATAAAGTGTAAACTGGGCAGGTCTTTTAACAGTTGCCCAAGGCTTTGTGCTGGGAGGCGAACATCATCTAGGACTACTAGAGCCTGTTTTCCCCGAAAAGCGTACCAAATCTCCTCGTCGGATGGCCGTTGAGGTAAGCCGCCATCGTACTCAAAAAAATCGTTAAAGACCGCCTGCAATAAGTCTTCGACGGGCTGCTGCCCAACGGCACGATAGACAATGCCATTAGGGGCAATAGCGGCCATAGCCGGGTGGTGGGCTAGCGATCGCAACAAAGCTGTTTTCCCAACCCCAGCTTCACCATAAAACTCAATTGGGATCGATTGCTTAAGAGCCGTCAGTGCCGCTTCCTGCTCTTCTTGACGATCGATCAGATCTGCCATAGGACGACACGACTCGCCAGGGCTAGGGACTTGACGGGCGCGCAACAGCGGCGGCTTGTGCTGTGGGGAAAGAGTGACAATACCGCCTTGCCCTGTCATTTGCAAAATCTTGCTGCCAATCACCAGTTGCTGACCACTAACAGCCCCACCGCCCAATTCAAAATGGGTTACGGGAATGTTGCCAACTTGAGGTAATGGCAGATTGGCAACGCTCGGCTGGCTTAATGAAATCACCTCTTGCCATGCCGTCTGGGTCGTTCCCTGCTGCCGCCCATAAATCTTGAGCACTCGAATAGAGGGCACTTCCAGATTTGTCACACCTTGCTGAAGAAAAGGCACCCACGCTTTCGACGGTACTTCACTGCTCTCTAACAGCAGATGTAAACAGTCTGGGTCGAGTTTCGCCTGGACAGCAATCCCCTTTTGGTTTAGCGAACGATTAATCAGCGAGGCGATCGCCTCCGCATTCCCTCGCTTTGCCAATTCCAACACATTTCGCTCTGCGATTAAGTTCTCAAGGCTTTGAGCCATAGCTACAACGTTGCACCATCAATCCATTTGAGATAAATCTACCGCTTGCCTTGAAAAATAGAACTATTTTTTTTGCAGAGTTCTCATTAATTTGTGGAAATATAGCCATAGTCATAAAGCTTAGGACATGCCAGCGTCATTCCCGCGCAGGCGGGAATCTACCCCCGCACCTATCGAGCCGATGGATTCCCGCCTGCGCGGGAATGACAGGGAGGCGTCCTAATTGATCATGGCTACCGCTATAAATTAATTTTTACTAGATGATTTTGCTCTCAGGCTGAATCAAAATCTGAACCCAGTCTTGCCAAAACGATTCACGCTCACGAAAAAGCATTCACGCAAGAAATCCTACTCAACTAAAAACCAATAAAATTGGATGCTGCGAACATTCTGTGCTCACAGCATCCAATTTTGCCCTTTTGGTGCTTAATTCTAGAGGCAGTTTACAGACTGCCTTTAGCCCAAACGTTGAGAATACACAGCGTCTTCAACTTTTCTGACATTTTACGGACTCAGCTATTCTGCACCAAAGAACTTAGGTAGTGGTATTGATGTAAGGATTTTTTGATGGGTGGGCGAATCCCGCCCATCAAAAATCCTTACCAATTTAGGACTACCGGAACTTATTTGTTGGGCTGAGGAGTGGTTCGCAGATAAGGACGCAGCTCGGTCACGCCTTTCGGAAACTTCTGCTTTGCTTCTTCAGTTGAAATAGAGGGTACTACTACAACATCATCGCCATCCTTCCAGTCGGCAGGGGTAGCCACGCTGTAATTGTCGGTTAGCTGTAGCGAATCAATCACCCGCAAAATCTCGTCAAAGTTGCGTCCTGCACTGGGAGGGTAGGTGAGGGATAACCGCAGCTTTTTGTTGGGGTCAATTACAAACACGGTACGCACTGTTAACGCCGCATTAGAATTGGGGTGAATCATGTCATACAAATCAGACACGATCCGATCAGGGTCGGCCAAGATCGGGTAATTGAGCTTTGTGCCCTGAGTATCTTCGATATCGTCTACCCAGCCCTGGTGAGAATCGACATCATCAACGCTGAGCGCGATCACCTTGACGTTGCGCTTGTCAAATTCGGGCTTGAGGTAGGCCACTCTGCCCAACTCAGTGGTGCAAACAGGGGTAAAATCTTTGGGGTGAGAAAACAACACTACCCAGCTATCGCCAGCCCAGTTGTAGAAATCAATCTCACCGTCTGTGGATTTTTGCGTAAAGTTAGGAACCGTATCACCAAGTCGAAGTGCCATAGGGAAACTTCCTGTAGTCTAAACAACAATTTAGAGTGCTTTAGCTATCATCCCACAAAGTACAGTATTCCGGGCGGAGTTTCGTCCTTTCTTCCAGTTCTTCAAGACTGAAACTAAGCCATCGATTGAGCCTGTAGACTGTGTGTTTATAGCTGTTACCGATCTGGTGCGGTACGAGTAACAAGCTGAAACCCTTGCCCTGTCTGTCCAACGTGTACCTCATGTTAAGAGGAACCGCTATAGCAGTTTATCTAGCGTAGATGTAGATAAGTAGTTCAACACACGATGTGCAACTTTCAATCCGCCCTCATCCCCCAACCCCTTCTCCCAAGCGGGGAGAAGGGGAGCAAGAGTGGCTTTAAGCCTTCGGCATACATGAAAAGGGTGAGGGCGTTCAGGAAAGTTGCACATCGCGTAGTCAACCTAAATAAAAACCAAATTCTAAAACCCTGCGCCGTCCGCACAGCGGACGGCGCAGGGTTTTAGAATCTTATATTTAATTAAGCCCACCTACTTATAGCTGCTAAAGCATTCAGATTATGCAATGTGAGGGAGCAAATTCAGTGCTCTCTTGATCACCTACTAGTAATTTTTACCATGCCCTGATGCCGAGCCTGCTTCCCTAGGGCGATCGCCAACGATCCTGCTACGACTAATGCAGCTCCAACAACGCTCATGATCGTGATTGGTTCTGGCACCAGCAACAACGGCACCAACCGAGAAACAGCAAAGACAGACATCAACGTAATAATTGGGGTGAGCGAAAGTACTGCACTGACTCGCGAGGCTTCCCAATGGTTCAGGGCTTCGGCAAACGCTCCGTAGGCCAACAGGGTATTGAGAGCACTGAACAGCAACATAAACCACTGTAGTGGTGTCAGGCTCACGAGCTGCGATGGCGAGGCGGCTGGCGAAAACAACACCATGCTGCCACCGTAGATCAACCACATAATTTGACCTGACGAGAGTGATGTTAGTAATTGCTTTTGTGCCAAAGCATAGACAGCCCAGGCGATCGCCGATAATACCAGCAAAGCACTCCCTAGCAAATAGGGAACAGGAGCCGAAAGCAAGCCGCTAAGCTGAGCGTCAAAAAATAGAGTTAGGCCAAGCATCAAAACAGCTAGACCAATCCACTGGCGGCGCGCATACCTCTCTTTGAATACCACCAATGCTCCCATGCCAAAAAACACAGGGGCAAGCTGAAGAATCACTTGAGAATTAGTCGGCGATGTTTGGTTTAACCCATACATAAACAGCAAATAGTTGAGCGCCAGAAACAGCGTGGCGATCGCCAATAAGCTTAATTTCGCTTTGCGGATCTGTACCCCTGTAGGCAACTGCCCTCGCGCCGCCAAAAACAATCCCAATAGACCAAACGATACCAGAAACCGAAACCAGATCACAGTGTACACATCCACCGCCTGGAGCACTACCTTAAGGGCGATCGGCAATACGCCCCACAAGGCCGCCGTTGCAAGTGCCAAAGACAGCCCCGTCCGCCAACGTCCTGAACTTTGATGTAGCGGCATGGGATACCTTACGTCTCCTGAGTTACGTTGCTTAAAAAATTTATAAGGAGGTGGGCGTAATTAAACATAAACTCTAAAAAAAGTCTGCGCCGCCCGTGCAGCAGTCGGCGCAGACTTTTATAAGGTTGTTTTTATTTAGGTTGAACTACTTAGAACTGACGCACGCTAAACGAAAAACCAAGAAAGTTAAATGGCGGTGCGGATGTAGAGCGTCCGCGCTGCCACTCAACTGCTAGGTTCTAATCTAAATAGCTATCTAATCACTATGAAAACTCTGAATTGTTGAGACTTTTGAGTCAAGTACCCTAAACACTCAAAGACCTTCCCGATAAGAACCTTTCCGATGAAGGCCTTCTGAAAGGCATAATTCTGTTCCGACTGCTAATAACGCGATCGCCCCCGGATATCTAACACGAGACTTTTAGGAGGTTACACCGAGCCAGACTTATCCGTCGTCCTCCGCCCAGATCATCTGATTGCAGGAAGACAAATTTGAAACCTATAAATTTCGCATAAAACCGTTCAAAACAGCGGTTCACAAAATGTTTCAAATGCCCTTCACAGAAGCAAACTGGTTTACTGTTAAAGAGTTAGCAGTGCATGATCTAGAGATAATTTTTTGGATGAGAGAGGCTCTGTGAGCCTCTCTCATCCAAAAAATTATCCCTGAAATCAGCAATGAAATTTGAGTAGCCGCTATGTTTCCACTGCTCTACGCCTCAATTCATTGGGTGATTGGCATTATTCACAGTCTGCTGGTGCCAATCTGCTTTACCAGTGCGTGGGTGTTTGTGGCGTTAACGGCATGGAGTATTTTATCTGCCATGCAAGATGGCATTAAAAACGTAGAACAGTTACATAAAATCCCCTGCGCCGATTGCCGATTTTTTACGGGTGACTATCACCTCAAATGCACCGTTCACCCTAGTAGAGCGCTATCGGAAGACGCAATTGGCTGCCCAGATTTTGAGTCAGGGACAAGATCCGGTGTACCCATTCAGATGTTGTAATGCAGAGTCTGGGAACAGATCCCCTAGCCTACTGCCAACCTAGAGGCGATCGCATGAAGGTTATTTTACTTGGGCTAATTCAGGCCTATCGCGTGCTAATTTCACCGCTGTCTTTGCCCACTTGTCGATTTCAGCCTACTTGCTCTCAGTACGCTATGGAGGCGATCGCTCGATTTGGAGCACTCAAGGGAAGCTGGCTTGCCCTCCGACGCATTAGCCGCTGCCACCCATTTCATCCTGGAGGTTATGACCCTGTGCCACCCTCAGGCGCAGCGCACGACAAGGAATGCTCACATTAGTGTCCTCATTCCAAGCAGCAACCTGCCACCACTAACGCAATCATGGCCAACTGTATGGTTTTGATTAGAGTCATGCCGTCTTGGTCAGATAAATTAGACCTCCTGCACGAATGCATTTTTGGAAGGCGTGAATCGTTTCCCAGCTTCGCCCGGAAACGATTCACGTAGGAGGTCTATTAGACCCGATGGGGCGAGTCACAATCAATGTGACACCACACGTCAGAGCAGCAATTCCACTGCCCGTAATACCCACACCTTGGGTGCCCAAGGCCGTGTAAACAATGCCGCTAAGTGTATCTCCTGACAGCAAGCTGTAGGTGGACAACAAAGGCAGCGCTAGAGCGTTGTTACTCTTTTCTACAACGCCTTGCACCACAACGCCTTCTACCACAACGCCTTGCACCACAAAGCAAAGGATTAACTCGGCTACCAGCGCAGCAACGGGTAGTGGTATTGATGTAAGGATTTTTTGATGGGCGGGCGAAGCCGCCCATCAAAAAATCCTTACCAATTTAGGACTACGCAGCAACGAAGGTCGGCATGAAGATGCTGGGATTGCTTTGCAACACACCCAGCCCACCATAGGTTTCCAGAACTGTCAAGACTAGACTGCGACCCAAAAAAGGTGGCGCATTGCGAATCACATTCGGCTCAGTTAGCGCCCAGTTTTTTGCCTCGCGCAGAGTAGCTCGAAAGTTACTGGTATTTCTCATATAGAAATGTCTCGCAAAAAGAGGATAGTCCGTACAGCAGTGTTAGGTGTACTGATTTAGCTGTGCTGACGTTTGGGTCTACTGAATTTGGCGGTCTTGAGGCAGCGCAAACGAGGTATGCGAGGTGACCTCAGTCTAACTAAGGCTAGTTCCTGAAACGATTTCCCATTCCGGGGTTCACTCTTCTCAAGAGTCTAGGAAATAATTAAGTTATGGCCAAGATATATTCAAAATTGAACGTATTCATGCAGGCACTTGACTAGACTTTAAGGGATTTAACCTGAAAGGCGATCGCCCTCACCACTCGAAGACCAAACCGGATGACTCACCTTTCTTTCTTCTTTCTATCTCTCACGGAGGAAAAGCTCCGTATTTCTGCTGAACCTGCAAAAGGCTCCTCGTTTTATACCCGTGGAATAACGATGGTTTCACTTCGGGGAAGAACAGACAATAAGCCTAAATCTAGAGCGCAGGTATCCCCAAATGACGGCTACTCAATCCTCCCTCCGTTCTCACAGTATGGAACTGTTGATGGCATATCAGCAAAATCCTTCTGTTAGCACTCGCAACCAACTAGTCCGCCTTAACACGGGTTTAGTTCGTAAAATTGCTCATCGGGTCAGTCATCAGTGCGCTGAACCTTACGAAGATCTGGAGCAGATCGGTTATCTGGGTTTGATTCGAGCGATTGAGCGCTTTAACCCAGGTCAAGGTTGTGCGTTCAGTTCATTTGCTGTGCCCTACATTCGGGGTGAAATGCTCCACTTTTTGCGCGATCGCGGCAGTGCTGTTAAAGTTCCCCGCCGCTGGCAAGATCTACAAAAAGAAGGACAACGCGTTCGGATTGAGCTAGCCAAAGAAACCGGACGGCAACCCCTAGACAGTGAAATTGCCGAGGAATTGGGTATTGATCTCCATGAATGGCGCGAAATTAAGCTCGCTGTCCGCAATCGCTTGCCGTTGAGTCTAGATGCAAAAGTTCAGCAAGTTGATTCTTCTATCACCTTGGGCGAAACCCTTCCCGATTCTCGCTATCAAGCCATGCAGCGACTTGAAGAAGACCGTCAACAGCTACAGCGTGCGTTGAACCAACTCGAAGATAAAACTAAAGCAGCAATCGAATTTGTCTTCTTCAGCGACCTTTCCCGCAAGGAAGTAGCAGAGCGAATTGGCGTTAGCCCCATGACTGTCACCCGACGTATTCAGCGCGGTCTAGATCAAATGGTGTCATTTCTACAACTGCAAACTATCCAAGCAGATTCATAGCGGTTGCGACTAAGCCTATCAGCATCCCCTTGTTATCCTCGGCGGGCGTCGTTATCCGTATCAAAATGTATCAAGATACAGTACCTGTAGAGACATCTGGAGACAAAACGAATTTAGCAAGACACAGACAGAACCGCGATCGCTCACCTCAGTATTCTGCCTCGTGCCACCCCATCTCTTTGCTCACTCCGCTACGTCTCGCCTATGTCACAGTCTTTCCATGTATTGCTTACGCATAGCCTCATGCCCTCACCCAAATTCTGATAGTTTCATCGGCACTGCTGCTGACTAAGCGCTGCCCATCGGGACTAAACGCAAGGGCCGTCACTGACCAAGAACCGGGCAGGGTTAAGGGACGCGCCGTTAGGCCGATCACGCCTTGCTCATCCGGAGCAAGCTCCCACAGTCGAATCCGGTTGTCTTCGCTACCACTGGCTAGGAGGGTTCCAGTGGGATCGAGGGCAAGGCACGTAATCAAATCTTTGTGCGCTAGGAGCGATCGCCCCTGTTCCTTACGCCCTAAATGCCAAAACCGCAGAGTTCTGTCCCAGCTTGTGCTGATTAAAGTTTGCCAATCTGGGGTCAGTACGAGACCACTGATTCGATCGCTATGCCCCCGTAGTGTGTCGATCAGGCGATCGCCGCTCAAATCCCACAGGCGGATAGTTTTGTCGTAGCTGCCACTGACTAAGGTCTGCCCATTAGGGCTGAGTTGCAGCGTGCTGACCTGATCGCGATGCTTATGCAGGGTTGCCAACATCTCGCCCGTCCCCAAAGCCCACAAATTAATTTGGCCATCCCCACCACCACTGGCAAACACTTGCCCGTTTTGGCTGACCGATATCGACGATACTAGCCAGTTATGTCCAGGAAGGGTGCGAATCAGCCGCCGAGTACCGACATCCCATTGCTTTAGAGTACAGTCGTCACTGCCGCTGATTAGCTCTAGGCTATCAGGACTGAAGGCAAGCGTGCTGATACGATCGCTATGACCTCTGTTCCGGAGCGATCGACTCCCAAACGTATGTAGCAAATCCCCAGTTTCTAGGCTCCATAGCTTGATTGTTTTGTCAGTGCTGCCACTGGCCAAAAATAGCCCATCTGGACTGATGGCGACTGTCGTTACCACGCCTTCGTGTCCAGTCAGGGCGCGGGCGCAGCGCCAAGTTTGGGTAGAAGGAGCAAGGGCAATGCGCGCATCAATTGCCCGATCAGCCAACGAGCTTCGACGACTAGTTATGACTGAAGGAATGCGGGCAGCGGTACGCGCAACCGGGGCAAATTTTAGCGTCAAGTCGCGCATTACCTCGGCGGCAGCGCGGTAGCGCTGGCTGGTCGCCCGGTGCAGTAGTTTGTTGAGAATTTGGGTGAGGCGATCGCTAACAGGTTGGGTCAGATAGTTTTGCCACACCCAACCGTCTTCGCTAGCGGAATACAGGTCAAAGGGATGCGTCGCCGTTAGTAGATGAATACAGGTAACGCCCAGACTGTACAAGTCACTGGCAAAATCGGCTTTGCCCATCACCTGCTCAGGCGCAGCGTAGCCCGCACTGCCAATCATGGTGCCTGTTCGAGCTAGTGCCGTGGTGGTGGCATATTTAGATGCGCCAAAGTCTACAAGAAAGAGGGAGGGAACTGCGGGGGATTGAGCTGCGGGGGATCGATCAGAGAGAACAGGGTCAAGGAAGGATGGAAGGGTCGAAGCAGAGGAAGGACTTGCAGTAGTGAAATGCTGTGTCGTAAGCGGTGGCGATAGAGTGTCTGACCTTTGTTGCTTTGCTGCCATACCTTGCTTGGCAAGCGTCTCCCCGTCTCCCCGCTCCTCCTGGTTTACTTCTCGAAAAATGATATTTTCTGGCTTAATATCTCGATGAATGACGCTCTGACCGTGAACGAAATCTAGTACGGGTAACAGGCTATTTAGCAGGTGACGGATCTGAGCTTCGTTGAAGGCTCCTTTGGCCGCCAGTAGCTCGTCCAAGTTGCGCCCGTCGATAAATTCTTGAATTAGATACTGGCCATCGGCTTGCTCAAAGTGAGCGAGTAAACGGGGAATTTGAGGATGCTGCCCTAGAGAGTTTAACCGCTCGGCTTCTTGGCGAAATAGCGCCATGGCTTTGCTCGATTCCCTCTGCCCTAGCGGTAAAAACTGCTTAATTACACACAAGGAATCTGTGGAGATCTTAGTTTTCAGGCAAGCTATCGTATCTGAGCGGTCTGACGGTAGGATAGACCGAGTTCTCAGTAGTTCGACGCTTTTAAGATCAAGCAAATCTAGACGGTGTTCATCTACGGCCAGAAATGTTCTACCAAACCCACCTCGACCAATCACGTCCAATGCTCGGTAGCGATCGCCCAATCTCAACGCCGTGCCACAATTTTGACAATATAGTGCTTCACCAAGATTGGTGGGTTGCTGACACGTAGGGTTCAAGCAGTAGCTCATGCAGGAGGCAATAACAATGAAAGAGCTGGGACTAGTACCGTCTTCATTTTGCCTCTTTCAAGTTCCTGATCGAGTCAAGTGGGCACCAGTTCTCCGGGACGCAACCGCGACCATTTGCCAGAATCTTTTACAAAGCTCAAGCATCCTACTACGTCCCATTCCATCTCAATCGTATCGTCGGTTTCGCCAGGACGAATGTTGACGTTGATGGTTGGCTCGGTCGGTTCAAAGTCAGGAAATTCTGTTAAATGAGGCTGCTGATGCTGATGTTCGACTGCATTGTACGTGAGGCAGCGGTCTACATACTGGCAGTTAATGCAAATACACATCCTAGACTTCTCCGCAGCTTGGGCTGACGAATGAGCGCACTTGGCTCTATTCTTGCTAATCTAGCGCAAGTTTTAGCAAAGTAGGCGATCGCCTTTGGTGGATGTTGCAAAATGAGAAAACATCATTACCAATTTTAGGACCACTGTTTTAGGCTTGTTGCTGACTGGTCGCCAGGGGGCTGAATGCACTGGCAATTAGTCATCAACAAAGTGCATAGTTGAAATACGACAGTCACCTGTTGACTGTGATCAGCAGTAAGGTTAGGCGCAGAAAGTTATACCGTAAGGAATACCGGGCGCTGATTACGGCTGATGAGCTTTTTTTGCACGTTTCGAGATGTTTCATGCTGTTTTAGATTTGCAACCTACTCTGCCTCAAGATTGCTCTATTGTTGCTTCAGCGCTGTCGCCCCAAACGTGGTCGTTCAGCTTGAAGTGGCTACCGCCAGCGGCTTATTTGGTGGGTGGCAACGTACGCGATGCGTTACTTGGCAGACGAGCAGATTATTTAGACTTAGATTTTGTGCTGCCCGACGGCGCGGTGCAAACGGCAAAAGCGATCGCCAATCACTACCATGCTGGGTTTGTGCTATTGGATGCGGAGCGGCAAATTGCCCGGGTGGTTTTTGAGCGCGCCACCGTAGATTTTGCTCAGCAGGTCGGGCCTAGCCTAGAAACAGATTTGCAGCGCCGAGACTTTACGGTGAATGCGATCGCCTACAATCCCCATTCTGAACAGTTGCTCGATCCCATCCACGGATATGGCGATTTGCAACGGCGACAGATCCGCATGATCGCCCCAGAAAACCTCAAGGAAGATCCCCTCCGGCTATTGCGGGCGTATCGGCAGGCCGCCCAACTGGACTTTGTTTTAGAAGCTAAAACGCAATCCACAATCCGTCAATTAGCAGATCTACTGAGCGAAATTGCCCCAGAGCGTGTGCAGTCTGAATTGAACTATCTGTTAGGCACGGCTAAAGGCACACCGTTTTTAGCACTTGCCTGGGAAGATGGACTATTGCAGCATTGGCTACCCGGTGCCACCGCTAGAGGATTAGCGCTGGTTGCAAGCATTGACCAAGCGGCGATCGCCCTCGCTCAGGCTTGGCCCACCTTTAATGCAGAACTGGTAGGCTGGCTGCGAGATCAGCAAAAAGCGTCTGGACTAGGCCGAAGCTGGCTGCGGATTGCCAAACTGGTTAGCCTGATGGACTCCAGCCTCCCAACGGCGGAATTGCAACTGTGGCATTTAAAGTACAGTCGCGCCGAAGTACAGTCTGTGCTGACAGTGCTTAAGCACTTGCCTCAATTGGAAGCCCTTGATGTGCTCTTAGCCTCCCGCAAAAATCAGTACGTCTTTTTTCAGGCTGTCGGAGCGGCATTCCCCGCTCTAGTCGTATTGGCAGTGGCACGAGGGCTAAGCCAGGAGGCGCTCGCCCCCCTGCTGAACCGCTTTCTAACCCCAACCGATCCTGTAGCCCATCCATCCCCCTTGCTAACAGGCCGCGATTTAATGACGGCCCTCCAGCTTCCCGCTGGCCCGCGCATCGGTCAACTATTAGAAGCCTTACAGCTAGCCCAAGCAGAAGAAAAAATTGCCACAGCCCAAGAAGCCTTGACCTTTGCTGAAAGTTTGATTCGGCAGAAAAGTCAATAGTTAAAGACAGCAGAACCATCAAAAAGAGCCACCACAGCAAAACTATTGCTTTGGTGCCCAATTCCTACACTCGTGCCTTGTCTTCCCTGCCTCATCCAACTGTCTACGCAGAAGCAAGCTGCTTCCCTCACCCCCTTTCCTGTTAGAGTGGATTTGAGGGCTTAAAGCGACGCCATCGCTCGCCAGCCATTTTTGGTGTCATTGAGTCCGGATAGTTGGGCACGTGGACTTAAAGCAAACATTTAAAACTGACCGCCCCATCATTGGGGTTGTTCACCTACTGCCGCTTCCTACTTCTCCTCGATGGGGAGGTAGTCTCAAAGCAGTGATCAACCGGGCAGAACAAGAGGCAACGGCGCTTGCCTCTGGTGGAGTAGACGGCATCATCGTTGAAAATTTTTTTGATGCACCTTTTGCCAAAGAGTGTGTCGATCCGGTTGTCGTCAGTGCTATGACGTTGGTGGTCAATCGACTGATGCACTTAGTCACGCTGCCAATTGGCATTAATGTGCTACGTAATGATGCCCGTAGCGCTATGGCGATCGCCACCTGTACTCAGGCTCACTTCATTCGCGTCAATGTACTTACGGGTGTAATGGTTACAGACCAAGGCATCATTGAAGGACAAGCCCATGATTTGCTGCGCTACCGTCGAGAACTGGGTAGCGAGGTCAATATCTTAGCGGATGTGCTGGTCAAACATGCTCGTCCATTAGGCTCGCCAAACCTGACTACAGCGGTTCAAGAAACCATCGAACGTGGCTTGGCAGATGGGGTAATTCTATCGGGTTGGGCAACCGGCAGCCCTCCTAGCCTAGAAGATTTGGAGCTAGCTAGCGCTGCCGCTAGGGGTACGCCAGTCTTCATTGGCAGTGGAGCCACCTGGGAAAATATTCCCCAATTGATGCAAGCCGTAGACGGGGTGATTGTCTCTAGTTCACTCAAACGCAAAGGGCAAATTGAGCAGCCTATCGATCCTATTCGCGTTAGCCAGTTTGTAGAGGCCACGCGCCGTAGCCTAACCAGTAAGCCAGATGAAAGCTCATCTACTTTACCTATTTCAGTAGTGTCTCCGCAAAGCCTCAGGGCGGGGAATTAAAGACCAGGGGTTGGATTCAACGAGGTAAGTAGTTCAACCTAATTAAAAACCAAATTCTAA
>JBBQFG010000047.1:0-24990 GCA_038321765.1 Elainellales cyanobacterium
TTGAGATTTAGGGCGATTTTTGGGCAGTAGGGGCGAAGCATTTGCACTCGAATTGACGCTGCGTTGCCAGAATATTGATGCAAATGCTTCGCCCCTACAGAATATTCGCGATCACTGGAAAGATGTCAAATGAGTTCTATATTGCCTTGATGACTGCTTGCCTTGATGACTGCTCTACTAGCTTGGTCGGAGGATGTTGGAAAAAATATTTTTATAACAGTTGAGTGCTCATGTGTTTCGTGTCGTTTTTACAAGAAGCCGTCAGGTACTGAACCAAGCTAATATTCAAGCTACATTTTTAACCTCTAGGCTGTGAATCCTTTGAAAACATCGTAAAAAAATGCATCTAAATACCGAATTTGACGTAAAACATAGAAGGCGTTAATGTGCCTTAATTTATGTGAACTCCGTAAAATTCCTTACTATAGGAGAGGGAATGTAAAGTTAAGCTTAAGGGGTGTGCCACCACTCCCCTAAAATACCGCCTGTAGATTCCAGCATTTGGCGATCGCTCATCTTGTTTTAACTCCCTCCTACTTAAGGTTTCTGTACTACCTAACGTAATGCATTAGCGTATCAACTCGCTCCTAATCTCAGAGCCATAGCACTTCTACTGACGCCCAGGATTTTGCCTTATGTATTCAGTGTCCCCACAATCCGAAACATCCTCCAGACCCTTTTTGACCTGGCAACGGATCTCAGATTGGGCACAAGAGCACTACCGCACGCGCAGTTTTGTTAAGGATGAAAAGATACCAGCCCGACCGGGTCTACTCTACTTAGTGCAGCGTGGCTCGGTGCGATTGGTAGGAGAAGCTCAGGTTAGCGCCACCTCAGGCGCTTCATCCCGCTTGCCACGAATTAATTCTGAAGAGGCTTTCTTAGGGTTTGTAGGAGCAGGGCAACCGTTTGAAATTGTGGCGCAGTCTCCTTTTACCTTGCAGGCATTTGCTCACGTTGACCAAACGTCTGTGATTTGGTTGTACTGGCACGATTTAGACAACTGGCCTCACTTTCGCCGCGAGGTGCTAGATGCATTTCGCTACCAGCATCAACGCAAACTGCTGTGGCTTAGCACGTTGGGGCAACGCCGCACGATCGATCGACTCCTCGGCTTCATCACGCTGTTGGTAGAAGAGTTTGGTGAACCGACTGAAGATGCCTACTACTTGCCTTGGTCGTTAACTCATGCTCAAATTGGCAGTGCGATCGGTTCTACCCGCGTGACAGTAACGCGACTGATGGGTAAGCTGCGCCAGCGAGGGTTAATTCGTTCCTATGGCGATAATTTGATTGCAATCCCGGCTGAGTCAGCTATGTTGCAGCAGCGGCACCAAGGTTAGTTAAGTAGATGGGCGTAATTAAATATAAAACCTTAAAAGTCTGCGCCGCTCGCGCAGCAGGCGGCGCAGACCTTTAGAATCTTGTTTTTATTTAGGTTGAACTACTTATAGCTGTAGTTATAGCGGCCGCCACAAACGTTAGGACGCAGGTTAGCACGTCAGACAACAAGGGGCTTAAGCCCCTTGTCCTAAGATGACTGGCTGAAGCTATATATAGCTATCGCCACGAAGGTTAGGACATGCCAGCGTCATTCCCGTGGAAACGGGAATCCACCCCCGCACCTGTCGATCAGATGGATTCCCGCCTGCGCGGGAACGACAGGGAGGCGTCCTATTGATCATGGCTACGGCTATACAAGTTAGGACAAGGGGAATGGGCGGGGGCTTAGCTCACGCCCATTCCCCTTTCCTAACCGAGCGGGCGATTAAAAATCAACGGATTGGCACAAAGCCAGCCTCTGCCAAAGCTGCCTGTCCCGTTTGGGTAAGCAGCAGGTTAGCATACGCTTCTCCTGCCTGTTGCTCGGTTTGACCATTCTGCTTGGCGATTACAAAGAGAGTCCGAGTGAGAGGATATTGACCGCTCTTAAACGCCTCTGAATTTAGACGGTTACGCTGGGCTGGGCATTGAGATGGTAAGACCAACGGGGGCAGGTAGGGTGAGATAAATTCATTGGGCTGTCGCGCCAGGGGTAACGGCTTTGTTGTACATTGACCCACGACTTCGGGGGCAGACGCATAATAAATTCCTCCTAAATCGTTGGATACGTCTCGGAGCGCCTGCGTCGTATTGGATACATAGCGAACGTTGCTACCAAAACTGCCGCCCCCCAACACATTGGCAATGAAAAACTCTACGGTGCCCCCTTGATCTTGTCGAGAGTAGGCGGTGATAGGCAGATTGGAGCCACCGACTTGGTTCCAATTGGTTAATTGACCACTGTAGATACCTTTGAGCTGATCGATGGTTAATCCTGGAATCGCCAGGTCAGGATGGACAGCGATCGCAATTCCCTCTAGCGCCACTGGGATCTGTGTGATCGTAAAACCACGCTGCTTGGCCTGATCAAACTCAGCAGGCTGAAGCGGTCGCGATGATTGGGCGATCGCCAACTGGCCATCTAGCAGCATTTGAATACCAGTGCTTGAGCCTGGTGGCTGCCCTGGCGGATCGATGTAGCGCAGTTGAAATTGAGGAAAAGCGCTTCTAAAAAGAGGATCGATCTGACCTCGAATGGGTGCCCAAGTAGTGCTGCCCCCGTAGCTAAATAAACCTGACGGTACATTTTGCACTGTAGTGAAATCAGCGCCGCTTTGTGTGGCAGGGGCAGATGGATTTGCTGGTGTCGAAGCAGGGTTAGAATTTGGAGCTGTACTCGTTTGGGGAAGCGGCAGCGGGCTGATTCCTACGCCGCCTGACTGATTGCGGAGAAACCACCAGACCCCTGCACCAATTAAACCTAACGTGATCAGCAATGAAATCAATAAGGCGGGAGTTTCGTTCTTCTGAGTCATGAACTCTGGAGATACATATCTTTGATCAACATGTAAGCATACTCTGCCCGTTTCCTCGAATCCTTAAACTCTTCTTATTACAGCCTTAAACCACGGCTTGATGAGCCGGTGATGATATTGAGGTAAGGGTTTTTAGAACGACCAATGAGCTGAGCCGCGACACTGAACGGATAACTGAACGGATATCAGTCTAATGCTGCAAAGCGATCGCTTGCTTCCAGTAATGCTGTGCGAATTCCAGGTTCATTCATAGAATGCCCAGCATCGGGAACCACAATAAATTCTGCCTCTGGCCAGACCTGATGCAATTCCCAGGCCGAGATCATTGGGCACACTACGTCATACCGTCCCTGCACAATGACGGCTGGAATCTGCCGAATCTGATCCACATTTTGGAGCAGTTGATCCTCTGAGGCCAAAAAGCCCTTATTGACAAAATAGTGACACTCAATTCGGGCAAACGCGTCGGCGAAATCTGCCTCGGCAAACCGCTGCTGCAACCCCACATCGGGTAATAGCTTACTGGTGCTGGCTTCCCATACCGACCAAGCTCGTGCTGCCACCAGTCGCGTCTCTGAATCAGTACTGGTGAGCCGCCTGTAGTACGCCGCCATTAAATCATGTTGCTCTTCGAGCGGAATCGGCTTAAGGTATTCCTCCCAGGCATCCGGATAAATGAAGCTACAGCCCTCCTGGTAAAACCACAGCAGCTCTTTTTGCCGCAGCATAAAAATGCCTCGGAGAATAATGCTTGTGCAGCGATCGGGATGGGTTTGACTATAGGCCAGCGCTAGCGTGCTACCCCAACTACCACCAAATACTCCCCATTTCTCAATGCCCAAGTGGGTACGAATGGTCTCAATATCGCTGACCAAATCCCACGTTGTATTTTCTCGCAGTTCGGCGTGGGGGGTGCTACGGCCACAGCCGCGCTGGTCGAATAAAATAATTCGCCACTGACTAGGGTCAAAAAATTGGCGGTAACCCGGCGAACTGCCACCACCAGGCCCACCGTGCAAAAAGACTACGGGCTTACCCTCAGGATTACCCGACTGCTCGTAGTAAATTGTGTGCAGCGCCGAAACTTGCAGCGTGCCGGCATGATAAGGCGCGATCGGAGGATAGAGGGCACGCATAGGCTAGCAGTAGGGAATGCAGGATAGGGAATATTGACTTAGCCAATACTCCCTATTCTGCATCCTTTGTGGCAGGAGGAATGATTGTGACTACTTTGGTGGTGCGATCGCGTACAATCCAGCCCGTTTTGCTATCTAGGCTTTCGGCGTGGTCAGTGACCTTAAAGTACACCTTGCCTTCAATTTTCGATTCAATGGCAAAGTCAGCTTTGTCGGCATACACAATTTTGTAGCCTCGCTCTTGCAGACAATACTTTGCCCAAGCCTTGAGGGAGTGTTTTTCAGGTTCGTAGGGGATGGGAGGCTGGCGAAAGACCTCCCGCATAGCAGGAATAAGTTGCACGGGATAACTAAGAAAAAGGTTGGCTGTCGGCTGATCTCGCGCTTAACTGAACGTGGGTCACGGCTCGACTTTAATGATTACTGTTCAACTTTAATAGGCAGCGACTGCGGCACAGCATCGGGGACGTGAATAGGATGGGATAGAGAGGCTGGTGGCTGATGTAAACGAATGAGCTGTGCCAGGATTTTCTTCAGTTCTGTGCGAGGCACGATTACGTCCACAAAGCCGTGAGCAAGCAGGTATTCGGCGGTTTGAAAGTCGTCGGGAAGTTTTTCGCGGAGGGTTTGTTCGACCACGCGTCTTCCGGCAAAGGCAATGGTGGCTTTGGGTTCAGCCACAATCACATCGCCTAGCATGGCAAAGCTAGCCGTCACGCCACCAGTGGTTGGATGGGTGAGTACGGGAATGTAGAGCAGTCGTTGTTCGCGGTGGCGCTCTAACGCAGCGGAGATCTTTGCCATTTGCATGAGGCTCAACATGCCTTCTTGCATCCGAGCACCGCCTGACGCGCAGACAATAATTACGGGTGTGTGGGTGTGGGTGGCACGCTCAATCAGACGGGTCAGTTTTTCGCCCACTACGGAACCCATGCTGCCTCCCATGAACCGGAAGTCCATTACACCCAGGGCAATGGGAAGGGTGTTGAGCTGTCCTAATCCAGTAATGGCAGCGTCAGTCAGTCTGGTTTTGTCTTGGGTTTCACGCAGGCGATCGCTATAGACTTTGCGATCGCGAAACTTGAGGGGGTCAATCGGTTTGAGGTGTTCATCCAGCGGTTGCCAAGTGCCAGAATCTACCAGTTGCCATACGCGCTCTTCGCTGTAGATTCGATTGTGGTACTTACATTCTGGGCAGACCATTTGATTAGCCCGCAGATCTTTGGTGTATGTAAGAACACTACAGCCGGGGCATTTACTCCACAGCCCATCAGCAATTTCGCGTTCTTGGCGATCGCTACTCATGACACCGGATTTTTGCCGATTTGCAAACCAGTCGAACAAAGACATGAGGGAGAACTCGAAACAAGAGAAGAAAACGTCGAGAAACCAAAGATCCTACCATCCCTAGCTTACTCTGTCACTCAGCCCAAGCCGTGAAAGATGCAATATCGGATAGTCCGTAAATTGATCATGATTTCTTGAAGCGCGGGTGTGCCCGCGCTTCAAGAAATCACTACATCAATACCACGACCAAAACGCCAAACAGGCAAGCCTTAAGAGTTGAAGTGCGGAGTCTAGTTCTGCTCATCAGCACAACCGTAATCCGCTACTGGCTCATCGCTCATGTCTCCATC
The DNA here is from genome assembly GCA_038321765.1 of Elainellales cyanobacterium. Taxonomy (GTDB): domain Bacteria; phylum Cyanobacteriota; class Cyanobacteriia; order Elainellales; family Elainellaceae; genus CASBQJ01. The sequence continues at coordinate 5,632 of JBBQFG010000047.1, forward strand.
GATTGGACTTAACAGGAGCAACGCTGTCCATTTATCCTGGGGCTGCACTTGCAAAGCCGCTGGTGTACCGCAACCAAACTGCGACAAAATACCGTACGGCAGCAATCGCGCCGGGATTTGGTGTGCAGCTAACATTTGCAACAGCAGTTCTGCTTCCCAGTAGGTATCAGTAGTTTTAAGAGTAATCCAGCTCACACCATCAACAGTAATTCAAGCGTGATTTAATTTGCAGAAGCTTCAGTCTATCAGAGGAAGAAGCCGGGATAGAACCGTGTTCAAAGGGTGGGAAAGAAAACCTGTACATACGTATTCAGGAGGGTTTCGCCAAAGAGGGTCGAGAGGACGGCACCCATTGCCAAAAAGGGGCCAAAGGGCATCGGTTGACGGCGACTGAGTAAACCTAGGGCGATCGCACCTCCCCCGCCAAACGCCCCCAGCACACAGGCTAGAAACCCGGCCAGTAGCATGTATTTCCAGCCCAGCCACGCGCCCAGCATGGCGGCCAGTTTAGCATCACCGCCGCCCATGGCCGTTTGCCCAAACATAAACGAACCTGCGATCGCAATCAGATCAAACAGCCAGATACCAGCCACTGCCCCTACGATGCCGCCCATCAGGTGACTGGCGATGCCCGTTACCGTGCCGAGCTGCGCCCAGCCCAGCACAACCTGAAATCCCAACCCTGCTACTAGGCCAGACTGCGTTAAGACATTGGGTAGTGTCAGCGTATCTAAATCAATTAGCGCTAGCACCAACAGCCAGCTAAAAAAGACCCAGTAGCCAATGCCGGGTAGGGGCAAATTAAACAGCCAGAAGACTGCCACAAACAGAAACCCTGTGGCGGCTTCTACCAAGGGATAGCGTGCTGCAATTGATGTGCGACAAAAGCGACAGCGTCCACGCAGCCACAGCCAGCCCAGCACGGGCACATTGTCGTAGGGTTTGAGCGATCGCAAACACTTAGGGCAGCGCGACGGCGGATACAGCAAAGACAATCCTGCTGGTAAACGGTAAACCACCACGTTCAAAAAGCTGCCAACCGATGCCCCTGCCACAAACACAATCAGGGACTGAAACGTCCAAAATGCTAAATCCATGCCCAGCATAAAAGGGGTTCGCTATGCAAACCTAAAGTCTAAATCATCTTGGTTTGCCAACTGTTGCAATTCTTATCCTTAACCTTGTTTTTCCCCAGAGTATCCACAGGTTATCCACAGGCTACCCCTAGTTATCCACAGGCCAGTGGATCGTTATCCACAGGGATAGAACGAGGGGATCGGGTCTAGCCGTTTTTTCTGGGGATTACGTGGCGTAGCGATCGCCTTCTCATAAAAGCGCTTTCTTATAAAGTTATGTAACAAAAAACAGCCCGCAAGTCCTATTCTCTCGTAAACCTGTTTTTAAAGTGAAGCGCCTTGTAATACTTCGCAAGGTTGACAACCCTACCCCCTCTCAGCGCAGAATGATGCGACTGCCACCAATAAGCGCACTAACCCAGATCAAGACGGCATCCCAAGGCTAATGTTTTCCACAGGGATGATTCAGTTTTGATGGGGTCAGTTTAGCGCGGCTTTTGCGTTTTTTCCGAAGACGTTGAGTGCGGCTTCGGCTCTCAGGCTGAAGATTCGGTTAACGGCAGTACTTCCTCATTCCTCGTTCGTATCGGTTCATCTACACACGACACACTCGACTTTCAACCTACTCGTTTGGCGATCATCGTTGAACGCTGCTCTCAGGCTCCAAACCATCGCTTTGTCAGGCTCACTTTTCCCCACCGAGGTTTCCAAATGAACGCAACCGTCAGCATTTTGGCAGAAATTCCTGAAGATCTTCACCTCTCCCTTAAGAGCTATCTGGGTACCCATCCCGATTGGGATCAAGACCGTGTATTTTGTGCCGCACTATCCCTTTTTCTGTTGCAGCATGTGACCAGCGAAAGCCCCGACTCGTCTCACAACTACCGTCGTGCTGCGCGGGTCTATCTAGATACGCTGTTTAAGCACGCTGTCTAGCAGTTATGGCTGTAGACACACAAGTTAAGACTAAAGGAATGGGCGTGGGCAAAGCCCACGCCCATTCCTTTGGTTCCGTATTCTTTTTGTCCTAATCAAACTGGCAGTTGCCACTTGAAACTAGCGCACGTTAAACAAATAACCCAAAAACCTTGAATGACACTGTGTAAATCCTAAGTTATTTAACCGAATGAGGCGCGCGCTCTTTCGTGCTGTGCTCCCCTGATATGATGATGACTAGACGCTCGAAGGGGACAGGTCGTGAATTATCTCTGGTTTAAAGCCTTTCACATTGTGGGGGTAGTGGTTTGGTTTGCGGGGTTGTTTTATCTGGTGCGCCTGTTTGTGTACCACGTAGAAGCTAATGAGCAACCGGAACCTGCCCGTAGTATATTGCAAACACAGTATGCACTGATGGAGAAGCGACTTTATAAGCTGATTACCACGCCAGGGATGGTGTTAACGGTTGTAATGGCGATCGCCCTCCTAGTCTCGGCTCCTGATTTGCTCAAAGAAACTTGGCTCCATGTCAAATTGGGGTTTGTAGGACTTACCATTGGCTACCATTACTACTGCGCTCGACTGATGAAGCAGTTAGCAGCGGGCACTTGCAAATGGAGCAGCCAGCAGTTCCGTGCCTTAAATGAAGCGCCGACTGTTTTACTAGTCATTGTCGTATTATTGGTCGTTTTCAAAAATCAATTGCCCACGGATGTAACTGCCTGGGGCATGTTGGGCTTGATCATTGCTATGGCCGCCATTATTCAGTTCTATGCGCGTAAGCGACGGCTAGACAAAGAACGCGCCGCTCTAGTGCCTGCGTCACAAATTAGCCAAACTAGCGCCGGAAGTTCAATCTAAACATCGGCATCAAATATATAGCTATAGACGGATTGGTTAGGACGGGGTGCAGGGGTGGAACCCCTGGCTGGGGGCAAAGCCCCCACACCCCCTTTGATCTTAATGTCCTAACCTTTGTAGCGACAGCTATAAAAAGTCTCAAGTCCTGCGCTGCCCGCTCAGCGGGCAGCGCAGGACTTGAGGCTTTTGGGCTGATTTAGGTTAGACTCCTGGCTTTGTGGAGGTTTTGGCTTCGAGAGTTTCCAGTCGGCTCTTTAGCTCTTGGTTGTCTTTTTTCAGTTGGTCGAGGTCTTGTTGCAGCTTTTTCACGGATTGGTCTTGTCCAGCACTTTTGTGAACCCGCTGAATGGCTTCTTCTGCCATGCGTCGAACGCGTCCGTCGGGAGTACGGTCTGCTAGGGCTTGCAGAATTCCTGCGGCTTTGATCGTTTCCATTTGCCCCAAGGCCACCACGACAGCGACTTGAGTTAAAAAGAAAGATTCGTCTGCCAAGGTGCTGAGCTGTTCAAGGATGCGATCGAGATTGGTCTTATCTTGTCCTGTAGAAATGGTACCGAGGGCGCGGATGGCAGTCAGCCGGAGTGGCTGCGGTGTGCCGAGTTGGGTGTACTCCAGAATTAGATCAAGAGCAGCGCCAGAGGTCTTGAGTTTGCTAAGACCAGCGATCGCCCCACTCCGAATGGTTTCGTTCCATCCGGCGCGCTCTTCTAATACCACCTTCAGCAGCTTTAGCACCTTTTCGTCTTTGGATTTTCCGGCTTTATTGGCCAAGGTTCCAGCGGCAACGGTGCCAAGCGATCGCATGGCGGCGGCTTCTACGTAGTAGCTGGCATCGCCCTTTTCGACCATAGATTTCAACATCTTGTAGCTTTCTAAGGTTTTGATTCCCGCCAGCGATTCCACCACGGCGCGGCGCACTCTCGCGTCGGTATCGGTCAATCCCTCGACTAATGCAGCAAACGCCTGGTCTAATTTAATGCTGGCTAGTTCTCCTGCCACTTCAGCACGCACGCCCCAAAAGGGATCATCCGTCAGGGCTTTTGCCAGCGCTTTGACCACCTCTAAATTTCCTTTTTTAGCTAGGGCGATCGCGGCATAAATTCGTGATACGGGGTCGGGATCAGAGTGTAACTGTGCCGTTAGCTCCCCTACACCGTACTCTAACGTTACGGTTTTGAGGACATGATTGCTCACATCAAAGCTGATGAATTGGGGCTTCAACTCTAGGGGGAAGTAGAAGGTCTGTTCTCGCTCATGAATACGCACAGTGAAGGTCTTTAAGGAGGAACCTTCTGCATACCCAAAGCCGATGGGAATTTTTAGATCAAATAGCCCGCTCCCCAGACCTGTTTCGCCTTCTTTAGCCTGAGTTTGGGTCACCGTCAGTTTGGCTAGCTGACTATCGCTGTCCCAGCTATAGACCACTTTATAGTCGGGGTGACCGCCCCGGTACACGTATTGATCAAATAGGAAATTGAGGTTACGCCCCGTCGCTTGCTCAACGGCTCTGAGTAAATCGATGGTCTCTACTGTTTTGTGGGCATTGTCGTTGACGAAGGTGCGAACCGCTTTGAAGAACAGCTCGTCTCCCAGTTCTGCCCGCATCATGTGATACACACAAGACCCTTTTTCGTAGAGGTGGCGATCGTAGAGTTCGATCGCCTCACGATAGACATGGGTGACGATGGGGCGGCGATAGCGCCCACTATCTTCTGAAATGTAGCTGCGGGCTTCGTTGAGCCGATAGTAAGCGGCATCTGCTGCCCCATACTCATGATCTGTCCATAGCACTTCTGAATAGGAGGCCATGCCTTCTTTAATCCAGGCGTGTGACCAGTGCTTAATTACTACCAAATCACCAAACCACTGGTGGGCTAGCTCATGTGCTACCAGGCTTTCGGTGCCGCGATTATCGAGGGCAGCGCGGGCGTCAATCAGGCAGCGATCGGTCAGCAGGGTGGTGGAGGTATTTTCCATGCCGCCAAAGATGAAGTCATCCACACAAACCTGAGCGTACTTAGGAAACGGGTAGGGGTAGCCGAAGGTTTCGCTGAAAAACTCAATCATCTGAGGCGTTTTGCCCATGCTGCGGCGAGCGTCGTCTTCCCGGCCTTTTTCGACGTAGTAGGTAACGGGTTTGCCGTTCCACTCGTCGCGCAGTTCTGCAAAATCTCCCACAGCCAGTGTCATCAAGTAAGTGGGGTGGACTTCTTTTTGCTGCCAGTGGTAGATCTTGTCGTCACCCTCTTCTTGGGTTTCTACCAGTTCGCCGTTAGAAATCGCAATCAGCGGTTTGGGTACACGAACGCGAATCTCACTGGTAGCCAATTGCCCTGGATAGTCGAAGCAGGGAAACCAAAAGCGAGAATCCTCATCTTCGCCTTGAGTCCAAACCTGCACGGGTTTTTGGGGGTAGTGTTTGTCGGGGGCGATAAAGTAGATGCCACGCTGAGGGGTGTGGTTGCTGTAAGCGATCGCCACTTCTACCGATTTTCCCGCCGTAGTCTGCTGCGTCAAGTGAACGTGCAACTGTTCCCCATCATAGTCAAAAGGCTGGGAAACCTCCCCCACGGTGACCGATGCAATGTTGAGGTTTACCGCATCCAATGTGAGGCGATCAAGACCATGCCGTACCGGATTGAGGCGAATTGTGCAGGTACCCGCATATCGCGTCTGGGGAATATCCAGCACCAGATCGAGCGCAATATGTTCTACCTGTCCAGGGCGATCGGGATTATAGTGAGGCTTTGCCCCCGGTAGCTCAAACGAACGATATTCGTTATTGTCGTCACGATAAAAATTCGGCATTGGTGAATAGATCCCTTGAAACTAAATATAGTGACAATATTTCCTCTTAGTATGGCAACGGTTGACTGAGATTAGCGATCGCCTGGGCGATGATCCTAAGAGGATGTTTGAAAAGTGATTGGCTGTGATTTTGGGCACTGAGTGATCCCCCCTAGCCCCCCTACCCGTCGGGAAGCCGCTTCGCGTCTATAAAAAGGGAGGAACTGGATTCAAAGTCCCCCTTTTTAAGGGGGATTTAGGGGGATCGATACCGTTTTTATACCAGCGACGGGACTTTTAAAACATCCTTTAAATTAGGGGCTGCAATCTATCAGGGGTTGCAATACTGACACTGGGCTGGGTCAGCCAGTTCGATCCCATCGGGATACAGCACATCTTGCGTAAAACCACAGGTCTGACACTGGTAAACGGCGGTCAAGGTTAGCGCTGTCGGGGCATAGCATAGACCGCAGGGCAACCCTGGTTTGCGATCGCCCACATCAAAGCCGGGAGTGCCGCAGCGGGGACACAGACAGCGGAGTTTGCGGATTAGATCTTGAGTCGCACGGGCGATCGCCTGCATCCGCGTTGGGTTAACCATAGCGCGCATATCTGTTTCTAAGTGGGCGCAACCCTGGCGCTGCAACAGTGGCTGAACGGCGTCCCGCAGCGCGGATTCGGTGACGATGCCTTTAACGATATTCTGAGCCATAGCGTCTGGGTCGGGCTGATCAGCCGTTGGCATCACGACTAACCCGTGGGTGGGAAATTTAGCCTGTTGGGCAAAGGCCAGCGCGGCATCCAGGCTATCCACCACCTGATGACGATAATTTGTATCAATCGAAAAATCGTAGCCCACAATTTCCAAGTCATGGGTAGCGTCGATTAATACCACTAGCTCCCGGTTACAGGGCAGGTAGGGTATCGCCGGGTGGGGGCCAAAGCTGCCTTCGCTCGCCAGACCTAGGGTTGCACCCAATCGCTGCATCCCCGCTTGCGCCTTGAGTCGAGCCGCCGCGAGCTGGTCACCTGTCCGCTTCACCTCGCGGGTGAATGTCCCAAATCTGTCGGTGTTGAAATCAGCAGGAACGATCGTTTTGATGTCGAGTTCGGCCTGGAGTAGCGGGGCGATCGCCTCTTCCTTGCGATGCATCGTAGCCAACACCGCCACGCGTTGGGCAAATAGATCCACAGATTTCTCACCTCCAGCACAATAAAACCAGCACAATAAAAAAGGTAGACGCTAATTTTGCCTCTACCCTTTATAGATATAGATCTTGTTACCTAGGTTATCTAGATCTTTTGATCAATGTTGCAGGAGAGCCAAACCTTGCCGCAACATTTTACTGGCCGTTGCATTAGCCTGCATCAGGCTGCACTAGACAATAAACAATGCGGATGGCGAGACTCGAACTCGCAAGGACTATGCCACACGCACCTCAAGCGTGCGCGTCTACCAATTCCGCCACATCCGCATAAAATATAGAGTGCCAGAGGAAATCAAACCTGGCTAACTCCAGTATTCAACAATACTCCAAAAGTTCCCGATCTACCAGCATTATGCGGAAGATCCTTGGGTAGTGATATTGATGTAAGGATTTTTTGATGGGCGGGGGAAGCCCGCCCATCAAAAAATCCCTACCAATTTAGGACTACCGGTCATTGAAGTCAGCGAAACTTGGAAAAAAGTCACCGAACTGCAAACGCTGGTGGCAAAGCCAGTTGCCCTCTTAGCATAAACATTCAGAATAGAATTATAAATTGATAGGCTGCCTACAAAAATTGTCTCTCAGCCTTGTCGGGAGGCAATCCTCGTTCTCAACTACGTATTCATGTAAGGTGTTGAGGCCGTAATTTTTTGAAAGCGAAGCTCTCGCTTCCAAAAAACTCACCCTCAGCCTAAAACTGATTCTGAGAATTATCCAGGTTAGGATTGGCTAAAAGGCGGTCTGGGCAACTCAACGGCAATGATATCGTTTCTTATAGCCATAGTCATAAAGCTTAGGACATGCCAGCGTCATTCCCGCGCAGGCGGGAATCCACCCCCGCACCGATCGAGCAGATGGATTCCCGCGCAGGCGGGAATGACAGGGAGGCGTCCTATTGATCATGGCTACCGCTATACCTCTGCAAAGTCCCAATTTCTTCCTGTTCTCCTTCCCCTAGTAGGCTTTCATGCTGCCGCGATCGGCTCCCCCTTCCAAATCTCCTCTATCCGATATTGAACTGCGGCTGCGTTATCTGTTGCCAGCAAGTTTGTATGCATCGGTTTGGGTAGATCCCTCGCCCGATTCTTTAATGCAGGTGTTTCAGCATTTGCGAACCATGCAGCACATTCTGCATGACTACACTCCCCACCAGCTTTCTGACGACCCGCCTCGTCCTGGCCAAATTCGCTATTCCTGGCAAGAGGGAACGTTGCTGTTTAACGACCTGGCAGGATTTACACCGTTGATGGAGGCTAGTGCCGCCTCTGGGCGACAAGGAGCAGTGGAGCTGTTAAAACTGCTAAACCGCTATTTTTCAGAAATGATTGAGATTGTCAGTAAGTCGGGGGGAGACTTGCTGGAGTTTACGGGAGATGCCATTCTGGTGCAGTTTTTGGCCAGTAAACAGAATGGTGATACGGCTCAGGCGGTGCGGGCAGGGTTGCGAATGCAGCGAGCGATGGCGCACTTTCAAGATATTAAAACTCCGCAGGGTAGTTTTTCCTTAGATATGCGGGTAGGCATTCATGCTGGGCGGTTCCTGGCTGCCGATATTGGTACTCCAGAACGGATGGTACATGTGCTGTTGGGGCAGGCAGTACAACGGGCGAAGCGGGCTGAAAGTAATGGTAGGGTGGGGCGAGTCTGCATCACGTTAGCCGCTGGCGATCGCCTGCAATCTCAATTTCAGCTAGAGCCGATTGATGTCAATCACCAACTGGTGATTGACAATCTGGGAACGGCAGGGTTGGGGGAATATGATATTACGGTGCCTCGGCGGCGGTCGGCTACGTCGGTTTTATTTGATCGGAGTGTACCAGGATTGCTCGATCAAATTGGCGGAGCCATAACGCGGATTGAGCCACTGGCGTGTTTTATGCCTGCTCCGATTTTGAATCTGCTGGTCGAAAGTGCTGCCCAGCGACAGCTTGAACCAGATTTCCCAGTTCCCACCATTGTGTTTATTAACTTAGTGGGGTTGCCCGAATCGGTCGATGTGGCAACTGCCAGTGAAGTGGAGGGGTTAGTCGCTCGCTTTTCTCAAACCTTTGCCCTAATTCATGCCGTTGTGCGATCGCAGGGTGGCATTTTACAAAAAGTGACCTACCATTCCCTTGGCTCGGATATGCTGCTGTATTTTGGGGCGTTGGGTAGTCATCCAACCGATCGGGTGCGGGCTGCTGAAACCGCCCTTGCAATTCGTAAGATTGTGGCGCAGGTACCCGCTCCGATTATTGGCGGGCAGGAGATCGGCGTGAGCTGCCGCATTGGCATGGCTCAGGGAGCAGTTTTTGCGGGCGAAATTGGAGAGCCTCGCGGTCGGCGAGAGTTTAATATTTTGGGTGATCCTGTCAACACGGCGGCGCGGTTAATGAGCCATGCGGCACCAAACCAAATTTTGCTACCTGAGGATGTGCAGCAGGCGATCGCGCCCCATTTTCAGTGTCGGGCGATTGGAGATTTGACTCTGAAAGGAAAAGCAGCTCCAATGGCTGTATTTGAACTGGTATAAGAAACCAGCAATCCTTACCTCAACGCTACTACCAAGAAACTTACGCCTTCAATTCCTTAACCAGATGGCGCACGGCTTCGGGGGTTAACTCTTGCACGTTTTTAAGCACATCCACCGCACCCGCATGATTGAGAGTATTGCTGTAGGCGATCGCATAGTCCAACGGTGCTTGGGCATGGGGTGGCAAAATGCCAATTCCTACCCAGGTGCGGGTTTGATCTTGCTGGCTGGCCATCTGGACGGTTTGCATGTCTGCTACCGTATCACCCACATATACCACCGGTAGCGCTGGGGGAAGTGTCTGTTGAGTCGTTAGCTGCTGTACGGCAGCTAGCAAGCCTGTTGGGTCAGGTTTTCCTGGAGCATCTTCCATTGCCACCAGTACGGGTGCCTTTAGTCCGAGTCGCCGCTCTAACACATAGGCGGCAGAACCACGGGTTGCGCCGCTAAAGAATCCCCAGGGCATTCCCGCTTGCGTCAGTCCTTGCAGATAGGTGGGTTCTAACAGAAGTGGTTCCTGACAAATATAGCCGTCCCATTGATCAGGATGATCGAGGTTTGATCCCCGATAGCGGCGCTGGAAAAAGTCAACTAGGTCAGTGTAACTGAGGTTGATCTCGGTGCGCGATCGCCCCTGGGTTTCGAAATAGCGATACACCATTTCTTCAGAGGCTTCCCAGTCGTTGTTCCACACCCCTTCGGTTTTAAGCGCGTCAATATCGGCCTGAGACGGCCGATAGGCTCCATCGGTAAACTGCTCAACAGTATCGGCCAGGGCGCGGCGGTAGGAATTGCCCACGTCTCGCACAACGCCGTCTATGTCAAATACTATGATGGCGATCGCCTGCTGGTTTAACGGTTGATGTCCCACAAATCTTCCCCAGTTTTAGACATTTACCTAGATATTCATGCCAAGCATTACCCATCTCGACAAGCTGTACTCTACCATAGAGGGTTGTAGCATTAGGAAAGGCAGTCGAGCGCTGTCCTGGAGGTAGACTTGTCAAGGTTCATTTTAAAAGTTCTGTGGCTAGAGAAAGATGTGGCGTTGGCCGTAGATCAAGTGGTGGGTAAGGGAACGAGTCCCTTGACTTCCTATTTCTTTTGGCCTCGAAATGATGCTTGGGAGCAGTTAAAGACCGAATTAGAAGCTAAACACTGGATTGCAGAAGTAGACCGGGTTGATCTGCTAAACAGGGCGACCGAGGTGATTAACTACTGGCAAGAAGAAGGTAAACGGAAATCTATGGCTGACGCACAGCTCAAGTTTCCAGAAATCTCATTCACTGGTAGCGCCTGATTGTTATAGCCATAGGCGGATTGGTTAGGACGGGGTGCAGGGGTGGAACCCCTGGCTGGGGGCAAAGCCCCCACACCCCCTTTGATCCCAGTGTCCTAACCTTTGTGGCGACAGCTATAAAAGTCTGATTTGATCTGGCGATCGCCAAGTCAGGCATATTTGTGGGCGCACTTCGCACGCTCACAGATATGTCCCTTGACCTAAGTAGATGGGCGTAATTAAATATAAAACCTTAAAAGTCTGCGCCGCCCGCTGCGCGAGCGGCGCAGACTTTTAGAATCTTGTTTTTATTTAGGTTGAACTACTTACCTATCGCAGTAATGGATCTACTCGATTCGTCGTGTGCTCCTGCACGAGAAATAAAAACGGGCTGTAGGCAATGCCCACAGCCCGTTTTTATTTTATTTACTGCTGTCGCTAGAGCGATCAGAACGGTCATTTTCTAGGACATTCCACCGGATGCTTGAAAACGAGCGCGGGCGCGTTTGTAATTTTGGGTCGTGCGAATTTGATCTTGCGCTCTCCCACCCTTGGCTTGATTCATCTTGGCTTCGGCTTCAGCAAAGGCAATACGAGCGGCTTCGCGATCAATCGCGTCACCGCGCTCGGCAGCGTTGACCAAAATAGTGACTTCGTCGTTTTCTACTTCGGCAAACCCACCCATGAGGGCGATCGTCACCCAATCTTTTCCAGATCGAACCCGCATGACCCCAGTGTCAAGGGCTGTCAGCAGCGGTGCGTGACCTGTAAGAATTCCCAATTGCCCCGTAGTACTAGGAAGAATCACTTCTTCGGCGGGCGAGTCCCAGACAGTTTTGTCGGGAGCAGTGACACGAACAGTAAGTGACATAGCGTAATGGTTGAGAGTTAGGATCTTGGAACTAGGGGCTAGGGGATAGCTGTTAGGGATTAAGCACTTTTGACCTAACCCCCGTAAACTCTAGCCCCTAATCCCTACCTATCTACTTACCTTCAGACTTCATTTTCTCAGCTTTGGCGATCGCCTCATCAATGTCGCCCACCAAGTAGAACGCCTGCTCTGGCAGTGCATCCAACTCACCTGCCAGAATCTTCTTGAAGCCCTGGATGGTTTTTTCGAGCGTCACATACTTACCAGGAGAGCCGGTAAATACTTCTGCAACAAAGAACGGCTGCGATAAAAAGCGCTGAATTTTGCGAGCACGAGCAACAGTCAGGCGATCGTCTTCTGACAGTTCATCTAGACCCAAAATGGCAATGATGTCCTGAAGCTCCTTGTAGCGTTGCAGAGTAGACTGCACGGCCCGAGCGGTGCCGTAGTGATCTTCACCCACAATGTCAGGCTGCAACATGGTCGAAGCCGAATCTAGCGGATCTACCGCAGGATAAATGCCCTGAGCAGCCAAACCGCGAGAAAGTACCGTTGTCCCATCTAAGTGAGCAAACGTTGTCGCAGGAGCTGGGTCAGTAAAGTCATCCGCAGGTACGTACACGGCCTGAATGGAGGTGATAGAACCTTCACGGGTAGATGTAATCCGCTCTTGCAGTTCGCCTACATCTGTACCCAAAGTCGGCTGATATCCTACCGCAGACGGCATCCGTCCTAGCAGCGCTGACACCTCAGAACCCGCTTGCACAAACCGGAAAATGTTGTCGATGAACAACAATACGTCTTGCTTGTTCACATCACGGAAATATTCCGCCATGGTCAACGCTGAAAGACCCACGCGCATCCGTGCTCCGGGTGGCTCGTTCATCTGCCCATAAACCAAGGCAATCTTAGAGTTAGCAGGTGTTTCTTGGTCGATAACGCCCGACTCGATCATTTCGTTGTAAAGGTCATTTCCTTCACGCGTGCGTTCGCCGACGCCGCCAAATACTGACACGCCCCCGTGTTGGGTTGCAATATTGTTGATCAACTCCATCATGATCACGGTCTTGCCTACACCGGCACCCCCGAACAAGCCAATCTTGCCGCCACGGCGGTAGGGAGTTAACAGGTCAACCACTTTAATGCCAGTCTCGAACACTGAAGGGGTTGTTTCCAACTCAGTCAGCTTGGGAGCAGAGCGGTGAATGGGTAAGGTATCGGTTGTATCGACTGGACCTCTTTCGTCTACGGGTTCTCCTAAGACGTTAAAAATTCGCCCTAAAGTAACATTTCCAACGGGTACGCTGATGGGTGCACCTGTGTCTACAGCTTCCATGCCACGCACTAAGCCATCAGTGGTGCTCATGGAAACAGCACGAATTTGGTTGTCGCCCAAAAGTAGTTGGACTTCGCACGTTACGGAGATGTCTTGCCCAGCGGGATTTTGACCCGTGATCGTGATTGCGTTGTAAATCTGGGGGAGTTTTCCGCCCGGAAATCTGACATCTACAACAGGCCCAATGACCTGAGTGATGAAGCCGATGTTTGTTTTCTCTGCTGTGGTGACCATGCTTACGCCTATCGTCTGATCAGCTTTTCGAAGGACTGTGTGGCAGTTCTTACGTAATGTAAAATTGCCACCTTTTAGATTATCACTAAAGCTGTAACAAAAATTTCGGGTAGTGGTATTGGGGGTAATGATTTTTTGAAGCGCGGGCGCAGCCCGCGCTTCAAAAAATCATTACACGTTGAGGACTACCAAATTTCGACATGGTGTCTTGATCAGTAAGTAGGTGGGCGTAATTAAACATAAAACCCTAAAAGTCTGCGCCGCCCGCGTAGCGGGCGGCGCAGACTTTTAGAATCTTGTTTTTATTTAGGTTGAACTACTTAGATCTACTGCGTTTTCTCTGAAAAGGTTTGGTAGCGGTTTAGCTCAGGTGCTCAAAGTAGGATCTAGAACCCAAGGCTGGTATGTATAGCGGTAGCCATGATCAATAGGACGCCTCCCTGTCATTCCCGCGCAGGCGGGAATCCACCCCCGTACCTATGGAGCAGATGGATTCCCGCCTGCGCGGGAATGACGCTGGCATGTCCTAAGCTTCATGACTATGGCTATAACTCTGTGCACGTTCAAGCTATTGCACTTTAAATTCAAGCTATTGCACTTTAAATTCTGCAAAATCTGCGTAGACATCTTTAGGGGTTGCCCACGAGGGATCACCACCCCCAAAGAAAGTAGAGAAAAATAGACCGTCAATTTTAAGTCGATCGACCGTGCGGAACACCAAGCTATCTTGATCTAGTACTTTTGTGCCATCGAACCAGACCTGGATGCGCCCGTCTTCTTGTCCCGGCTGATTTAACGTCAACTCTTGTTCGATGTGGTGCCACGTACCCTGGCGAAACTGCCAATCTCCACGTCCAATGGAGGTGCCATACTCGTCGCTGCTTGGGATGTAAGCATAGACTTCCCCGTCGCCCTGTCGCCGCCACATAAACCGAGTGGAGAACCCATCCGTTCCATCGGGTGCGATACCGCCGCTATTGCCTACTCCGCCAAACAAGCCAGGTAACTTGCCACCTTTAACGAAGTCAAAATCTTCCGAGAAGCGAACGTAGTAGCTCAGACGCAGTTTGTTTTGAGGAGCTAGATTGAGGTTGGCATAGAACTGGGCACCGCCGATGGGCACCCCTGACTCCCGCGCCACCGAAGGGCTGGCAGACCCGGAAGGATAGTGGACTCTCAAAATTTGATCAAAGGTACGGGTTGGATCGGTCATTACTTCAAGGTTTTGTAGACCCCAGCGACCTTGACGCTTTGCGCCCCAAGCCTCCATCCAATTTTCTTCTGAAAACTCGCCTGCCCAGAGAGTAGACGTGGATGGGGTTGAGACGATATTGACACTTTCGGCGACTGGGGACGCGATCGCCCTTGTCTGTTCTGCAACACCGGGCTGGGAGGCGACCAGTCCACAGCTTCCCAACATAAAACCTAGCAGGAGTAGGCCGTATAGTTGTGCGGAGGCGATCGCCATTTGAGTTATGCGGGTTAAAGAGATACGCATCGGCAGACTATCTCGGTTGCGACGCTCTCAAACTAGCACCGGGGGACTGCGAAATCCAGCACGATGGGGCAGCTAGGCCAAGCTTTACATTCTGTACCCAGACTAGGCGAACCCTTTACATGCCGGTAGTCCTAAATTGGTAAGGATTGTTTGATGGGCGAAGCCCGCCCATCAAACAATCCTTACATCAATACCACTACCTACATGCCGTCTGTGTTTTGGGTATTGCGCGGGTCGAGGGCATCGCGTAAGCCATCTCCCAATAGGTTAAAAGCCAGCCCCGTTAAAACGATTAGTACCGCTGGCGACCAGACCAACCAGGGCTGGAGTACCAAAATAGAGGCGTTGGTGGCAAGTGACAACATGTTGCCCCAGGAGGGATCGGGCTGCTGAATGCCCAACCCAATAAAGCTCAGAACCGCTTCGGCCAAGATAAAGCTAGGAATGGCAAGGGTCGTAGAAATAATGATGTACGTTGCCGTTTGGGGCAACACATGACGCGTAATGATGTAGAGCGATCGCCCCCCCATGGCTCGCGCCGCTTGCACAAACGCCCGCTGCTTAATAGAGAGCACCTGTCCCCGAATTACCCGCGCTAGCCCTGCCCAACTGACAAAGGACGTAATTAGCGTAATTAGCAAGAACCGTTGAGAATTCGTTAACCCGGCAGGCAACACTCCCGCCAGTGTAATCAACAAATAAATGCTGGGAATGGTCATTAGCACTTCCGCGATCCGCATGAGGCTCGTATCGGCCAACCCGCCAAAGTAGCCAGAGATACCGCCAATTAACAGCCCCAACGGAAATGCAATTAAGATGCCTACCAGTCCAATGCTGAGGCTAATACGACCGCCGTGGATGAGTCGGCTCAACTGATCTCGTGCCTGTTCATCTGTTCCTAGTAGATTGAGGGTGCCTTCGCCAGCCGTTCCAATTAAATGAAGATTTCCGTTGATCCCCGGAAGCAGCTCTGTGTCCTTAAACCGTGGCTCGGTGAAAGAAAATTGGGTAGGCAGCGGTAGCTGAATTCTTAAGAAACGATACTCGGCACCGGAGACAAAGAGCCGAATTGGAGACGGTTTGGTGAAATTGACTTGAAGGTCGCGATCGCCCGTTTCCAAATCGACAACACCCTGCGCGGTGGGATACACATGCGGGCCAATGAACTGCCCCTGTGGAGTGCGCCAATACACTTGCGTGGGCGGCAACAGCGAACCTTCAGGCTGAGATGCGTACGGGTCATAGGGGGCAAAAAACTCTGCTCCCAGCACCACAAGGTACAGCACCAGTAGCAAAACAGCCCCAAACTTAGCCAACGTGTTTTTCCGAAGCTTCTGCCACCAATTCATAAGTCAATTGCTGAGTAACGGACTCTGTCGAACGTACAGCCTCTCTGGTGAGACTTTGACGATGCAGCTCTGTGGCAGTAGTTTAGCTTAAGGTAGTCCTAAATTGGTAAGGATTGTTTGATGGGCGAAGCCCGCCCATCAAACAATCCTTACATCGATACCACTACCTAGCTTAATTGTTTAGCTAAACTTGCAATAATTTGCTGAAGTGCAGGCTTGCCCATGCTTCAACAAATTATTACTGCTGCTTGAGGTAACTTAAAAGCCAGTTAGCCATAGTGGCACGCCGAGTTTTACGGGGCACCAATTCACTAACCGTATAACCACTAAATCCAAGCTGTTCTTTCAAAAGCTGCTTATCTGCTTTAGGAATGGAACGAGTGAGTTTGACGGTGGCAGGGCGGCTGTCAATAAAGTTGGGCGGTTCGGGATAGTCGTCTCGCCATTCGGGGGCGACGGCTGCGGTGTCCCAGGTTTTTTCTGCGTCGTTGTAGCGGTAGCCTAAACCACGCCATACCAATCGATTAGCGGTATCGTCGTCTAAGGTATCCTTCAAAATTGCCCAAATGGTATCAGGGTTGAGGGGAGGAAGTTCGGTCATGCGATCCATTGGGTTAGATCCATTGGGTCAATAGAGGAAGAGGGAAATGAAGTTAATAATGTTAAGAGATAGCGTCGGTCTTTGAAGTAGTTATTCGGGACGGCTGTTTACCTTAAGCCATTATCAAGTCATCGCTTTCAGATTGTTGTGAACCAAGCTGCACTCAACTTAATCTCAATCACTATTTTTGTACTGACGATGACCAGTCTGCTGGGGCCTCTGTTGCATATTTCGGCAGCAGTTCCAGCGATCGCCATTGCTGGAATTATGGGCATCGCCACCCTTGACACCTTTAACTGGCAAGGAAAGGGCAGCACGCTGCTGTTGGACTGGGTGGCTCGGTTGTCTCCAGATCATCGGGCGCGCGTTGTGCGTCATGAAGCCGGACACTTTTTGGTGGCGCATCAGCTAGGCATTCCCATTACAGGCTACACGCTGAGCGCTTGGGAAGCCCTGCGTCAAGGGCAAGTAGGTGCCGGGGGAGTCAGCTTCGACACAACTGAACTAGCTGCTAACTTGGCACAGAAAACGCTCTCCGCGCCGCAAGTGGATCGCTATTGCACGGTTTGGATGGCGGGTATTGCCGCAGAAACTCTGATCTACGGCAATGCAGAGGGCGGCAACGACGATCGCCAACAGCTCTACACTCTCTGGGCTAGCTTTAACCGTTCTGCCACCGAAGCGTCCCTTAAAGAGCGCCTAGCCACCCTGCACGCCAAAACTTTACTGCAAGACAGCCTGCCAGCCTATGAGGCTCTTGTAGCTGCAATGGAACGCAAAGCACCTCTGGAAGAATGCTATCAGGCACTTGGCGCAACGGCAGAGATCTAGCTAAGAATTGCTCAGCCCAGAATCATTTGGGGCACTGCATAAAGTGCCCCAAATGATTCTGGGCTGAGAAGAACTCAGAATATCATCAACCGAACGAGTCCAAATCTAGCGCCTTGGAGCCGCCTCGCTCTAATTGCACCAAGAGCCGTCCCAATTGCCACCAGACTAATGCAGCGGTGCCAATGGTAAGAGGAATGGCGATCGCATAGGCAATCTTAGTTTGAAATCCAAAAACTTCTAGCCCCGACCCTAAGAAAAAGCAAATCCCGCCGCAAATTCCCAAAAACGGAATCAAGAGCTGTGGCCCTTTGAGAATTGCCAGGGTGCGGGTAGAACGATTTTTTGCCCAATCATTCACCAATTGTCGCAGTGAGGCATCAAACGCCAGCCCAGAGGCAAGCCCCGCCAACAATCCCGCCACCAGCAAGAAGTAGGGTGAGGTTGAGTAGTAGTAAGACATAAACGATTCCTTCGAGACGGGACGCTGAAATAATAATTATTAATAATCTTCGCCTGGTTTGGGATGAATAGCGAGAATTCTCGCGGGAAAACTTAACCTTTCACCCAACGCGCTAGAACAGAGCGGCTCTTCAGGAATCTGTGTGCCCCAGGCTGTAGTAAGTTGCAATATCGCAGCTCGGAGGGATTAATGATTCCAGCTTCTGCCCTGTCACAGCCGATGGAAGAAATTGACGTTTCAACCCGCTGGCTAGCGCATTTTCGTACCAATCGCGATACACGCTCCGCGCAGGCAAGCCAACGCCTCCTGCCAATTCCCTGGGATGATTCGTATCAACTAACGCAGGCAGAAACGAAGCTGATTAGCCACTCGATTCAAACTTTTCAGTTGGGTGAAAGCTCCGAAGGGATACACCTGATGAAGGTATCGCGTCAGTACGCTGAGCAAACGGGCGATCGCCACTGGGTTGAAACGGTGAAGCTGTTTATTGGCGAAGAACAGCGCCATGCCAGGGATCTGGCTCGTTTTATGGCTCCACAGCATATTCCCCTGGCACAGAACCAATGGACAGACACCTGGTTTCGTAAACTGCGGCGGTTGGCCAATCTAGAAGCCGCATTAATGGTGCTCTTCACGGCTGAGCTAATTGCAACGCTGTACTATCCGGCGCTGGGAAACGCCACGCGATCGCCCATTCTGTCTGCGCTATGTACCCAAATCGTCTACGACGAAACGCAGCATGTTCAGTTTCAAATCGAGACGCTTCACCAAATTCGCCGCACCCATCCCCGCTGGCGACTGTGGGGCACGAATGGACTGTATTGGGTGTTTTTTCGAATCACGGCGATCGCAGTTTGGCTCGATCACTACCCAGTGCTCAGAGCGGGCGGCTATTCCATGAAAACCTTCTATCAAAAAGCCTGTAGCGCATTGCAAAGATCAGCTCTATGTAATCTGGCTGACTAGCCGCTCAAACGACAAATGCTATAATGAGGGGGCTATTTCAAAAGGTCACGCTGCGTTGAAACTCTTTTCCCTGGGCAAAGCACAATGGCTGCCCCTGTGGTATTTGGAAATGAAACTCCAGCGCCGACGACTTTCTGACCCCGCGTTGTCGTGGGCAGATCGCTGCGAAGGACCCAGTATAGGCTGATCGACCTGTAAGTAAGGTTTGCAGGGGGCGAATATCGTCTGTCTAATGATGAAAATCATGCCTTAGACAACCTGACAAGCTGGGTCGATCGCCAGCTCTTTAGGAGTTTTGAATTACTGAAATTACGCATTTGGATGGGGTAGTGCTGCATCATGCAGTTTGCTGCTTAGCTGTCTCTTGATTGCTTAGTTGTCTTTCGATGGCTCGGCCGTCTTTCGATTCCTGTGTCGGATCGAGGATACTGGCTTGGGTTCAATTGGGAATGCTGACAACAGAGATGGAGTTTGTTTGCACAAGATTTTACTTTTTTGGAAGACCGACCATGACAAAATTACTCAGCCGCAAAATTACTCCGGCTCCAATCTCT
>JBBQFG010000048.1:0-24288 GCA_038321765.1 Elainellales cyanobacterium
CACCCCCAGCCCCTCTCCCAAAGGGCGAGGGGAGCCGGAAAAGCTTTCAAAGTCCCTCTCCCCAGGGAGAGGGCTTAAAGCCTTCGGCATATATGAAAAGGGTGAGGGAAACTCTGGGTTTCAAGTTAGACGAGGTTTAGCACGCGGCGCGTGCCACCAAAAGTATTTTTCTCCTAACCAGTGCCTTGTAGGCTAAACTCTAACCGATTGCGGTGGCTGTGGATAAGTTGAAGCTGATGTTGAGAAACTTGCTCCAGCATGTAGATTAGATGTTCTGGTCGCAGTAATGTACCGTCGTTACGACAACTGCCGACATACCGCAGGGCAATGCTAGCGGTTGGCGTAGGAGTCTGGACAAAAGGCGTAGGAATGGCGCTGGTGTTGAGTGGCTCTAGCTCAAACAGGCGATCGCGCAGGTTAATGGATTGTTGTTTGCCGGACTTTGTAGTTTGCTCATAGATTATTTCTGGGGTTGCCAGTACCGTTTCTATCCAGTGTTGTGACTGCTGCACCAGCTCTACAGCTTCTATATCAGGTTCGCTCTCTGCAACCAGCCCTATAGAGAGGTAGTACTCAGCCCGCTCTAGCAGTTGGGTAGCAGCGGGGGTATTGGGGGCGATCGCCTCTACTCGATAAAGAGGAACATTCTGGGGTAGTTGAGCCGCTAACCGCATCAGGAATTCATCTGGTTCCATGATTGTGGTTAAATCAAAATCGACGACTTCGCCAGAGCTAGTGGCTCCCAAGGGCAGTGCACTAGCGGGAACAATGCGGGGGCTGGGGTGAAAGCCTCCTGTGTAGGCAACTGGCAGAGCAGCGCGTCGGATGGCTCGGTCAAACAGTCGCACCAGATCTAAGTGACTAATTAAGGCCATATCATACAGTTTGCCAAACCAAACCCGTAGCCGCTGCGATCGCTCTGTATTGGGCACAAAGTGATGTTCAAACTTTGGAATTGGCAGCGGAGGTACAACTACGTTATGCCCAAAGTCAGCTCCGCACACTCCACACTGGGAGCAGCCGTCGAAGGAGCAATCTGGCACTGTTGCGACTGCTAATGCTCGTCTTAAATCCTCCTGAAGCCAAGTTTTATCTACTCCAGAATCAATATGGTCCCACGGCAGGGGAGCAGCGTAGGAAGGAGGGGGGAGGAAAGCGGAAGGATGGAGATTTTCATCGCCACCAAACAAGTTCCATTCGCCTGATTCAACCTGACGGTATTTCCAGGTGAGGCCAGATTCCGCGATCGCCTGTGTCCAAGCACCAAAGGCACGCTCCTGATTTTCCCACCAAGAATCTTCACGAGCACCCAACTCCCAAGCCCGATGAATTACCTTGCAGAGGCGGCGATCGCCCCGCCCCACAAAATCTTCCATTGCTGAGATACGGACATCAGTGAAGTTAGTCTTTAGTCCTCTGATTGTGCGAAATTCTTGCCGCAGTAGAGCTTGTTTGCGCTCAAACTCTGTGGTTGAAACGGAGTGCCACTGAAAGGGTGTATGTGGTTTGGGCGTAAAGTTAGAAATAGTGACGTTGAAATTGATCGGCTTTCTGCCCTTAGCACGGCACACTTGCTGGAGCCATCGCATCGTTTCGGCAATGCCCAACACATCGGCATCGGTCTCCCCCGGCAGGCCGATCATAAAGTAGAGCTTAACCTTGTCCCAACCCTGCTCGTAGGCAGTTTGCACTCCTCGCAGCAATTCTTCGTTGGTCAACCCTTTGTTAATAATGTCCCGCAGGCGCTGAGTACCTGCTTCTGGCGCAAAGGTAAGCCCGCCTTTGCGAGTGCCCCCGATAATATTGGCAATGTTTTCGTCAAACCGATCAACACGCTGGCTCGGCAAGCTAAGGGAAATGTTTTCATCTTTGAGACGATTTTTGATTTCTAGCCCCACAGCGGGGAGTGCTAAATAGTCAGAACAACTGAGAGAGAGCAGAGAAAATTCGTTATACCCGGTTTCTCGCATACCACGCTCAATCGTATCAATCACTTGCTCTGGCTCTACATCGCGTGCCGGACGGGTCAACATCCCCGGCTGGCAAAAGCGGCAGCCCCTGGTGCAGCCTCGGCGAATTTCGATGATCAGGCGATCGTGTACGGTTTCAACAAAGGGAACTAGCCCAATCGAGTACTGGGGCATAGGAGGAGCTACACGTCGCAGCACTCGATTGGGTACGGTGTTGCGGTTGGGATGCACTGCCCCTCCGGTACCGGGCGTATAAAATTGGGGGACGTATACACCAGGAACCTGGGCTAAATCCAGCAATAGCTCCTCTCGGCTTAGACCAGCCGCCTTGCCTTCCTCTAACACCAGACCAATTTCGGGCAGCAGTTCTTCCCCATCGCCTAAGGCAACAAAGTCAAAGAAATCAGCATAGGGTTCAGGGTTGGACGTTGCCGTTTGCCCGCCAGCAAAAATCAGTGGATAGCTTCCCTGTTCGACATTCCATGCGCCGGGAGCATTGCGTTCCTTCCATGTGAAGGGAATCCCAGCTAAATGCAGCATTTCTAGGATGTTAGTTGCACCCAGCTCATAGCTAAGACTGAAACCCAAGATGTCAAATTCCGTTAACGGCTGCCGAGACTCTACGGCAAATAAGGGTATTTGTGTAGCTTTCAGTTTTGCGGCTAAATCGGGAGCAGGCAAATAGGCGCGATCGCACAACTGACGAGGCTGAGCGTTAAGAATACTGTACAGAATGATATGCCCCAAATTTGAGGCTCCGACTTCGTAGATTTCTGGATAGGTCAACACCCACCGAATTTGGGCGGTGTGCCAGGGCTTATGAACTGCTCCTAGCTCATTGCCCAGGTAGCGTGCAGGGCGAAGAATATCTGACGTCAGCAACTGCTCAACCGCAATACGCACCACTTATCCCCATTTCACTAGATCGTTCAAGATCTCTAATACTAAATCCTAAACTCCTCCAATCGTTCTTTCTCTAATGGGTAGTGGTATTGATGTAAGGGATCAGCAAACAAAAATCATCCCGGTGTCATTCCCGCGCAGGCGGGAATCCATGATAAGCCTTCTGCTTGAGCCGGTATCTTATTTCAACGCAGTTCCCTAAGGATTTTTTGATGGGCGGGCGAAGCCCGCCCATCAAAAAATCCTTACCAATTTAGGACTACCCTCTAATGGACGCAATTTTTAGGATTTACGCAATCAAATGACGGTGGGGGCGCGCCGCACCCCCACCGTCATAGACTTTCTTGGCTTTTTTATGAGATGCGTAAGTCCTGTACGCTTAAGCGATTCCCCCTTCATAGGCAGAACGACTATCGAAAATTTTGAAAGCTCGATCCAATTGAGTCACCTCAAAAATAATTCGAATAGAAGCAGGAACGCAACAGATCCCAAACCGTTTACCTAGTTGCTGAGATAGAGTCAACGCTGATACCAATGACATCAACCCTGCACTGTCCAACGAATTTACCAAACTAAGATCAACTAAAATGGACGCGTATCGATCAGACGACACAGTCTCCAGAAGCTGCTGCTGGAATTCTGGGGCACTGGATGCATTAATATGTCCAGTTGGCTGAACAATGGTAACGGTGGGGCGTACTAGAAGGTTCTGCATCACTAATATCCTGCTTCGCTGGTTACGCTATGAATGGATAAACTCAACTGTAAAAAAACAAAATATTAAGATTAGATTCCGAAAATATAGCCTCCCAGCTCCGTAAAAACCAGTAAAACTAGGTCATTTCGCGGAAACTTTAAGTGTCAAGCCGACTTTTTTAAAGGTTTCAATAAGTATTTCCGCCGAAAAGTGTGTAAATATACCAATCCTTGTGTATCTGCAATTTTGTTATTGGCAACAAAATGCGTGATCTAAATCACCAATTAACTAGGGCAAAGATCACGATGCTGTCTAGGCTAGGATCACGTCGAAGTTTTGACATTCGTCAGAGAATCAAGAATGTAAGAGTTCCCTGATTCTTCGACGGCAACAATATGAAAACTACTCACGTTATTCGTAAACTTGTATCAAAAGCTCTTCATATTAGGCAACTTACGCCAGACATTGAAAATGAGATCAACTATGAGCTAACTCGCTTAGGCCATATCTCGGATGTTGATTATGAAGCTCTAGAACTACTTATGGCTGAAATGGATGCTGGGCGAATCCGCCTAGTACCCGGCCCTTGAATTTAAGAAGCATAGTCGAGAAATTACGTAGAAATTGGCTTTACGTACAAGGTGCGTACGTAAAGCCAACTTCTATAACATTCCCGTGCGAGTTCAGCCTCCCGAAAATCAGGTTCAGATTGAGGCTAATCAGATTGGGGCTAAGTTTAGGTAAATCTTACAGATTTGATATCTAAGAGTACCCGGGCTGATCTTTGCTCTGAAGGTCAACGAAACAAAAGCGAAGAAGATGAAAGTGTTTTGTAGTAAGTCAGAGTTAATCCAGGGTTTGCTGGTTCAGCGACTGATTTGACTCAAAGCGGAAGGCATTAGGATAGGCTTGCCAGACTTGCCTTATGAAGGCTTGCAAGCACTGATGCGCTGAGCGATCGCCCGATTGCGCTTTGTGGGTACTTAGTTTGGTCAGCAGTGGCACAACCTCTGTGTCTAAGGCAGCTCGCTGAAGCTCTAATGGCCACAGTAAATCAGTTCCCTCCCTTAAGTCATAAACCTGAGCTGCCAGTTCCTCTTGCCAGCTCGTTTCAGAACGGTTCCAATCTAAGGGTGCACTGCACATCAATAGAGGACGTATCCAAGACACAGGGCGAATCTCTGACACTTGAATCACCTCTGCAAACAGCTTAGTATCACCCTGCTCAACACACACAATTTGATTGGGTTCAAATGATGAGAGAATCGTCATCCGTTATGCAACTCAAGATAATCTAACACGTACCCCAGTAAGTAGTTCAACCTAAATAAAAACCAAATCCTAAAACCCTGCGCTGCCCGCGCAGCCGGCAGCGCAGGGTTTTAGGTATTTAACTTAAGCCCACCTACTTAGACATATTGTAGAGGTTCTGTCCAAGTGCCTGTTGAACCCATCTTGAGAGGTGACTTAAGATAATGAAAGATAGCGAAAGACTGCTTGCTCGGCTGTGCCGATGTTGCAACGGTGATGCTAGGGCTAAATTAGACTTCCAGCAACTATTTTTCAGAGAGGGTCATAACTGTGTCTGTCGAGACCATTGAGCAGCGTTCAACGTCCCGTAAAATTGCGCCCCGTTACCGGGTTTTGTTGCACAACGACGATGTTAATCCCATGGAACATGTGGTGGAAGCATTGATCAAGACGGTTACAAGTTTGACGGTTCCTCAAGCAGTGAGCATCATGATGGAAGCTCATACCAATGGGATCGCGTTAGTGATTACCTGTGAACAAGAACATGCCGAGTTTTACTGCGAAAGCTTGAAGGGTCACGGGTTAACTAGCACCATCGAACCAGATGAATAAAATTGATGGATTTTTCAGGCTAAAGCCTTCAAAAAATCGCCTTCTTTAGAGAAAATAAGAATGCCCTTTATGAAGGCAAGTTCTGTTTGAAGTCCATAGAAGTATCGGTTGTTATCGGATTTTTACCGTAGTAGCTTATGTTAGGAAATTTTCAGCAGAGTACTCTCCGCCTTGAAGTCGAAGCCTCAGAGACCTCTATTGGGGAAATGCTCCTTTGCACAGACCAGTTACGTCAGTGGATGGCTCCTCAGTCGCTTTCTCAAGGGTTGCCTGAACGACTGCAATCTGAAACGGTCTTTACCAGTTGGATAGGGCCAATTGCCGTGCATCATTACGTTAGTGAGCTTCGATCCAATAGTCTTCGGTTGCTTTTGAGCCAAGGTGTTGACGGTTTCCATCAATGGCAGTGGGGAGATGGCTGGATACAGTCCTCTTTAGAGGGCATCTCCCTTCTGCCCCTAAACTTGGGTCAGACCTTGAGTCTTTTGAGATTAAGACAGTTTTTGACACACCGATAAGGTAGGTCAGTTCAGTACTTTTCGGCGGAGAGTTAGGAGAATGCACCCAGAATCCACCTAACCAGCGTATATATAGCCATAGTCATAAAGCTTAGGACATGCCAGCGTCATTCACGCGCAGGCGGGAATCCACCCCGCACCTATCGAGCAGATGGATTCCCGCGCAGGCGGGAATGACAGGGAGGCGTCCTATTGATCATGGCTACCGCTATATCTCTTTGGCTAGTGAGATTAGGACAGAGATGTTTTTGGTGGCGCGCAGTGCGCGCCACCAAAATATTCGGGTAGTTCCCGATTGGTAAGGATTTTTTGATGGACGGGCTTCGCCCGTCCATCAAAAAATCCTTACATCAATACCAATAACAATATTCGTAAGTGTAGTGGCAATGTTTTATCTCTATAGCAAAAAAGCTATGACTTTACCCTTGCCTGCCACAGACTGCCTTAAATAGTTTTCAAATTACAGGTCATTACTACTATCTGCATCGGATGGGTTTTGCACTCGTAGACGAACAGAATCTCCGTGAGAGGGCAACCCCTCGGCGGTGGTTAAAGCATTAATGGCAGAAGCAACATCTTGTAAGGCAGCAGGAGAATATTGAATTAGGCTAGAGTGCTTCATAAACGTTTCTACACTCAGCGCCGAGGCATAGCGCGCAGAGCCAGAAGTCGGTAGGGTATGATTGGGGCCAGCTAGGTAATCTCCAACCGCTTCAGGGGTAGATTTACCCAGAAATATGGCACCAGCGTGCCGAATCTGCTCTAAAAGACTCCACGGGTCAGACGTTTGCAGTTCTAGATGCTCAGGGGCAAATTCATTGGATAGCTCTACAGCAATTTTCAGGGACTCAACCACAATTACTAGCCCATAGTGGGCGATCGCCTTTTCGGTCAGCAAATGACGGGGGTGATTCACCAGCATTTGCTCCACTTCTGCGACGACCTTCAAAGCTAAGGCAGCATCGGTTGTGATTAAGATAGCCGCGGCTAGCGAGTCGTGTTCGGCCTGAGCTAGTAGATCTGCGGCAAGATGGACGGGATTGGCCGTGCCGTCAGCAATAATCAGAACTTCAGATGGCCCTGCCAGTGAGTCTATACCTACCGTGCCATAGACCAGCTTCTTAGCGAGCGTCACATAGATATTACCGGGGCCAGTAATGACATCCACCTTGGGAATCGTTTCTGTGCCGTAGGCAAGAGCAGCGATCGCTTGAGAGCCACCAACCCGATAGATTTCTTGGATACCTGCCTCTTGAGCCGCCACTAAAACAGCCGGATTGATGCTTTTGTCAGCTCTCGGCGGAGTAGTCATGACAATTCGAGGGACTTGCGCTATCCGAGCCGGAATTGCGTTCATCAATACCGTACTGGGATAACACGCTTTACCTCCCGGAACGTATAAACCAGCTCGATCAACTGGGGTGTAACGCTTTCCCAATACAATGTCTGGTTCATTAAACTGCACCCAACTTTTGGGCAGTCTCTGGCGATGGAATGCTTCGATTCTTGTACAGGCGAGACGAATAGCTTCCAACAGCTCTTGCGGAACTTGCTGGTAGGCAGCATCTAGCTCTGATCCAGTGACCCGTAGCTCCTCCAGCTTAAGAGTGAGGTGGTCAAATTCTTCAGTATAATGCAATACTGCCCGGTCGCCTTGGCGTTTGACCGCCTGGAGTACCTGCTGAACTGTTGCTTCTTTATGGAGAATTTGCTCATCATGAGTGCGATCGCAAATGCGCCGTAACTCGGTGAGTGCTTCAGACCGTTGATTGATAATTCGCAGCATTGCCAGATGAGTTAGAAATGCCAGTCCGAGAGATACCAGACTGAATCAAAGACCCGACTTGATTTCAGTGGGATGACCACTAAAACGACCTATATCTAGATTAGCTTGGATTTTTAGAAGCTACGTGTTCTTGGATATCAAACTACTATGCCGCGTTGCTCAATCGAGAGCTTCTCGTAATTTAGCTTGTGATCTAACTGCTCTAAGAGTCAACACGCACAGCATGCTTTACCAGAACTTTGCCCTTTAGCTCCAATCAGTGGAGAAGCTTGAAACCCCTGAATCTGTCCCGCAACAGCCACTATCACATGGAAAACTTGGCAGAAAGTGTGGGAATATAGCGCTTTTCTAATTTATTCGCTACAATAATGTACTGCTTGATTTTTTGTAGTTAACGTAGAGACGACTGTGGCAAATATTAAGTCTGCGATTAAGCGGGTTGAGATTGCAGAGCGCAACCGATTGCACAACAAATCCTACAAGTCTGCCGTCAAAACCCTGACGAAGCGCTACCTTGCGACGGTGACTGAGTACGCCGCCAATCCTACTCCAGAGTTGGAGCAGCAAGTTAAGGAACGAATGGCGGCAGCTTACAGCAAGATTGACAAAGCTGTAAAGCGGGGGGTGATTCATCCAAACAATGGAGCACGTAAGAAGTCAACTCTTGCAAGGTTCCTAAAGCGACAGGAAGCAAAAGTGTCTGCACCTACTAATGCGTAAGGTTTTGTATATTCCTTGTGCTGAGTTAGGCGGCTGTAGTAGTTTAGTCGTTTAATTTTTGCAAAAGTCCTGCCTCCGCTATTCTCGCTCAAAAATTTTGCGTCAAAACGTTATTTATTGTTTGTGGAAGCTGATTTGAGCATTCCGACACTCGTTGACACTCACGTCCATCTTAATTTTTCTACCTTCCAGGGTGACTTGGAAGCCATCGCAGATGCTTGGCGAGATGCGGGAGTTAAGCGGCTTGTTCATTCTTGTGTTACGCCGACTGAGTTTAACGAGATTCGAGCGCTGGCTGATCAATTCCCCGAACTCTCATTCGCAGTCGGGCTGCATCCTTTAGATGTAGAAAAATGGACTGACCACTCGGCAGCAGAAATTTTAGCGTTAGCCCGTTCTGATGCAAGAGTTGTGGCGATTGGTGAGACAGGGCTGGATTTCTACAAGGCGGACAACCAAGTGCAGCAGCGGTCGGCATTTGAAGCTCAGCTTGCGATCGCACAATCGCTTGATTTACCTGTCATTATTCACTGCCGAGATGCCGCAGTACAAATGGCTGATTGGCTAAAATCATTTTTTGGCCAACGGGGATCGGTCAGAGGAGTCATGCACTGTTGGAGCGGGACTCCAGAGGAAACCGAATGGTTTCTGGATCTAGGCTTTTACATTAGTTTTAGTGGTATTGTGACCTTCAAAAACGCGACTCAAGTCCATGAGGCAGCCCAAATGGTTCCTAGCGATCGCCTACTGATCGAAACAGACTGTCCGTTTCTGGCTCCAGTTCCCAAACGAGGCGATCGCCGCAACCAGCCTGCTTATGTTCGTTACGTGGCAGAGCGAGTTGCATATTTACGAGGAGTGCCATTGGAAACAATTGCCCAGCAAACGACTTCAAATGCTTGCCGACTTTTCAATCTGAGTTTTCCATCCGTCTTGGATCTGGGTCATCCCTGACGAGTTAGATAACGTCTTACTAGACGATTTGATAATTTGTCAAGGGATTTCTCAAAAAAGAGACACAGATTGCAATACTTGCGGCATAATTTTAAGAAGTATGGTAAGTACAGATCCACGGACTCCTATTGCCTCTACACCACATTTTATTATTAAGCGTTCACTCGAAGCTGGAGATAGTACGCCTAAGTCCTTCTTTCAAACTGGGTTAGGCATTAGGATTTAGATTTTTAGTACGTCTTCCAGTAGATTGGGTCTATCTTTGCGCCGAGAATTAATATTTGTTTCGTACTGAGTTGATTCAGATCCTTAAGATTCATTCGCGATTCCCTTCCCCATCCTGGGTTCCGACAGTCCCCTGACTGGAGTCGGTTTTTTTCGTGATTACCGTTTTTGCCGACCTAAGTTTTGACGACTTTACTGCTAATTACCCCACCGTTCAGGGCAATTCCTGAGGGCAACCCGTTCGAGGAGACGCATGACTAACACCATTCAAGCTGCTGCCAACTTCACCCTGCCAGATCTGATCGAAATCCAACGAGCTAGTTTCCGCTGGTTTCTAGAAGAAGGGTTAATTGAAGAGTTAGATAGCTTCTCACCCATTACAGACTACACGGGCAAGTTAGAACTGCATTTCTTGGGAAAAGATTTCAAGCTCAAGCGTCCTAAATATGATGTGGATGAGGCCAAGCGGCGCGATAGTACCTACGCAGTGCAGATGTACGTCCCGACTCGGCTGATCAACAAAGAAACTGGGGAAATCAAAGAACAAGAGGTGTTCATTGGGGATTTGCCCCTGATGACTGACCGGGGAACCTTCATCATCAATGGTGCCGAGCGAGTCATTGTCAACCAAATTGTTCGTAGCCCCGGTGTTTACTACAAATCGGAAACAGATAAAAACGGACGGCGCGCCTACAATGCCAGCCTAATCCCTAACCGAGGAGCTTGGTTAAAGTTTGAAACAGACAAGAATGACTTAGTCTGGGTGCGGATCGACAAAACTCGTAAACTGTCTGCACAGGTACTCCTCAAGGCATTGGGTCTGAACGACAGTGAAATTTTTGACGCGCTGCGCCACCCCGAATACTTCCAGAAAACAATTGACAAGGAAGGTCAATTTAGCGAAGAAGAAGCGCTGATGGAGCTATATCGGAAGCTGCGTCCCGGGGAACCCCCGACCGTATCAGGTGGGCAGCAGTTACTGGATTCTCGCTTTTTTGATCCTAAGCGATACGATTTAGGCCGGGTTGGTCGCTATAAGCTCAACAAAAAACTGCGACTAAATGTGCCTGAAACTGTTCGGGTGCTGACACCACAAGACATCCTGGCATCGATTGATTATTTGATCAATCTAGAATTTGACATCGGCATGATTGATGACATCGATCACCTAGGTAATCGACGGGTTCGATCGGTCGGCGAGTTGCTGCAAAACCAGGTGCGCGTAGGTCTCAATCGGTTAGAGCGGATTATTCGTGAACGGATGACAGTATCTGATGCAGATTCTCTAACGCCTGCTTCATTGGTTAATCCCAAGCCGTTAGTTGCTGCCATCAAGGAGTTTTTTGGCTCCTCTCAGCTCTCTCAATTCATGGATCAAACCAATCCACTGGCAGAGCTAACTCACAAGCGGCGTCTTAGTGCCCTTGGTCCAGGTGGCCTGACACGAGAGCGCGCAGGCTTTGCAGTGCGAGATATTCACCCTTCGCACTACGGGCGTATCTGTCCAATTGAAACACCGGAAGGTCCGAACGCAGGATTGATTGGTTCGTTAGCAACTCACGCACGGGTCAATGCCTATGGGTTCATCGAAACGCCTTACCATCGCGTTGAAAATGGCCGCGTTTTGCGAGATGAAGCGCCGATCTACATGACGGCAGACGAGGAAGATGATGTGCGGGTGGCTCCTGGGGACGTACCCTCAGATGAAAACGGTTACATTATGGGCGATCAGGTGCCCGTGCGATACCGCCGCGACTTTACCACAACGACCCCAGTTGAGGTGGATTATGTAGCCATTTCTCCAGTGCAAATTATCTCGGTTGCGACATCACTGATTCCTTTCTTGGAGCACGACGACGCTAACCGAGCCTTGATGGGTTCTAACATGCAACGGCAAGCGGTGCCGCTGTTGCATCCTGAGCGGCCTCTGGTAGGAACGGGTCTAGAAGCCCAGGCCGCTAGAGACTCTGGAATGGTGATCGTTAATCGGGTAGCTGGTGAGGTGTCCTATGTAGATGCCAGTCGGATTCGGGTGCGCGATGAAAATGGTAAAGAGATAGAGTACATCTTGCAAAAGTACCAGCGCTCGAACCAAGATACGTGTCTAAACCAGCGTCCCATTGTATCGGTGGGCGATCGCGTTTCGGCTGGACAAATCTTGGCAGATGGCTCTGCTACTGAGGGTGGCGAAATCGCCCTTGGTCAAAACGTTCTCATTACTTACATGCCGTGGGAAGGCTACAACTACGAAGATGCCATCCTGATTAGCGAACGTCTGGTCTACGACGACGTATATACCTCTATCCACATTGAAAAATATGAGATTGAGGCTCGTCAAACCAAATTAGGACCTGAGGAAATTACTCGGGAAATCCCCAACGTAGGGGAAGATGCTCTACGTCATTTGGATGAAACGGGAATCATTCGCATCGGAGCCTGGGTAGATGCCAGCGACATTCTAGTCGGTAAGGTCACACCTAAAGGTGAATCGGATCAGCCTCCTGAAGAGAAACTGCTGCGAGCCATCTTTGGAGAGAAAGCTCGTGATGTCCGAGATAACTCTTTGCGGGTGCCCAACGGAGAAAAAGGCCGAGTGGTTGATGTGCGAGTTTTTACTCGTGAACAGGGTGATGAGTTGCCTCCCGGAGCCAACATGGTGGTTCGGGTTTACGTTGCTCAAAAACGCAAAATTCAGGTGGGCGACAAGATGGCAGGTCGCCATGGCAACAAGGGAATTATTTCTCGCATTTTACCGCTAGAAGATATGCCCTATCTGCCTGATGGGAAGCCCGTAGACATCGTGTTGAATCCTCTAGGGGTACCTTCACGGATGAATGTGGGGCAGGTATTTGAATGCTTGCTGGGCTGGGCTGCCGAGAACCTGGGCGTACGCTTCAAGATGACCCCATTTGATGAAATGTATGGGCAGGAAGCATCACGTCTCACTACCCACGGCAAACTGCAAGAAGCTCGTGAAAAAACTGGCAATGATTGGGTATTTAACCCAGACAACCCTGGCAAAATCCAGGTCTATGACGGACGGACAGGTGAGCCGTTCGATCGCCCAGTTACCGTGGGTAAAGCCTACATGCTAAAACTCGTGCACTTAGTGGACGATAAAATTCACGCCCGATCTACCGGTCCTTACTCATTGGTTACTCAACAGCCCCTGGGAGGTAAAGCGCAGCAGGGCGGCCAGCGATTTGGCGAGATGGAAGTGTGGGCACTAGAAGCATTTGGCGCAGCATACATCTTGCAAGAGTTGTTAACCGTAAAGTCCGATGATATGCAGGGTCGTAACGAGGCTCTAAATGCGATCGTTAAGGGGAAAGCTATCCCTCGTCCAGGTACGCCTGAATCTTTCAAGGTACTGATGCGTGAACTTCAGTCGCTTTGCTTGGACATTGCGGCTCATAAACTGCAAACCCAGGAAGACGGCACCAGTCGCGATATCGAAATTGACTTGATGGCAGATGTCAGCAGTCGTCGGGCACCATCGCGTCCGACCTATGAATCCATCTCACGGGACGAAATGGAAGAGGTAGAAGATTAGGCCAGAATCTGAGGACTAGAGGCTAGCTAGCGCCGATAAAGCCGATAAGGATATTGAGTGTCAGATGCCTTTCTCGTGCCCGGTTATAGATGTCTTGATGCCTCAGATTTACCTCTTTTACATGCTCCCGATTACCAATCTATAGCCGCTAGAACAACAGAAGGAAGGATGAACGATGCCCAAGCTCGAACAGCGATTTGACTACGTCAAAATTGGTCTGGCATCTCCGGAGCGAATTCGTCAGTGGGGTGAGCGCACGTTGCCCAACGCTATGGTTGTTGGGGAAGTAACTAAGCCCGAAACAATTAACTACCGCACATTGAAGCCTGAAATGGATGGGCTGTTTTGTGAGCGGATTTTTGGGCCTGCCAAGGATTGGGAATGTCATTGTGGGAAGTACAAGCGAGTACGCCATCGTGGCATTGTGTGTGAGCGCTGTGGCGTAGAAGTAACGGAATCAAGGGTGCGTCGTCACCGGATGGGCTATATCAAGCTAGCTGCTCCTGTTGCTCATGTTTGGTACCTCAAGGGTATTCCTAGCTACATGGCTATTCTGCTGGACATGCCCCTCCGGGATGTTGAGCAAATTGTTTATTTCAACGCCTATGTCGTTCTAGATCCGGGCAATGCAGACAATCTTACTTACAAGCAACTGCTCACAGAAGATCAGTGGATTGAAATAGAAGATCAACTCTACAGTGAAGATTCTCAACTCTCTGGGATTGAAGTTGGGATTGGTGCTGAGGCGCTGCAACGCCTGCTGCAAGATTTAGAGTTGGAAAAAGAAGCAGAGCAACTTCGGGAAGAAATTGCTACAGCTAAAGGTCAAAAGCGCGCCAAGCTAATTAAGCGTCTGCGGGTGATTGATAACTTTGTGGCTACTCAGTCAAAGCCCGAGTGGATGGTACTATCGGTCATTCCGGTCATTCCACCAGACCTGCGTCCTATGGTGCAGTTAGACGGCGGACGATTTGCCACCTCTGACTTAAATGATTTGTATCGCCGAGT
The DNA here is from genome assembly GCA_038321765.1 of Elainellales cyanobacterium. GTDB lineage: Bacteria > Cyanobacteriota > Cyanobacteriia > Elainellales > Elainellaceae > CASBQJ01. The sequence goes on from JBBQFG010000048.1 coordinate 14,198, forward strand.
TATTAACCGCAACAACCGACTAGCGCGCCTCCAAGAAATTCTGGCTCCGGAAATCATTGTTCGCAATGAAAAACGGATGTTGCAAGAAGCTGTGGATGCGCTGATTGATAATGGCCGTCGCGGTCGGACGGTGGTGGGGGCTAACAATCGTCCTTTGAAGTCTCTTTCAGACATTATTGAAGGAAAACAGGGACGATTCCGCCAGAACTTGCTAGGGAAGCGAGTTGACTACTCCGGACGTTCTGTAATTGTGGTAGGTCCTAAGCTAAAGATTCATCAGTGTGGCCTGCCGAAAGAGATGGCGATTGAACTGTTCCAGCCGTTTGTCATCCATCGTCTAATTCGGCAAGGATTGGTGAACAACATCAAAGCAGCCAAGAAGCTAATTCAACGCAATGATCCCCAAGTTTGGGATGTATTGGAAGAGGTGATTGACGGCCACCCTGTAATGCTGAACCGGGCACCTACTCTCCATCGCTTGGGTATTCAAGCCTTTGAGCCGATGTTAGTAGAGGGTCGAGCGATTCAATTGCATCCACTTGTCTGTCCAGCTTTTAACGCTGACTTTGACGGAGACCAAATGGCGGTGCACGTACCGCTATCGTTGGAAGCACAAGCAGAAGCCCGCCTGCTAATGCTGGCATCTAATAATGTCCTCTCGCCTGCTACGGGTAAGCCGATCATTACGCCTAGCCAGGACATGGTCTTAGGATGTTATTATCTGACTGCCGAAAATCCAGACGCAAAGAAGGGGTGGGGAAATTATTTCTCTAACTTGGAGGATGTGATCATTGCCTACGATCAGAAGCAGGTTGACCTTCATTCTTATATATGGGTGCGGTATGAGGGGCCGATGGAGACTTCTGAGCCAGACCATGAACCGATTAAGGTAGATACTGCGGAAGATGGCACGGTGGTAAAGAATTACAAGTTCCGTCGAGTGCGCGAAGATGCGGATGGCAATCACATCTCGCAGTACATCCGAACGACTCCAGGGCGGATCATTTACCACAAGACGGTGCAAGATACGCTGGCCAGTTAGGACAATGTTGGCGATCGCCTCCTTCTACTCAATCAGTGCGCTGGAAGGGCGATCGCTAACCTGATGGTGTCACGCAGCACGACACAACGAACAGATTGCTAACCACTCTGAAGGGCGAGAACTCATAATGCCAGAGCATATTTCAATCGAAAACACGGAACAGCCAGTTGTTTTTCACAACCGAGTGGTTAATAAGGCGCAGCTTCGGAACTTGATTGCTTGGTCTTTTACCAACTATGGAACGGCACGGACTGCCCGCGTTGCCGATGAACTGAAGGAACTGGGCTTTAAATTTGCAACGCGGGCGGGAGTGTCCATTAGCGTAGACGATCTGCAAATTCCTCCCAGCAAGAAGAAGCTATTGGAAGAAGCGGAAGAAGAAATTCGTCGTACCGAGACGCGCTACAGCCGGGGCGACATTACGGAAGTAGAGCGCTTTCAAAAGGTAATTGACACCTGGAACAGCACCAGTGAAGAACTCAAAGACGAAGTGGTGCGAAACTTCAAAGAAAGTAACCCGCTCAATTCGGTATACATGATGGCGTTTTCTGGAGCACGGGGAAATGTGTCCCAGGTGCGTCAGTTGGTTGGAATGCGGGGTCTAATGGCAAACCCGCAAGGGGAAATCATTGACTTGCCCATCAAAACTAACTTCCGGGAAGGGCTAACAGTTACCGAGTATATTATCTCGTCCTATGGTGCACGTAAAGGTCTGGTAGATACTGCCTTGCGGACAGCAGACTCGGGTTATTTAACCCGTCGTCTCGTCGATGTCTCTCAAGATGTGATTATCCGCGAACTCGACTGTGGAACCGACCGGGGTATTCCGGTTCGTAACATGACAGATGGAGAGCGGATTCTGATTCCTCTGGAAAACCGTTTACTGGGTCGGGTGGCAGCTAGAGATATGGTGCATCCCAAAACAGGTGCCGTCATTGTTGCTCGTAACCAGCCCATTTCCAACGAATTAGCACGAGAGATTGGTAAAGCCAAGCTAGAAGAGGTGAGTGTGCGATCGCCCCTCACCTGTGAAGCTACGCGTTCAGTCTGCCAGCACTGCTACGGCTGGAGTTTGGCTCATGCCTACATGGTAGATATGGGCGAAGCCGTGGGAATCATTGCCGCGCAGTCAATTGGTGAACCCGGCACTCAGCTCACCATGCGTACCTTCCACACGGGCGGTACCGTTACAGGGGAACAAGTTCCTCAAGTACGAGCGCACTTCAACGGCACGGTTCGCCTCAAACCTAAGCAAATTCGTGCCCGTGCCTTCCGTACTCGCCATGGTGAGGACGCGCAGATTATTGAAGCTAATGTGGATGTAATTTTAGAGCACGGTAGCCGTAAGGAATCGTCAACGCTCCCATCCGGCTCCATTTTGTTTGTCCAAGATGGTCAAGCGGTTATCTCCGGTACCATGTTGGCAGAAATGCCCGCCCCCGGACGCATGGGTAAAGTCACAGAAAAAGCGACAAAAGACGTGGCTTCGGATCTGGCTGGCGAAGTTAAATTTGCCGACGTAGTGCCCGAAGAGAAGCGCGATCGCCAAGGCAATACAACTCGAATTGCCCAGCGCGGCGGGTTAATCTGGGTGCTTTCGGGAGATGTGTATAACCTGCTGCCCGGAGCTGAGCCAGTGGTGAAAAATGGCGATCGCGTCGAAAATGGCAGCACCCTCGCCGAAACCAAACTCGTAACCGAAAATGGTGGCACTGTCCGGATTCCTCAAGAAACGGAAGGGAAAGGAGGCCGTGAAGTAGAAATCATCACGGCATCGGTGCTGCTCAACCAGGCGCGAATCGTAGCTGAAAGCTTTCAAGGACGAGAACATTATCTGATTGAGACTCAACACAATCAGCGTTTCTCCCTGATTGCTACCCCTGGCACCAAAGTCACAAACAACCAAGTCGTAGCAGAACTGATTGACAACCGCTACCATACCCAGACGGGTGGCATCATCAAGTTTTCAGGGGTAGAAGCAGCAAAGCGCGGCAAGGCCAAACAAGGCTACGAAGTCACCAAAGGTGGCACCCTCCTATGGATTCCCGAAGAATCGCATGAGGTGAATAAAGATATCTCCCTACTATTGGTTGAAGATGGCCAGTATGTTGAAGCAGGTACAGAAGTTGTCAAAGACATCTTTTGTCAAAGCAACGGCGTAGTCGAAGTCACCCAAAAGAATGACATTCTGCGAGAGGTCGTGATTAAGCCGGGTGAGCTACACCTGGTCGATAACCCAGAAGCTGTCATCGGCAAAAACGACACCATCGCCAGTCCAGGGCAAGAAGTCATGCCGGGTCTAACGGTGTCAGACCTACGCTACATCGAATATGTAGAATCACCAGAGGGGCCAGCCCTGTTATTGCGGCCTGTTACCGAGTACACGGTACCGGACGAACCCTCTGTACCTAGTCAATCTTCAACCAGCGAAGAGGTCGGTCGTGCTATTCAACTGCGAGCAGTACAGCGCATCCTTTACAAAGATGGAGAGCGCGTTAAGTCTGTAGAGGGGTTGGAATTGCTTCGGACTCAACTGGTGTTAGAAATTGACAAGGATGCCCCACAGTTAGCGGCTGACATTGAGTTAGTAGCCGACGAATCTGATCCAGACATGCTGCGATTGCAGTTGGTCATTTTAGAATCGCTGGTGATTCGGCGAGATGTTGCGGCTGACCCAACGCAAGGCAGTACCCATACCAGCCTGTTGGTAAAAGATGGAGACCAGATTCCGCCGGGAGCTGTCATTGCTCGAACGGAAATTCGGTGTAAAGAAACCGGTGAAGTGCGCGGTATCGGCACAGGGGAAACCGTTCGCCGGATCTTGGTCGTTCGTGAAGCCGATAAGATCTCTGTGGAGACCGCTAGTGATGCTCCCCAAGTGAAGCCGGGTGACTTAATTGTGGCAGGAAACGAAATTGCGCCTGGTACCATTGCCCAAGAATCGGGTCAAGTGCTCGAGGTCAATGGTTCCCAGGTAAGGCTGCGACTAGCCCGTCCCTACCGTGTGTCTGCTGGAGCCGTGTTGCACATTGACGACAGCGACCTTGTGCAACGAGGAGATAACCTGGTGCTGTTGGTGTTTGAGCGAGCCAAAACGGGAGACATTATTCAAGGTTTACCCCGAATTGAAGAATTGCTCGAAGCTCGTAAACCCAAAGAAGCTTGCGTGTTATCAGCCCGACCAGGGACGGCGCAGGTGATCTACAGCGATGATGAAACTGTTGAGGTAAAGGTAGTTGAATCAGATGGCGTAATTGCCGAGTATCTGATTGGCCCTGGTCAAAACATGTTGATCATTGATGGGCAGCACGTGAATACAGCGGAGCCTCTCACCGATGGGCCTCCTAACCCGCATGAGATTCTGGAAATCTTCTTTCGGTATCATCGAGAAAACCTCGGTGTTCATGAAGCTGCCTTGCGTAGCTTGGAGCAAGTACAGACTTTCTTGGTGAATGGAGTACAGTCGGTGTATCAGTCTCAGGGCATTGAGATTTCTGACAAGCACATTGAAGTGATTGTGCGACAGATGACTGCTAAAGTGCGAGTGGATGATGGCGGGGATACCACCATGCTGCCAGGTGAACTGGTGGAACTACGCCAGATTCAGCAAGTGAATGAGGCCATGTCGATTACGGGCGGAGCGCCAGCAGAATACACTCCGGTGCTGTTGGGTATTACGAAAGCATCGTTGAACACCGATAGTTTCATCTCAGCGGCTAGCTTCCAGGAAACCACTAGGGTGTTAACGGAAGCGGCAATTGAGGGTAAGTCAGACTGGTTGCGCGGTTTGAAGGAAAACGTGATTATTGGTCGTTTGATTCCTGCTGGTACGGGCTTCAATGCCTATGAGGAACCGGGCAGCATGGACGTTGATCTGAGCTATGACGGCACTGTCTTTGACGACGACCTGGGGTTAACTGATGTTGTACTTGACGATCGCACAGCTCGCACTTACGAACTGGAGGGTGGTTTTGATGTCTTCCCAACCGAGGCTCTGCGCGATCGCAACGCCGCCGACTTTGCTCGACCAACCTATGGCTTTGGTACTTCAGCCATCATTGATGACGAGGATGGCGTAGAAGACGATTTTCTTGGTGAAGATGATGTAGCAGAGGATGATACAGCTGAAGATGACACTGTCTAGGTATCTTGTGGTGTTTTTCTAAATAAAAGAACGACTCGTGCCAGATTATGCTTAACAATAAACCTCTGATGCCACTTTTTTTAGTAGATGGTGTCAGGGGTTTTTTGCTAGAGACTTTTCCCGTACTTTATCGGATGGCAGAATCTTCAAAGCTTATAAGAATAGATATAGCGATCGCCATTTTGAACAGGCCATTTTTACAGACACGTAACGCATCCACAAAAGCGTTATCGGCCTAGCCACTCTGGCGAATGTTATAGAAAAATTGGCTTTAAGCCCCTACACATGAGGTTCCGAATTCTGTACTGCTCAATTAGCAAGCAGCACGGAATTTGAGAATTTTTTAATTAAGTTGAGCCACCGAGTGTATTCTGCCAAACGTTTTCCTAGGGCATCCCTTTAATCTTATGCAACTCCCCGTTCAGGCCCCGAACGTTCCTCCGCTATCCCCGATTATTCTTCAATCTCGTAATGAGTACCGTCCTTGCCATATTTATCTGCCCGACTCAGGCGATCGCGTAGCTGCAATCTCCGTTAATGGCGTGTATTACAGTTTTTTTCGGGTTGAAAAAACTGAGAACCACGCTCTCAGAGTATGTACTAAGCTCAGCCAACGAGGGTATGTTCCCATTTTGACTAAAATTTCCAAAGGGCTTGCCATTTGGACCTTAGAATCGAATGCTCAGCTTGTTTTAACAGACACGGTTTCAGATGTAACTCCTGCTTCTACTAATCAAGAGCCACCTTACAAGATTTTGGTATCTGACAGTCAGTACAAAATCTGTAGCATTCGAGTGCCAGATTTGAAGAACCAATTGATTGCGATCGCCTTTGAAGGTAAGTACTATAGCCTTTTCAAAACGGTTGACGATGTTCAGCAGGCAGTGCAAATCGTAAAAAAACTGAGTCACCAAGGTGGTGAGGTAGTCATTACAAAAAGCGCTAAGGGCTATGGACTTTGGGTATTTGAGCCAGATGCTGCTCTGGATTAATTAAAAAGACACAAAAGCCGAGAACAGTAAGACATGATGCACCCGCATCATGTCTTACTGTTCTCGGCTCTAATATTGCTGATTTAGGAGTGCACTAAGGCAACGATTTTTAGAAGTCCCAGTTTTATCCTAGACTTCTAAAATCGTTACCAACTTAGAATCATCTTGAACTTATAGCCATAGTCATAAAGCTTAGGACATGCCAGCGTCATTCCCGCGCAGGAGGGAATCCACCCCCGCACCGATCGAGCAGATGGATTCCCGCGCAGGCGGGAATGACAGGGAGGCGTCCTATTGATCATGGCTACCGCTATAGTAAGTAATTCAACCTAAATAAAAACCAAATTCTAAAACCCTGCGCCACCCGCACAGCGGGCGGCGCAGGGTTTTAGAATCTTATATTTAATTAAGCCCACCTACTTAACGTTCCTGGACTGAGCTACTGTAAGTCGATTAAATGTCACGTTCGCTCAATTCGCGAGTCATGTAATCAAAAGGCTGATCAAGCAATACTGAGCCTTCGATTCCAGCCGCAGCTACCTGTGCTTTGACGATATCTTTCATGATCTGAATGCCTCGCACAGTGGGGCCAATTGGCACCCCTAGCGAGTTATAAGTTTCGCGTAGACCTTGGAGTACACGTTCGTCTAGCACATCCATGTTGCCTGCAACCAAGGCATAACTGGCATACCGCAGATAGTAGTCCATATCTCGCAGGCAAGCGGCATAGCGACGTGTCGTGTATGCATTTCCGCCAGGACGAATCAATTCTGGGATATCTTCAAACAATTGAGAGCCTGCCTGCCTCACAATGGCAGCGGCATTACCGTTGATCACGGTGGCGGCCTGCACCCGCTCCATTCCCGTCGTGAAGTAGGATTTTAGGCTATCCATCGCATCACGGTCTAAATACCGACCTTTGAGGTCGTAGTTCTCAATCAGGCTTGTGACTGCGTCCCGCATGAATTTAAATCTCCCAACATTAAACCAAAATCCAAAGTTTCATAAACCGAAGTGATGTTTTAGATGCGCTGCTATATTTTTTGGAAACATTCACTCTACGAGAAGTTCAAAAAACGGTAGTCCTAAATTGGTAAGAATTTTTTGATGGGCGGGCGAAGCCCGCCCATCAAAAAATTCTTACATCAACACCACTACCCAAAAAACAACAGCACACTTAAAACATCACCCGTAAATCGATATTGCTGAATCGTTAGGATGGATTTGTATTACTTAGTACCAAGAACGCACTTAGATAACAGCAAATCTGCTTCAATAACCACCAGCATCTCTTAAACCATTGGAGGCTATTTGAAACTATTCTGAAAACTTAATTTTTCGCACACAAAACACACTAAAAATCAAGTTTGGAAACAGCCGATCAGAGAACGCTTTAACTAACAGTGCTTTTTGTTTGAATAGAATTCAATCGTTCAAAGCAAAACCACTGTTACAGCGCCCTTTATATTCAACATTCAAAATCAAGTGTATCACGCGAGATTGAACCCAATTTTTATGGACTCACCTGATATGAGCCGTTTCGTGATTAAGTTTTATGTCATCGCACGCTTCGTGAGGTGCACATTTTAAGAGTTTTAAGCAAACACCGTATGGCGATCGCAGCCAAGGGCGGAACTCGTTATTTCTAACGTTTGGGAGAGCCTGGGATTGTTCCGAGTTAGTTACAGGTCGGTTGGATCAAACGGTGACGTGTCAAGACAAGAAGAGCCATCAAATCTCTGGTTTTCAAAGACATATTTTGTATCTTCTGCTACAAAATCTGCCTTCACCTCTTCCTAGGATAATGCAGGTGCAGTTTGGCCTAATAAAACTGAACTAGCTTGGTTGCATTTGAAAAGACAGCTAGACGGCGCGTTACAAGGCAAAAGATTTGCAAATAACAGCTTCTAAATGCATTTGCATAGTCTGATTGGGTACGGCCTAATTGGATTTAACGAGCTTGCCAAGACGGTTATTCTGCGTCAGATTTTCATTCCAAGGTTTAGATTAGGTGGCTGATCCATCGCTACAGCTTGGAACCCGTCATTCTCCCTGTTCAGAGTTGGAGATGACCCAAAAGATTTACCGAACCTTAGAAGGAGTAGCTCATGACGACGGCTCAAGAAATCTTGAAAATGATTGATGATCAGGGCATTGAACTGATCGACTTAAAATTCGTTGATTTGTATGGAATCTGGCAACACTGCACGTTCCACAAGAGTCTGATTGATGAAGATTCGTTTGTTAACACAGGCGGCGTGGCGTTTGACGGCTCGAGCATTCGAGGTTGGAAGGCAATCAACAGCTCAGATATGGCAATGGTGCCCGATCCAACCACGGCCTGGATTGACCCGTTTATGGAAGTGCCGACCCTCAGCATGATCTGTACAATTGTCGATCCTCGGACTCAGCAGATGTACGAGCGAGACCCCCGGTCGATTGCCCAAAAAGCGATCGACTATCTCATTTCTACTGGGATTGGCGATAAGGTCTACTGTGGGCCAGAACCCGAATTTTTTATCTTTGATTCGATTCAATACGGCCAGTCGGGGCACGAAAGCTACTTTTTTATCGACTCGGATGAAGGGAACTGGAACTCTGGTAGAAAAGATAGCCTAGGGCACAAAGTCGGCAAAAAGCGCGGCTATTTTCCGGTAGCCCCATCCGATATGCTGCAAGATATTCGAACTGATATGCTCCTAACCATGGCCAGGTGCGGAGTGCCGATTGAAAAGCATCACCATGAGGTTGCAGGCGGTGGACAGTGTGAGCTAGGCATTCGGTTCTCTGATCTAGTTTGTGCGGCTGACTATGTGTTGACCTATAAATATGTGGTCAAGAACGTTGCCCGTAAATACGGCAAGACTGCTACCTTCATGCCTAAACCGATCCACGATGACAATGGAACGGGGATGCACAGCCATATGTCGATTTGGAAGGATGACCAACCGCTGTTTGCCGGAGATAAGTATGCGGGTTTAAGCGAGATGGCGCTGTGGTTTATTGGTGGGTTGATCAAACACGCGCCTTCGATTTTGGCGTTTACCAATCCCACGGTAAATTCTTACAAGCGTCTGGTTCCGGGCTTTGAGGCACCCGTCAACCTGGCCTATTCTGCTGGTAACCGCTCTGCTTCGATTCGGATTCCTTTGTCTGGCAGTAACCCTAAAGCTAAGCGCTTAGAATTCCGCTGTCCAGATGCGTCTAGCAACCCCTATCTCACCTTCTCCGCTATGCTGTGCGCCGGGTTAGATGGAATCAAAAATCAGATCGATCCGGGTGAGCCGCTTGATGTAGACATCTATGAAATGTCTCCTGAGGAACTGGCGAAGGTACCTAAAGCTCCAGCCAATTTGGGTGAAGCGTTGGCCAATCTAGAGAAGGATCACGACTTTTTAACTGTCGGTGGGGTATTTCCAGAAGATTTCATTATGAACTGGATTGCACTCAAGCTAGAGGGAGAGGTGAAGCCGCTGAGTAAGCTGCCCCACCCTTACGAGTTTGAGCTGTATTACGACTGTTAAGTAGATAGGCTTAATTAAATATAAGATCCTAAAACCCTGCGCTGCTCGCACAGCGGGCGGCGCAGGGTTTTAGGATTTGGTTTTTATGTAGGTTGAACTACTTAATATAGACCGATTCTGTTAGCTAAGGCGGTTTAATTTTGGGTTAGATGCTTACTGTTTGGGCATCTAACCCAAAATTAACTGTTGTTCTACTAGAAGATTTCGTGTCATCTCTGTAGCAATGGTATGGAGTCAAGGCTAGTGATCTATAGCGGTAGCCATGATCAATAGGACGCCTCCCTGTCATTCCCGCGCAGGCGGGAATCCATCTGCTCGATAGGTGCGGGGGTGGATTCCCGCCTGCGCGGGAATGACGCTGGCATGTCCTAAGCTTTATGACTATGGCT
>JBBQFG010000049.1:0-24109 GCA_038321765.1 Elainellales cyanobacterium
GCGAATATTCTGTAGGGGCGAAGCATTTGCATCAATATTCTGGCAACGCAGCGTCAATTCGAGTGCAAATGCTTCGCCCCTACTGCCCAAAAATCGCCCTAAATCTCAATTCTAATTAGATGTCAAATGGGTTCTATAGAGTTTGTAGTGCTGATCACTGTAAGCTCTTGGAAGTCTTGGGTAAAACGCTAGCCTCCTACCACATCCTCAAACTTGTAGCCAACGCCAATCACCGTTTTCACAAATGTGGGATTGGCCGGATCAAGTTCAATCTTTTTGCGGAGACGGGCAATGTGGGTATCAACGACGCGCTCATCGCCAAAAAAGTCGCTGCCCCAAAGCTTCTCGATCAGTTGGGTACGGTTCCAGACTCGACCGGGATAGCTCATAAACGTTGTGAGCAGGTCAAATTCTAGCGTGGTCAGGTCGAGCCGTTCGGCGGAGTCGGCATCGAGTTGGCGGTGGGCAACGCGTTGATCCACATCGACGGTAAAGTGTTGCGTATGATAGGTGGGAGTTTGACCACCCTGGCGCATGGTGCGGCGCAAGAGGGCACGAACACGGGCTATCAGTTCTCGCGGGCTAAACGGCTTCACCATGTAGTCATCGGCTCCAGTTGATAGACCGATAATTCGATCAATTTCTTCGCCTTTGGCCGTCAACATTAGAATGTAGGGGTCTTTACTACCCGGTTTTTGACGAATGCGGGCGCAAACCTCTAGTCCATCCAGTTCGGGCAGCATTAAGTCGAGAATAATTAAGTCGGGCTGATACTCTTGAAAAAGCTGGATTGCAGACAGCCCATCTCGGCAAATTCGACAAGAAAACCCCTCTTTTTCGAGGTATAGCTGTATGAGCTGGGCAATTTCAGCTTCGTCTTCAACGATTAGAATGTCCATTCTGGCAAGTCTGGCAAGGATGTATGTTCGGTCAGGTCTTCCTATGAAACTAGAGTAGCCGCTTGTCGTAAGTTTGAGCAAAGCTATGAACCCAGCCATTCAGCCTCAAGAATTACAGGTATTAGGACAGCGTTTGCAGCGGGGACTGCGGGATGCCACCTCTCATCCCTTGCCTGTACAGGTTCGCTGTGGTGTAAAACACGGCACATTGCTGATTTTGGCGCAACATCTACCCGATATTGTGTTGAACCCACGCCAGATTTTGACCACGATGGAGCAGGTATTTCGGCGATCGCAGGCAGAGATGAACCTGGGAGAGGTGGGGCAATTACCCGTACGACTTTATTTACGGGTCATTGGCCAAGAGAAGCCCTATGCTGCCTACGGGTTGACGGCACATTCTGGAACTCCAGTTCCGAGCGACCCCCCCAGTAAAACCCTAGAGAATGTCTTGACAGACGACTCGGCTGGCACACTAGAGCAAGCTGGTGTCTCAACAGACGATGCCATCTCTGACAGTGATGCCATCTCTGACAGTGGTGAGATGCGCGCCATGACTTGGATGGAAACGCATAATGGCGATCGCCCTGAGTCGGTTACGGTGGCTGTCAAGGCCTCGTCTGTGAAAGATTCAGCAGAGTCTGGGTCTGGTGGGTTTGAGCGCATTGGAGTGGCTATCGAGTCGGGGTTATCGTGGCTAGCGCAGCCAATTGTGTTAGTAGGGGCAGGGGTGGGGTTGACTGTCTTTTGTGGCACGTTGTACGGGCTAACTCGTCCCTGTGTGCTAGGTGCCTGTGTGCCGTTGCAAACGGCGCAGCAGTTGGGTGAAACGGCTCACTTAACGGTGCAAATGGCGACATCGCCTCAAGATGTGGTGGATGCCTACGGCAAATTTGTTGAAGCAAACTATTTGCTCGACCGCATTCCATCGTGGTCAGGGTATCATCCAGCGGCCATGACGTTAATGCAAACCCATGAGCAGGAAGCGGGGGAATTGGTGCATGTGGTGATGGCGCAAGAGGTGGCTATGCAAGCAGCAGAAAAAAGCCAAAAACCACCGCACCCGTTGCCGATTTGGCAGGAAATTGAACAGCTTTGGCAGCAGGCGATCGCTTATCTTGAACGGGTGTCTGCTGATAGCCCGGTGCAGCAGTTGAGCGATCGCAAACTGGTTGAATATCGGGCTAATTTGGCGGCTATTCAACGCCGCATTGCGATCGAAAAACGCGCCCAAGAACAGGTTAATCTAGCCCGAAAAACGGCACAGGTGGCTGAAGCGCGTAACGGCATTGCCCTCTCGCTACCGACCTGGCAATTGACTCAAAGTACCTGGAAAACTGCAATGGCTTTGCTGCGGCAGGTACCCCAAACTACGATGCCTTACGCCGAAGCGCAGCAACTGTTAGCGCTTTACCAGCCGCGTTTATTGGCCAGCAACAGTCATCTGCAACAAGAACAACAGGCTAATTCTACTTACAACAGAGCCTTGGAACTTGCCTCGCAAGCGCAGCGCTCGGAGTCCCTAGATCAGTGGTCTCAAGCAGCAAGCCAATGGCAGGAGGCTCTGCGCTATGCCCAACAGGTACCTCGCGACACGTCACAATCTGCCCAAGCTCAAACATTGGTCACGGCCTATAAAGCTGCTCTGACCACAGCTCAAGAGCGGCTACAAGTGGCGGTGGCTAACCAAGCTGCTCAAAGCTCGCTGGAGCGAACCTGTGCTGGGACTCCCCGAATCTGCACGTACAATCGCTTGGGTAATGTGATGCAGGTGCGAATTACACCTAGCTACGACCAGGCATTACAGCAGGCTGCTGCCGATACTCAAGTTAAAGGGAATTATGATTCCCAAACCGCCATGATGATGAACTTTGGCCCACTGCTTCAGGCGATCGCTGTAGCAGGTGAAGAGTCTCAACTGCCGATTCAGCTTTACAACGCCAGCGGTTCTCTCTTTGGCACCTACGATCCCCGATTGAATGGGTTTGTGAATGAGGAATAGGCTTCTTGCAGATGATTGGGATACGAAATCCGCTTGTAGAGTAAGTAGTTCAACCTAAATAAAAACCAAATTCTAAAACCCTGCGCCGCCCGCACAGCGGGCGGCGCAGGGTTTTAGAATCTTATATTTATAGCTGTCGCCACAAAGGTTAGGACACTGAGATCAAAGGGGGTGTGGGGGCTTTGCCCCCAGCCAGGGGTTCCACCCCCTGCACCGCGTCCTAACCAATCCGTCTATGGCTATAATTAAGCCCACCTACTTAGCAGTTTATTAAAAGGTGACTAGCTGAGCGGCTTGATTGAAGCACTGACGAAAAACTCCTAGTGTAATCAAGAGGGTGGAGACGAGGGTAGCAAAGGCCAGCATGAACATAACGAGCATTTGATACAGGGCAGCGTTAAGGGGATCGGCACCGCCAAGTAGCTGTCCGGTAATAATGCCGGGTAGGGTGACGATGCCGACGACTAGCATGGCGTTAAGGGTGGGAATTAGCCCTGCCCGGATGGCATCGTTGCGGAATTCGCGGGTGGCTTGCTGAGGGGTTGCGCCCAGGCTGAGGTGGGTTTCAATGTCGAGACGGCTACGACTCAAGGTGCTAGCAAAGCGCTCTCCGGCGATCGCCGCTGCATTCATCGAATTGCCGAGCAAAATTCCCGCTAGTGGGATGATGTATTGCGGGTCATACCAGGGGGTAGGGCGGACTACCAACAGGGTGGTATAAGCCAAGGTAAGAGCTGTGCTGATAAAAATGGAACCTCCTACCAATGGCAACAGTCCAGGGATCTTCTTGCTGATGCGATTACGGGCAACGATAGTAGCGATCGCTAACATTACACCCAGCACGGCTAACACCACCCAGGGGTTTTTGAGGGCAAACACAAGAGCCAGCAAATACCCCACCATCAGCAGTTGAACCACTGTACGCACCGTGGCGATCGCCAGGTTACCTTCTAGCCCCAACCGCTGCCACGCTGATAGCCCAATGGCAAATACCATTAGCCCCAGTGCCCAGCCGAGGCCGATCAAATCAAGTTCAATGGGAGAAGTCATGGCAAGAAGTCTCGACTGCGCTTTTTCTCTAAGCTTGATTCATCCGTAGTCCTAAATTGGTAAGGATTTTTTGATGGGCGGGCGCAGCCCGCCCATCAAAAAATCCTTACCTCAATCCCACTACCGATTCATCTATAGTCTACGAACATGAGAGAAAATAGTGAAATGTGTTCAAGTCTAATCTGTTCTCATTGCTCTCAGAGTTTGGTGTACCCGAGTGAAGTCCATTCCCCCTCTTGATTTGACCCAGCAATTTCAGACTATTAGTGCCGACGTTAATGCCGCCGTGTTGGAGGTTTTGGCATCCGGGCAATACATCAATGGTCCCGTTGTAAAGAGTTTTGAGCAGTCGTTTGCACAGTATATTGGTACTCCAGAATGCGTGGGTTGCAATTCGGGCACCGATGCCCTCTACCTGTCGCTGCGGGCTTACGATATTGGTGCAGGGGATGAAGTAATCACCACGCCCTTTACGTTCATTGCCTCGGCGGAGGCAGTGAGTATCGTAGGAGCAACGCCTGTTTTTGTAGAGGTAGAACCAGATACGTTCAATTTAGACCTAGACCAGCTAGAGGCCGCAATTACCCCCCGCACAAAGGCAATTATTCCAGTTCACTTGTTTGGCCAACCTGTGGATATGACTCGCCTAATGGCGATCGCCCAAGCTCACAATCTGCTGGTGATCGAAGACTGTGCCCAGGCAACGGGTGCAGAATGGGCTGGCCAAAAGGTCGGCAGTATTGGTCATGTCGGTTGCTTTAGCTTCTTCCCAACCAAAAATCTGGGAGCCTGTGGTGATGGAGGGGCAGTTACAACCAGGGATGGGGCGATCGCCAACCGGGTGCGAATGTTGCGAGAACACGGTAGCCGCGCCCGTTACTACCACGATGAAGTTGGCATGACCAGCCGCCTGGATGCCCTACAGGCCGCCATTTTGCAGATCAAACTCCACCACCTAGATACCTGGAATGCTGCTCGACGAGCGATCGCCAACCATTACAGCCAGCTACTCCAACCCATTCCGGGGGTCGTTGCCCCACAGCCTGTCGCTGGAGGCGAAAGTGTATGGCACCAGTACACCATTCGACTAACCGTCACCCCACCCAGCTTTGATCCGGCCATTCTAGGAAACTACCGCGATACTGTACGCCAGCGGATGCAGCAGCAAGGCGTTAACTCCATGATTTACTATCCTATTCCGCTGCACCTGCAACAGGTCTACACCTCCCTTGGTTACCCCGCTGGCATTTTCCCCGTCGTAGAGCAACTCTGCCAACAAGTCCTTTCCCTCCCCATGTACCCCGAACTGACTGCAGAACAACAAGAGCAGGTGGTTTACGCGCTAAAAGATAGTTTAGGGAGTTAAGCAGGGGTAAAGACAAAAACAGGAATGGGATTTGTGATTTTCTAGTGCGGATTCGGTTCCTTACCGAATGTGACACCAACCAGCGCCATTTATACCCACCTGATCGCACCTTGCTGGGGGGTTGGGGGAGTCGAGTCCCCCGGCTCTGCTTGGTTAGCATACGGTGTACACACAAGTTTTGAACCTGCATTTGCAAGTCTGGCCTTCGAGCTAACAGCCATGGGGTTGCCCCACACAGCTATCCTTCTGGAAACCGATGTTCTCTCACCTCTGTTGCAAACGTCTGCACAGCAGTTGTTACGGTTTCTCGGAGATTAGTGTATGCCTTCGCAAACGGTGGTTTCTGCTCCGTTAAGCCCAGCAGATCTGGCGTTACCAGCACCTGCCCGTCGCAGTTAGCGCCCGCCCCAATGCCAATCGTAGGAATGGTCAGCTTCTGAGAAATTTGCAGCGCCAGATCAGGCGGAATGTGTTCTAGAACGATTGAAAATGCCCCAGCCGTTTGCAGGGCGATCGCCTCTTGTAAAATGCGATCGGCAGCGGCGGCTGAAGTACCCTGTCTGCGGAAGCCACCAAACTGATGCACTGACTGAGGCGTGAGTCCAACATGCCCCATGACCGGAATCCCCACCTGCACCAACCGAGCCACTGTTTCAGCCATCGCTGGATGTCCTCCTTCCAGCTTAACCGCCTGCATACCTGCCTCTTTCAGAGCGCGCCCTGCCGATCGCATGGCCTGTTCTGGGCTTTCCTGATAGGTCATAAACGGCAGATCAAATACCACCAGCGCATTTTTCACCCCGCGCCGCACCGCCTTGCCATGGTGCAACATTTCGTCGAGCGTGAGCGGCAGCGTCGTCTCATACCCCAGTGCCACCATTGCCAGCGAATCGCCCACCAAAATCACATCTACCCCAGCCTGATCTAACACCTGTGCCATCAAAAAATCCCAAGCCGTTAGCGCCACAATCGGACGCCCCTCGCGCTTGAATCGGATCAATTGTTGGGTGGTAATGGGCATAGCTAGACAGGCAGAAAGAACTAGAAACACGAAAATAGAAGCAGGTTTACCCCAAATTAACGATAGGACACTTCCATGCCATAGGTGCGGTTCAGCTTGAAGAAACAGACAAACCGCTGAATCCGTTCATCGGTAGTTTTTACTTTTTTGACCAGCGATTTGTACTTCGTCATCAGATGTTTTTCGCGGGTTTCAGGAAACACGAACGTACATCCTGATGTCGTGTTGAATTCGTCAAATGGGACAATTCTGGTGAAGAAAAGCACGCCAGGAATTGCCGTCTTGCTGAAGGAGAGATCCATCAGTTGGATGCTTGCTCCGGGGTTCAGAACGTCGCTGAGGGTAATCACGGATTCTGACGTTGACACCTGGGTTACTTTGAAGAGTGAAGTATACGCAGACTGCCAAGCCTTCAGAATCACTTGTTCGTCTGAGTTACTTCCTCCTATCTCTGCTGTGTAGCGCTCAAGAAGGGTTTGACCCTCTTGACGATAGTCAAAAAATAAGAAATCTGTTAACGCGATCGTCTCTTCCTGTTGCTCAAAGATAAATGTCTTGCCCTGAACGATCCCCAGAGTTCTGCCTGCTTTCTCCATTGATGTTTCAGAGCCATACGGCGAATCCAGCATCTTTTGGGTCAGTTGTGTGCCGGTGGTTCTATATTTTTTGTAACGGTCGATTGAGCCGATTGGCTCAGTCGAGCGGTTTCGATTAAAAGGCCACATATAGCAGTCCTAAATGATTTGTGAGATAGGTTGTGAGTGGGGATTGCTGCGCCTGCCCCACTCACAACCTATTGGGGATTGCTATGGAAGCGCTCCGACTGTAATCTACGCAAGGAAATCTACGCAAGGATTGATGCAGACTTGGTAAGTTGATTTGGCAACTGACTCCTATTTTACGGCGTGATTGGCGATCGCCCTCCTATTGCTCCCTCGATACGCTCTCCTGTTAAACATTGCGTAACTAAGTAGTTCAACCTAAATAAAAACAAGATTCTAAAAGTCTGCGCCGCCCGCGCAGCGGGCGGCGCAGACTTTTAGGGTTTTATGTTTAATTACGCCCACCTACTTATTAGATTTTAAGTGACTCCAGCCAGTGATAAATTGATTGCTTAGGACAACGTATCGCCTTGCCTGGTGAGACTCTACCGAGCTTAACCCAGCAGTCCCAAGTTAGGGGCGATCGCATGAACCAGACAGGCGACATCTCCGGTTCAGTAAGGGTTAAGGGTAAGTCTAATGACTCAAGAGCCACCACAGCCACCAGAACAGCCAGATTCTCGGTCAGATTCTCAGGCAGACAACTCACTGCCTCGTACAGAGCAGTCGGGTATTGGCGATGTAGCGCCTGATGTGGCGGCAGTCAGTCAGGCGAATCAGTCTGTGAATCAGTCTGTGAATCAGCTAGATTCGCAGGGCACGGTGGCGGCACCACCCGAACCGCCACCCAGTCGTACAGCGGACTATGGACCTCCGTCTCTGCAAGAGGTAGCCGATGAATTCAAGATTGTGGTCAGAGACCTGACGATTACCATTTTGCGGGCGATGGTGCGCCTGTTAGAAGCGATTATTGCTCGACTAGAAGCGCCACCGCCACTTTCCAAACCAACCCTGGCGTTACCAGGAACCGCCGAACCGGGCGCGCCGACGCTTCCTCCTGTAGCCCAAGAGAATTGGTTGAACCGAGTGCGTCACGCTGCTCAACAGCTTTCTGAAACAGCGCGTCCTGTTGCCCAGCAGATCTTAGAACGGGCGCGTCCGCTGCTCGCCAAAGCGCAACCTTATTGGAATCGAGGCTGGGACTGGTGGACGGTTAATGCGATACCCAAAATTCGGGCAGCACTGCCCCTAGCGTTGAACGACAAGCTGACTGATCGCAATTTGACGGGAGCGATCGCCACCTTGGTGACCGTGCTGTTGATTACAATTAATACCCTGTCTCCGGCTCAGCCACCTCCAAAAATTAGTCAGGTACCGTCCTCTCAGCCACCTGTGGTAGGTGAGCCGACCAGTCGCCCCACCCCTGCCATCGGGTCTGCCCCACCTGCGCCGTCGCCTCCGGCTTCTCCATCACAGCCTGTGCCGATGCCTTCTACTCCGGGGGCGATCGCCTCGCCTCCACCGCTGAGCCGACCGCCCGATCAGCCCTTGGTTGCTGCCATCCAAGACCAGGTGACTGCCATTACTGACCAGTACAGCGAGCGGCTGATCCAATCGGTTCAGGCTAACTTTCGCAGTAGCCGCCTGATCGTTACCTTGGGCGACGGTTGGTATACCCTTAGCTCTGGCACCCAAGACAAGCTCTCGACCGAAATCTTGAAGCGCGCCAACAAATTAAACTTCATTAAACTCGAACTGACCGATGCCGATGGCGTTTTGGTGGCACGCAGCCCCGTAATTGGCAGCAATATGATTATTTTGAAGCGGGGGATGGATGGTGTCACCCCTGAGAGTGCAAATGGTTAGTTTCTGACAGACAGGCTGGCGATCGCGTTTCCTGTGGGGATGAGCGGCGATCGCATGGCGCAGACTTTTAAGGTTTTATATTTAATTACGCCCATCTACTTATCGACCCCAAACTGACCGCGCCCGACTTCCTTTGGTCACTTATAGCCATAGTCATAAAGCTTAGGACATGCCAGCATCATTCCCGCCTGCGCGGGAATCCACCCCCGCACCTATCGAGCAGATGGATTCCCGCCTGCGCGGGAATGACAGGAAGGCGTCCTATTGATCATGGCTACCGCTATACCATTGCCAAATCTAATCATCTATCAAAAGGAGTTTGTCGGTCTGTGTCTTTGGGCGTTATTCTGCTAAGGAATCTCTTAAAAAATAATTTGAGGAAACCCTGTGGAATCTAGTTTGAAGCGAGCAGCAGACCTAAAACAAGCACTGCTAGACTTTGTCCTAGATGCGGATGGAGAACTGGCAACAGCGCTAGAAAGCTTCAGTGCCGACCAGCTATCGGGTGCTCAACAGCAGGGGATGAATTCGCGAGATTTGGTGATTCATCGGTTTCTGACAGAGTCCATGGTTGGCACTTCTACGCCGATTGATTTGTTTCTACAACACCAAGAGAGTTTAGAGTTATCCGATAGCGATCGCGCCCTTATACTCAGTTGGAAATCTAGTTTTGTCGGACTCTTTGCCATCACTCACATCTTAGAAGATGGAGTTGATGTTAGAAACTGGATGACAGATAAACTTTATACTGTGAAATCCTCCAACCCTGACGAATTAACAAAACTATCTCGCTTAAAAGCGGGCGAAATGTTGTTAACTCAAATTGCTCCTTTTCAAGCTGAGACTTGGATGTTTTTTAGTTCTTACATCTCGCTTGGCAAATTGGGTAAACCGAAGCTGGCGATCGCTATTGGCAACTTCAAAAAAGCTCATAAAAAATACCTCTACGGCGATGCTCCCGAACTGTTAGAAGAAGCTTGGAAGTCGGTAGAAAAGTATCACGATGAGTTTGTAGAATTTTTTGGAGCCGATGAGGTAATGCTGTCGGGCTATCATCTCAGTAAAAAGTTGAAAGAGTTTCAAGATATTGCGCTGCAAAAAAGGCTTGAATCGCTGTCGATCGATCCAGATCAATCCCTGAGTGATTTAGCCGATGAAGCCGGGTTGTCAGAAGTAGAAATTGCTACCGCCGCTGCCGATGCTGGTATTGATGCCAAGGCGGTTACTGAGGTCTTAAATAATCCTGGAAAAGCCAAAATGGCTGCCCCCCAGGTAGAGCTTCCAGCCCACTTAAAAAATGCTGAACAGGTCACAGTGATGACGCATCCTCGTTGGGGGCAACTGTTTCTGGCAAACCATGCTCAGCTCAAGGCTCAATTAGCTCAATTAAATGAGACAAACGAGGCAGATGAGGAGGCAAATGTAGACCCATCTGGGCAGGCGATCGCGGCAAAGTTAGTCCGGCGCTACTTAGACGATCCAGAGATCAACACCTTTGTTTGGCATCAACTCGCGCAACAATACCCAGCGCCCCTAGAGCGGCTAATTCGAGAGGTGTGCGATCGCCCCGACTTCGTTTTGAGTACCGATCTAGATTTACTGCTGGCAGAGTCTCATAAGCCGTTAAGCCCTGAACTCCCCGAAATTGCCAGCGTGCCGATGCATCTGCACAATCTTTTTCAAGAGGCAGTTCTAGAAGTGCATAAAGATAAACCCAAAAGTAAGGCTCCAGCCAAACAATCCTTTGGGTTTAAGAAAAAAGCTTGAGTGCTCAGATCCCCAGATTCTCACAGAATCCGGTAGTGCCAAGTTTTGAACCTGCCCTCGCAAGCCAGACTTCCGAGCCAACAGCCTTGGGGGGTTCCCCCAAACCCCAGCAGGGGACGAAGCCCGTCCCCCACACCCCCTCCGCAAGGCCGCATCGGTGTGCCTCAAGGGTGGTCAGAAACGCGACGCATTGCACAGGTAGCGAGGGGCGATCGCCTTTGACTCTCTCCCGTATCCCCTGACTTAGCACCAGTACGTAGCGTTAATCTCAACGTACCCCTCTCATCCGAAACCTGATCGGAGGGGGTTTGGGGGACAAGGGCTGTCCCCCAATGAGGGGGTTTGGGGGAGAAACTCCCCCAAGGCTGTTGGTTCACCCCATACGCTAACGAAAAGGGGTAGTCCTAAATTGGTAATGATTTTTTGAAGCGCGGGCGTTTCCCGCGCTTCAAAAAATCATTACATCAATACCACTACCCGAAAAGGCGAGTTGC
The DNA here is from genome assembly GCA_038321765.1 of Elainellales cyanobacterium. Classification (GTDB taxonomy): domain Bacteria; phylum Cyanobacteriota; class Cyanobacteriia; order Elainellales; family Elainellaceae; genus CASBQJ01. The sequence continues at coordinate 11,068 of JBBQFG010000049.1, forward strand.
GCGTACACAGTCATTAATTTGGCATTAATTTGGGGTGAATAGGTTTAGATTTTGCAGAGACGGCTATATTGTGGACATACAAAATTGTGGGTACACCAAGCCATGCCAGTTCAGAAAGGTGATTTTGTTCGAGTGGTTCGAGCCAAGTTAGAGGGCAGTATCGAAGCTGCGGCCAGTGATACGCGCTTTCCACCCTACATTTTTGAAACCAAGGGCGAAATTTTAGACTCCAAGGGTGACTATATGCTGGTGCAGTTTGGCCATGTGCCAACGCCCAACGTTTGGCTGAGAACTGATCAGTTAGAAAAATTTGAGTAGATCGCTAGATAGGCAGACTTGATCGCGTACGCGACGATGAGTAGCCTAATGAGATACCGTTACCAGATGCGATCGCCTCTCCCCTACTATGAACACACCATCCCAACCGCTTAGCGCTTGTACTTCCGTTCGTGTGTCAGTCATTGGTGCAGGCAATGTGGGAGGAACGCTGGCACAGCGCATTGCTGAGCGAAACTTGGCAGATGTAGTGCTGCTGGATATTTTAGCGGGTCGCCCCCAAGGGTTAGCGCTCGACTTAATGGAAGCGCGGGGGTTAGAGGGGCACGATCGCCAAATTCGGGGCACGGCTGATTACGCCGATACGGCTGGTTCAACCATTGTGGTCATCACTGCCGGGTTGCCCCGCCGACCCGGCATGACGCGGGATGATTTATTAAAAACAAACGCGCAAATTGTGGTCAACGCGGCTAAGCAGGCGATCGCTCATTCCCCCGATGCCATCTTGATCGTGGTGACTAATCCCCTCGATGTGATGACCTACATGGCGTGGACGGCCAGTGGCTTACCGCCAGAACGGGTGATGGGAATGGCAGGCATCCTAGACTCTGCCCGGTTTCAAACGTTTATTTCATTAGAGTTGGGCGTGTCTACCGCTGATGTAAATGCAATGGTGCTGGGTAGCCACGGCGAGTTAATGGTGCCGCTGCCGCGCTATTCCAGCGTCAACGGTATTCCCATTACTGAACTGTTGGATGCTGCTGCGATCGCCCGACTGGTAGAGCGCACCCGTAACGGCGGTGCCGAAATTGTAGAACTCATGCAAACGGGCGGGGCCTATTACGCGCCTGCATCGTCTGCCTGTCTGATGGTCGAGACTATTTTGATAAATAAATCTCGGCTGCTGCCGATCGCTGCTTACTTACAGGGCGAGTACGGATTAAACGACGTATTTATCGGTGTGCCCGCTCGCCTTGGCTGTGGTGGCATCGAAACTATTCTAGAACTTGACCTCACCAGTATCGAACTGGCGGCTCTTCACAGCTCTGCGGAAGCCGTGCGTCAAGGGGTACAACGAGCTAAGACCCTTGTTTAGACCATCACCTGTAAACTGATTCATGGCGATCGCCACACGTCTAACCACGGCTCCCCGCCAGTTTCTAGCCCACCCACCTGACTGTGCGCCTCAAGTATCAGTTGGCTAGGGGTTGCCTGATGCCACAGCCGTAGTGTGACGCTGCCGTGGGTTGTGTCTCGGCAAATGAACCGTAAGCCGTCGCGGGTGGGAGTGCGAACCAGGGTGCCAGCATCGGCAGTGGTGCCCGTGAGTTCAACCCGGTAGTCAGCGGTCTGGGCGGTCATGTGCCAGTAACCCCAGGGGTGAATTGTCCACTTTACCTGAGCATTCCACGGCACAAATTCGTAAAATTTGCCGCGATGGTGAATGCCAATCATCGCCACGTCTTCATGCCACCACAGCACGCCCCGCCTTCCGCCCCCGGCTGTCAGGCTCAGTTCCGGTTCATCTACAAACCCATTGCACTGCATCCAAAACCATTTTTGCGGAAATGACCCGCCCCAGTTCTTTTCGGCATAGGCGGGAGCACGGGTAAATTCATAGCGGCGATCGCCCCACTCTACCCAGCCCGTTGCCAACCCGTGCGCCATCAAAATCTGCCAACCGGGTTCAAAAATCTGAAAGTGTGACAGCCAGCCAGCAGTCGATTGTGGTGAGGCGTTGCGATCGCCCCACATGTCCAGCGGTTCTACAGCATATTGCCATTGCACCCTGCGCCCACTCCCCGGATCGCGCAGCTTGCCTTGGTGCCATGTCGCTGTCGCCTGATACCCCTCCTCAATCGCTTGGTCAAACGCCTCTGGCTGCAAATATCCCACCGTTTCGGTTCCCGTTCCCTGGTGCCCTACCCCTAGCCCATCCTGCCACGCCCAAAATCTCTGCACATTGGGAAACGTCCGACAAAAATACTCATCGTCTATTCCCAAAATTTGAGCCGCCCCTCCACTGTGAGGCTTGCCCCCGCTAGGGTCTTCAATGGAGTACATAAAAGCAAGGCTTTGATGGCAGTCGGGTAAGGTGATCCGAAAGTACCAGCCTTCAAAGAAGCGGCGATCGCTACCATCCCAGTGATATCCGCTATGGGGAGTTTGAGTGCTGCTGATGTTGGGGACAATGGTTTGTGGGAGAATTTCGCCGTGTCGAGAAAGTATTGGGGATACCATAGATTGAACGCTTGGCTGTCTTTTTAAGTATGAGCTATTGTCTGAATCCCGATTGTCAGTATCCGCAGAACTCAGGCGATCGCAAATTTTGCCAAGACTGTGGAGAATCTCTGATGGTGGGCGATCGCTATCGTGCTATTAGACCCATTGGCTCAGGTGGTTTTGGCAGAACGTTTTTAGCCGTCGATGAATATCTTCCGTCCCATCCCAGTTGCGTCATTAAGCAACTGTTTCCGCCTCAGGTTGGCACCCGTCACGCCGCCAAGGTAATTGAACTGTTTCACCGCGAAGCAGAACAACTCGATCAACTAGGACAGCATCCCCAAATTCCCAAACTGCTGGCGCACTTTACTCAGAAAACCTATCACTATCTAATCCAGAGCTACATCGACGGGGCAACCTTGGCACAAGAACTGGTGCAAACTGAAGGGTTAGACGAGAGCCAAATTCGTCAGGTCTTGCAAGATCTGCTGCCCGTATTGCAGTTCATCCACGATCGCCACATTATTCACCGCGACATTAAACCCGAAAACATCGTCCGCCAGCGCAGCGACGGCAAACTGGTGCTGGTAGATTTTGGAGCCTCTAAATTTACGACTTTTTCTACACTGGGTAAAACCGGAACAGTGATTGGCAGTTCAGGATACGCTGCCCCCGAACAGGTAGGCGGTAAGGCTACGTTCGCCAGCGATATCTATAGTCTGGGTGTCACCTGCATTCATCTATTGACCGACATTTCTCCCGTCGATTTATTCTCTTTTACAGATGGGCAGTGGAGCTGGCATAGCCACTTACCTCAACCCATCGCTGCTGATTTAACCCATTTACTCGATCGCATGATTGCTCCTGCGATCAATCAACGGTATGTATCAGCAGCCGATGTATTACGCGATTTGATGTCAATTGCCAGTGGAGATGCCAGTGGAGATGGCAGTGGAGATGCCAGTGAAGGTGGCAGTGGAGGTGGCAGTGGAGGTGGCAGTGGAGGTGTGGCCTTACCTGCGATCGCTCCTCCCCCGGCGACTTCTCTTCCAGTTCCGGTTCAATCCCCATCCTGGACGTGCATCCGCACATTAGCTGCTCACGATCAGTGCATCGCGGCGATCGCCATCAGCCCGGACGGCAAACGGTTTGCCAGTGCTAGCTTCGACCTCACTATCAAGCTCTGGCATCTAGATACTGGTACGTTGCTGGGCACGTTGAGAGGCCACTCAGAGCCAGTCTTGTCGTTAACCTTCAGCCCCGATGGAGCCACTCTAGTTAGTAGCAGTATCGACGACACCATTAAACTGTGGAATGTGAGCGATCGCACGCTCGTCCGTGCCATTGCAGATCACTCCGATTCAATCCTCTCGCACTCGGTAGCGGTCAGCCCCGACGGGCAAGCGATTGTGAGTGGTAGCGATGACAATACCGTCAAAATTTGGCATCTCAACAGTGGACGACTGATTCGTACGCTGCGTGGGTCACGCGCCGTCACCAGTGTTGCCATTAGCCCCGATGGCCGTGTCATAGCCAGTGGCAGCAGCAGCAACAGTATTAGTCTGTGGAACCTTTACACCGGGAACTTACTACATACCCTATCTGGGCACAGCCAAGACGTAAACTCCGTGGCCTTCACTGCCAATGGTCAGATGTTAGTCAGCGGCAGTAGCGACAACACCATTCGTCTGTGGAACTTTCAAAGCCACAAGGTTCAAACCCTCACGGGTCATCTGGACTGGGTAAATGCGATCGCCCTCAGTGCCGATGACCAGCTCTTAGCTAGTGGCAGCCGGGATCACACCATAAAGCTCTGGAGTTTGCTGGATGGAAAACCACGCCATACCCTGACTGGCCATACTCGCGAAGTTAAAGCGATCGCCTTTAGACCTGATGGGCGCATGTTGATTAGCGGTGGTGGCGATCGGACAATCCGCATCTGGAGACGCTGACTACTCGGTGAAGTACCTCAGCGCGTAGCAGAAACCGCATAACTCACCCACACTTTGATACTATGCTGGTTTGATTAGGCCTATAGTGCGGATTGTTGCCCAGCTTAGCTAGAAACTATCCGCGTCCTTAAAGAAAGGGCGTTTATGTAGCAATATCTTTCGGTTAAGGCTTAAGTCCGATTAATACTTTTTTAGGACGTACGCATCTAACACGAAAAGCCAAGAAAGTTGAATGAATTTGCGGGCGCTCCGCGCCCGCAAATTCATTCAACTGCATAAGTCCCATTTTTCTGAGAGCAGTAAGGAGCGAGGCACTCAGAAAAAATATTGTCCTAACCTGGTAGCGTATTGCTGTGAACTCCAGGATCTTGCGCCACTAGCTGAATAGACAGTGGTACAAAATCCTGGAGTTGGCTTTCAATTAAGTGAGGCTACCGACGCATACATTTTTCGATATCATAGCAATTAAGTAATACATATGTACCTATAAGCAGTCTCATGGTTCAATACACCCTTGCCCAGAGTCCCGAAGTCATTCTCACAGTCTCCGGCAAAGACTCTAATAAAGCCCGTGAAAAAGCGATGGATCAGCTAATTGCGCTCATGGAAGAGGGCACACTACCTACCGATCTATCTGAGGGATTTGGTCCCCAACAATTTATTGAAGTGAAGGAGCCAGTTTTGGTCAACGTGGAAGAAGAAGATGCTATAACTCAAGCCGTGCAGGTGCTCAGCAACCTAGCTACGCTGAAGTTAAAAGTCCAGGTGTCTCGCACTGAGGCGATGAAGATTCGCGCTCAAATTGATACGTTGTTTACAGACGAAACAGTATCAGAAGAAGAAATTACCAATCTCAAAGAGGGTTTTAAGGTACTAAAAACCTACGCTCAAGCAAACTTGCGCTATCGAGAAGCTCGCACCCAGGCCGAACAAGCGCGTATAGTGCTCGACCAAGCGCTCAAAGCCGATCCTGATCTATCCAAGCGTTGAGCTGGGAATACAGTCTGTACTCGTTTCAACGTCTTGGGTGAATTTTTTTGTAAGTGTGAACCGTGGCGTTGCTGATTTTAGGGATGATTTTTTGGATGAGAGGAGCGCTGCACGCCCCTCTCATCCAAAAAATCATCCCCCGATTATGAAAAACCTGAATCTTTTCCCGGCGTTGCCGGGAAACGATTCAGGTTAACGATGTATTGTTCAGATGGCTACAAAAGCCAAAGCCTAATTGGCACTAAGCCTCAGCTTTTTTGGCATTTTGCTTTTTCCGCATCTGCCAGCCCATGGCTAAACCCAACAAACTGCCGCCAACCGTGAACGGCTCAGGAACTGCCTGTCTATAGGCGTGATTGTCGGTTTCAAATGCAATGCCATTAGAGCGCATAACCACCTTGTCAAATGACTGACCAGCGTCAGCAGACAAATTGACAAACACATTATCGCTAGAGCCAGTCCAGCTCCCTTTGGCCGTAGAGGAAACATCTTTACCGCTGATGGTGCGGAGCAACGTATTTCCTTTAAAGATGTCTAAAAAGTTGTAAGTGTCTACCGAACCCCAGTACAAACCAAAGTAATCTAACGCCTTGGCAAAGTTAAGCGTCAAAGAACCCGTCGAACCTGCTACCTTCGCTCCGGCTTGAGACAGTGTTAGATACTTGGTGGTATCACCTGCGGGCGTGGCATAGTTGCTGCTCTTGCTACCTTGCACAATGTGGTTGGTTACGCCTGAGTAGCTAACCATGCCGCTTGTAGGTGCTGCGCCAGAGTTGAAGTCAATTGTAGTTGCTCCAACGACACTTGACTTGTACCCTTCACCCGCGGCCGATGTTCCGCCAATCGAGATGCTCACAGCACTTGCCGCACCTGCGCCAACCACTAAGGTGGCTAACGAGACTACAAGGGCTGATCCAATCGTCATAGTTTTCATTATTCCTACTCCAGTAGTAAAATTTCACGTAAAATCTTGTCCTTCAAGTCAGCTTTGATGCTATGCAGTTCTTCCTGTAAGCATTAGATCTCCAGCGAATCATTTCCCGGCACAGCCAAGAAACGACCTCTGCTCTCAAAGCAGTATTCACCTTAGAGGCTCACTGATGTTTCAGTTAGAATGCATCTAAGCACGGTTTGAAGGACTCCTCAACTCGCACGATTAGATTGAATGATCGAGCTGCTATGTCTGTATAAAGATTAACAACTCTTTTCAGGATGTCCTAGAGTTTTTGAATCGCCTTACGAAAACCTGATGCTAGAGCAGAACCCTGTAAACCTTCTCAAAAAAGGCTATTACAATAGACATCCCTGAGAGGCTGAAATCGAACCGCAGCAAAGCATTTGACTAATGAGGTAAGATTTTATACTGCTCTACTTAGGTAGTAAGTGAATTTACTAGGCTTGAATATCAGAAATTTATCTATGATTTTTTGAGGGGTGCCGATTTGGGTCTGTTGATGATGAATCTATTTGTAAGAGGGTCAGAATAGCAGGCGATCGCGCAGATTATCTCTGCCTTATCCCTACCGTCGCTGCCTCTAGCCTGACCGTTATGCCCTGTCTGCTCCGTCCTCTGTCGCCCCAGTTTCTATGCCCACCCTTCACTATTTGCCTGATGATCGTCTCATCGTCGTGAACGATGCAGAAACTATCTTGGAATCCTCTCTCTGTGCTGGAATTCCGCATACTCACGTTTGTGGGGGCAGTGCTCGGTGCTCTACCTGCCGGGTTTGGGTTTTGGAAGGGTTGGAATATTGTGCTCCCCGCAATGATGCAGAACAAACCCTTGCTCGTCGCCTTAGTTTTGCCCCAAAAATGCGCTTGGCATGCCAAACACAGGTATCGGGAGACGGAAAAATTACACTCCGGCGGCTAGCGTTGGACATGGAAGATTTGGAATTAATTCATCAGCAAATGACTAGCAAAGGGGGACGGGCAGCAATCGGTGAAGAAAAACAAATTGCTATTTTATTTGCAGACCTGCGTGGGTTCACCAATTTTTCAGAAGCGCTGCCTGCTTACGACGTAATTTACGTGCTAAATCGATATTTTGATCACATGGGCAAAATTGTGGAGCGGCACGGCGGTGTGATTAGTAATTACATGGGCGACGGATGTATGGCTCTATTTGGGGTGGACGATCGCGACCGGGCGGCAGAGCGAGCTGTTAGAGCTGCTGTGGACATGCAAAATGCTATGGTGTCAATCAACACTTATTTAGAGGATCTCTACTATCGTCAGTTGCAAATCGGGATTGGGGTTCATTTTGGGCAAGTCGTATTAGGAGCAGTAAGTGCTGCTAACAGCAAACAAATAACGGCCATCGGGGATGCCGTTAACCTTGCTAGCCGCATTGAAGCAGCCAACAAAACGGTAGGTACCAACTTACTCATTTCAGAAGATACCTATGCCCTTGTTAGAAATTTAGTTTCGATCAATCGACGATGCCAGGTCAAAATTCCTGGCAAAAGTGGTGAGTATTTGCTCTACGAAGTGACCAATATTACACCCTCGGATGAGATTGAAAGTGCGATCGCTGCCCCCCCTGTATCCCGAACCCTGATTAGTCGCTTCGTAGAATTTCTTAAAGCGCTTCAGAGCTACCTATTTAGGCTATTTCACTAAAATTTATGGTAGTCCTAAACGCGTAAGTAGGTGGGCTTAATTAAATATAAGATTCTAAAACCCTGCGCCGCCCGCTGTGCGGGCGGCGCAGGGTTTTAGAATTTGGTTTTTATTTAGGTTGAACTACTTAGTCTTTTTGAAGCGCGGACATTGCCCGTGATTCAAAACGCCCTATGTCAATAGCACTACCAAGTTTATTTGGACTCCGAAAAATGACGCTTTCTGGTTTTGCTTTGAGAAGCAGGACTGATGAGGTTCGAACTCATGGCCTATCGCTTAGGAGGCGATCGCTCTATCCATCTGAGCTACAGCCCCGTGTTGGTTGTTTGACAGTCCAGGAAACAACTCATACCTGCTTGAAGGCATTCGTGTGATAAGTTCACCAGTCTGCCAAACAACTGCCAATCAAAATGATAGCAGTTGAAACAAGGGGAAGTCAGTGCCAACTGGCGCGCACCTACTTAACTCTGCTCGCCACCACATATCTCCGAATTGCAAATCGGATACATTGGTTGATACAGGCGATCGCGTTTGCCAAATAGCGTGTAGCGGTTGTCACGAACTTGCTCATAGAGGCGATCGCCTGCCCATTGAACTCCTGGAAGCGCCTGGTAGGCGGCTACAAATACGCTGCCCAGAGGGAGTAATCGGCCAATTTCTTCCGCTGCCGCGCTCCCTTGCCAGCGGGTTGTAGGGTCATTAGATTTAAGCAAAATCATGCCCAGCTCGCAGTCTTGCGACGTAATGCTAAAGCGTTGCAGTGTTAGCTCGTCTTGCATCGGCGCGTACTGAAACGTATGCCCTTGATCTAAATTTTCTAAAAGTTTGACTAAATTGACGCACAAATTGCAGTTGCCGTCATAAATAACGTAGTACGGTGCCGATGGAATCATGCGTTACCAATCTTTTTTGCTCAGGACTTATAACCATTCTCGCGAAAAATCTAGAAAGTTAACCTGGAGGCGGAGCACCCGCGACATATCAACAGCGTAAATTCTAGTTATGGTTATCTTAGTAAAGGCGCATCGCATGGGTGTCAGTACCCTAAGCGGGTGTCAATTCAGCGATAGAGAATAGTTTGAACATCGGTGCGTAGTGTTGAGGGAATAGGCATATGGGGTGACTCGTTTCTCGGCTTGGCCGAGAAACGAGTCACTCTTCCAAAACGGCACGTATGCAAGATGTCTAGTGGTGGTGTGGGAGCGATGGAGCGATTTAGAACAATGGATCGGAAGCACAGTTTAAAGTTGCCTAAGACACTTGATGTTTCGCACGCGAAATATCAAGTGTCTCGGAACCTAAAGCGTGGGGTCATGGTGTCATTAGTGTGGGCAATGGTTGGGTGGATGCCTGCGGCGGTTGGGGTGACTCCAGCGATCGCCTCTGATGGATCGGTATCTGATGGATCGGCATCTGGATCGTTGACAGCGACGCGCTTTGTCGATCAGGGCTTGCCTGACTTGCCAGGACTGAGCAATCCGGAGTTATTTTTGCCGACCGAGCAGCATGTTACCCAGGTCGTGCTGCGATTGGGTCAGCGGCGGGTATTTGTGCAGCAGGGAGATGAGATGGTGGCTAGCTATCCAGTGGCAATCGGCAGTCAAGATACGCCTACGCCCACCGGGGAGTTTGCTGTATTTGAAATGATTGAGAACCCAGTTTGGCAAAGCCCGTGGACAGGAGAAGTGCGATCGCCTGGTGCAAATAGTGCGCTGGGGCTGAGGTGGATTGGCTTTGCTCGCATGTCCAACGGGGTAATTGGCTTCCACGGTACCCCTACTGTGTCATCAATCGGTCGTGCTGCGTCTAATGGCTGCGTGCGGATGCGGAATGAAGATGTATTGGCTTTGTTTAGTTTGGTGCAAGTGGGTACCGTAGTGCGGGTTGAACCTTAAGTGCCAGGAAGTGCCAGGAAGTGCCAGGAAGTGCCAGGAAAATAAGTGTTAGCAAAATAAGTGTCAGAAAAATGGGCGATCGCCAGCCGCCGCTCTCTTAGAGGATGTTTGAAAAGTGATTGGCTGTGATTTTGGGCACTGAGTGATCCCCCCTAGCCCCCCCTACCCTTCGGGAAGCCGCTTCGCGTCTATAAAAAGGGAGGAACTGGATTTAAAGTCCCCCTTTTTACTAGCGCAGCGGCGCGCCAGCGCGGGGATTTAGGGGGATCGATACCGTTTTCATACCAGCGACGGGACTTTTAAAACATCCTCTTAACTTGGTTGGCTCAACAGTCCAACAGAGCCATCATTTCGTGGGCTGCAAACCCTGGAATAGGTAAATCGCTCCTGAAACCAATGTCAGGGCGACAGCGACCCAAAATGCCATTAGGCTGTAGGGGCTTAGTGCTGTCAGCGGGCAAATCAGCAGAGCGATCGCCCCAATTTGGCTAACGGTTTTGAGCTTACCCCACAGGTTTGCTCCAGAAATAGTCGGTTGGTTAACGCGCCATCCCGCGATCGCCAGTTCTCGTCCCAAAATTAAAAATGCCGCCCATCCGGGGACTTGTCCTAACTGGATCAACATCAACAGCGGAGCCAGCACCAGCAGCTTATCGACCAAAGGGTCTAAAAACTTGCCCAAATCGGTCACTTGATTCAGTCGTCGCGCCAAATATCCATCTAGCCAATCGGTTCCTGCGGCTACCAAAAATACCGCTAGAGCAACCCACCGCAGTTGGTTGGTTGGGCGGTCCAATAAGTACAGCAGCAGCGGCACTCCTAGTAGTCGAGAAACGGTAATCCAGTTGGGGAGGTTCATGAGGAGAATGGTCGGCGCTGCCGTTTGCGAAGCGTAGGATGTAGAAATGAAGGATTAGAATTTACACATTTGAAAGATTTTGAAGGATTTTGTGGCCACTGTACGCCCACAAAATCTTTCAGAAACTCTGATTTTTCTATATTTGAACACTACCACTGCTAAAGACCCTGATATTCTCCTGTAACCTCTCTTTGTGACCGTATGGAAGCTACCCAAACCCGTCCTGCTAAATCACTTCGTACCGACTGTCAGTTCCACTATCACGTTGCGATGTCTCAACCAGAGACGCACCTGTTCGAGGTGACGCTTCAGGTTAGTGGATGGCAGGCCGATGTGCTCGACCTCAAAATGCCTGTGTGGACACCGGGTTCTTATTTGGTGCGGGAATATTCTCGGCTATTACAAGACTTTGACGTGGAAGATAACCTAGCTTGGCAAAAGTTGGGTAAGAATCATTGGCAAATCCAAACGGTGGGAGTGTCAGCGGTGACGGTTCATTACCGCATGTATGCGAATGAACTGACCGTGCGGACGAACCATTTAGATGCTACGCACGGTTACTTTAATGGGGCAGCGCAGTTCTTTTTTGTGCCTGGTTTTGAACATAGCCCGGTTCAGCTAACGGTGGTGCCGCCCTCTCCAGATTGGCAGATTGCCACGACGCTGCCGATGGTAGCAGGGCAGCCCAACACGTTTGAAGCAGTGGATTTTGACATGCTGGTGGATTGCCCGGTTGAGGTAGGTATTCACGACCGACTGGAGTTTGAGGTACTGGGCAAGCCGCACCAATATGTGATTTGGGGCGTGGGTAATTATGAGCAAACGCGTCTGTTAGAGGATACACGCCGCATTGTTGAAGCAGAGGCTGCCCTGTTTGGCGGCTTGCCGTACGATCGCTACCTGTTTTTGCTGCATCTTTCGGCTCAAGGGTTTGGTGGGTTGGAGCATAAAGATTGCTGCACGCTCAACTATTCCCGCTTTAGCTTTCGTGCGACCGAAAAATACAATCGCTTCATGCAACTAGTGGCGCACGAATTCTTCCACCTCTGGAATGTAAAGCGGATTCGACCAGCGGCGCTGGAGGTGTTTGACTACGAGGGAGAAAACTACACGCCGTCTCTGTGGTTTAGCGAGGGCAGCACCAGTTTTTATGACTTGGCGATTCCCTTCCGAGCAGGGCTGTACGATGCCCGCGCGTACTTACGGGGGCTGAGTAAGGAACTTTCGAACTTTCTGGCGATTCCAGGGCGGCGGGTGCAGCCGTTGAGTGAGTCGAGTTTTGATGCGTGGATTAAGCTCTATCGCCGAGATGCCAACAGCAACAATAATCAAATTTCGTATTACCTGAAGGGGGAAATGGTTTCGCTGCTGCTGGATTTGCTGATTCGGGCGCGGCATAATAATGCGCGATCGCTAGATGATGTAATGCGGCAAATGTGGCAGCAGTTTGGTCGTGATGAAATTGGCTTTACGCCCGATCAGTTGCAGCAGGTGATTACGTCGGTAGCCGATACCGATCTACGTGACTTTTTCCATCGCTGTTTGCACACGACCGATGATCTGCCGTTTGACCAATACCTCGCTCCCTTTGGGCTACAGGTGAAATCAGAAGAGGTAAAGGATGCGCCACCAATTTTAGGCATGACGGTGAAAACCGAGCATGGACGAGATGTAATTAAGTTTGTCGAAACTGGCTCTCCGGCGCAGCGAGCAGGAATCGATGCAGGGGATGAGCTACTGGCGATCGCCCATTTACGGGTTACTGCTGACCAACTTCCCGAACGCCTCAAAGACTACCGCCCTGGCGATACGGTTCCCCTCACTTTCTTTCATCAAGACGAACTACGAACCGTTTCTGTTACCCTCGCGGCTGCTCGTCCGCAGGTGCACCAAATTGGGGCGATCGCTCAGCCCACAGTTGAACAACAGCATCTATTTCAAGGCTGGCTAGGAATTTCCCTTTCAGAACTTCCTACCTCAAACTAGGGGTAGTGGTATTGATGCGACGATTTTTTGAATCGCGGGGCAAACCCCCGCGGCCAAAAAAAAATAAGACTTTTTGTGACCCAAAAAAGTACTGACGCCCCTCAAATATAGAATTTTTCATAAAGTTTTGGACTTGCCTGCGTCTTTCCCGCCTGCGGGGGATTGACGCTGGCACCTATCGAGCAGATGGATTCCCGCCTGCGCGGGAATGACAGGGAGTTCTCTTATTGATCATGGCT
>JBBQFG010000050.1:0-23903 GCA_038321765.1 Elainellales cyanobacterium
GAGGCGTTCTAACCCCACAGCAGCTTAGCTTCGCGGATGTTGCCATCAAGTGCATTGGGCTCAATCCCTAGCTGGGGTTGAGCAAGTTTCTCATGGCATCCTGCTTACTCAACTTTGCAAACCAATTAGTCCAATCTAGAGTAATTAAATATAAGATTCTAAACCCCTGCGCCGCCCGCGGTGCGGGCGGCGCAGGGTTTTAGAATTTGGTTCTTATTTAGGTTGAAATACTTACCAGCAATTGAACTAAGGAATTTAGAATTCAATCAGTTTTGAGTTGACCGCCTAACTCAGAATTCAAAACTCAAAACTCACTCCTAAGGGCGTTTGGGGTGACGCTGGCGAACGCGGTCGGCTTTGTCGCGTTCGTAGGCAATCAGGCGACCATAAAACTCGTGCTTGCTGAGGTTCATAGAAAGGTAGACGTGACGGCGAGCATTGCCAAACCCCTTGCGGGTAAAGAATTTGACTGCGGGTTCGTTAGCAGGGTCGGTATCTACCAGCATAAACCGCACGCCTTCTTCGATCATCCGCTCTACAATTTTGTCGACCAGCTTATCGGCGACCCCTCGCCGCTGAAACTGAGGACTAACTCCTAGCCAGATAATATAGCCATAAACCCACGAGGCTTTACTGATGATCGTTCCCAGCACAAATCCAGCCAACTCTTGTTCAATCTGAGCCACCAAGCAATATTCTGGATCGGTGTTGTACATACCAATCACCTCCCATTCGTCCCACGTGCGATACAGATAGGGGTAGAGATCGCTCGTGAATAAAATCTCCCCTAAGTGGAAGATCGGGGCGAGGTCATCGATATCCATTTCCCGAATTTCGACACTCGGAAGATGGGCATTTGTTTTGTCGGGTTCGGCGGGCGCACTCATCGTGGGATTGGCGGAGGGGTCTACGATGTATTCTACAGTCGCTACTAAGTAGGTGGGCTTAATCAAATATAAGATTCTAGAACCCTGCGCCGCCCGCTGTGCGGGCGGCGCAGGGTTCTAGAATTTGGTTTTTATTTAGGTTGAACTACTTATCCTAGACGTTCCATCCCATCAGGGTATAAGCGGTTAATTAGGCGATCGCTCCAGGGTAATAGCAGCCCCAGGTTCGGTAGAGGGGCTATTGGGTACAGGCATTTCATTGGGGTTAAGCGTCCGAATGGTTAGTGCCTGGGGCGGTGTGGCATCAGGTGGGTAGAGAAAATCAACCTGCACCGATCGGCGATCGCCCCGTTGTAGCTCTAGCGTCAGCAATGGTTCTCCCTGCTGCCCCCGGCGCTGCACAATATGGACATAGCGCGTTTGTGATACACCCCAATCGTTCGTATATCGCAGACGCAGTGTTCCTCGGAAGAAAATGCGGCGATCGGTTGGCCGCAAAAACCGCAGAGCTTGTCCGCGTAGCCCTTCATCTTTCATTGGGGTTTGAAACAAGACAGACACTCGCTGAGCGCTGTTTGTGTCGTTGTACAGGGGCAAGGTCAGGTCATAATGAACACCATAATTGCCGTGGGCGCGGTAAGCCGTATCCGGATATCGGGCGAGCATCGGCGCGCTTTGAACTTGCCCAGTTCCCAACGTATGTCTATCAACGGTACTAATCGCGTAAGACACCGAGTGCCCCATTTTGGGAATGGTTAGACGATCGACCTCTGGCGAGTCAGTTAGACTCGCTTGCCATTCAGAACCCTGCGCTACCCCTGCTACTCGACCGTAGTAAAACCGATTCAGCCGTCGAGAATTAGGCGATGTGGGGGCGCGATCGCGTGGCCCTGCCAGATTGCCCTGCTGCAACATGGCCAACCATTCGTTAATTCGGGGCGATCGCTCACTGCCATTTTGGTTAATCCGGCCAAACATTCCCAAACTAGCCACGTGAACAGGGCCATCACTCGACAGATACATCAAAGTTGTCCGCCCATTAATCGGAATTTCTCGATTGCGAGGGGGAAGAACGGGAGCCGCTCCCGGTTCCACCGTCCCCAATAGGTCTTGATCTTCGGCTGCATCTAACTCGGCCTCCGCTGGTTCGGCCAGCAATGGCAGCGGTTCTCCATTGCGAAATGAGGCCAAACTACGCAGAGGAATAGGTTCACTCAATAGCAACTGCGTTTGTCTCGGCGATACTACCACTCGATCCGCCAAGACGGACTGACTCAACCCCCGCAAAATGTCGCCCATTGTACGGCTGCCTGGGCCTGCGAAGACACTAGACGATGCATTCGCTACATACGACGGCAAGTCATGGAAGGGTGCCTCTTGACTCAGGTAGCTCACCGCCTGCTTCACTTCAATCGTGACAGGCCTAGATGTGGGGTTGTAGACCAAAATACCAATAAATAATGTACGAGCATCGTCGGGGGTAACTCCCCTGGCAATGTGATGGGCAAAGATGTCAAACCGTCCTTCAAAAGGATAGTTCAAATGGGCGGTGGGAACGCGCATCCCAGTTGGGGGAAACGTAGACAGTAAAATTCCTTCTTGCTGCACCACCTCTGGGCTATTGCTGTTAAACACCGGCACAGTATCAAGCTGTCCTGGCAATACCCGAACTTCCTGTGGCTCCACAATCTGTTGAATACGAGGGAGTTCAATAGCAGGTGTCCCTGGCATATAGATTTGAGCCAGCGGAATTAACGATAGCAGCTTCAGCATGTGGAGATTTGAGTAAAAACAGGGCTAATGACTCGCCATCACTCTAGAACCGAATGGTATGGCTAATATCGAATGGTCTATGAATTGTCTATGAAGATATTAGGTTTTAACTGTAGAAATAAACAGCTAAGTTTGATAGTTTGTCTAGCCTTACATGTAGAGCACCTGTTAAAAACAGTAATGCTGCTGAATCTACAGCGTTACGAGCCTAAGTCCAACCTTATTTTTTCTGAGAGCCCGGTTCCGCCCGACTTTCAGAAAAATAATGTCCTAACCTGGTAGCGTGTTGCTATGTATAGAACTGACGTTTCAACCGCTGAATGCTGTTGAGTACGTGCCGAACCTCACAATATCATCACCCAGTGCCCATAAAATGGTACGTCCACTAACTAGGTCAACCCGGATAAACCATCACCCGGATAAACCATCACATTGACCAGCCGAGCTGCTTTCTGACTTTCAGCACGCTCGTCACTGATGGCGATCGCCTCCCTTGTACTACCACTTGTATTACCAGAGGAGCGATCGCCTCCCTTATAAACGGCTTCCGGCTCTTAGAACTCGGAAGCAATCTATACACAAGAGGTCGCTTCTGCAAAAGCGGTGGTTACTTCTGCGGATGCTGTTGTCCAATCTCTATTAAAATATGTAAAGGGTTTCACAGGAAAGGCTGGAATGCGGATTGCAATTATTGGGTCTGGGCTAGCGGGGTTGGCAGCAGCCGTGGAGCTAGCAGAGGCCGGACACAGTGTAGAGATTTTTGAAGCTCGCTCGTTTGTGGGTGGCAAGGTAGGAAGTTGGATCGATGCAGATGGTAACCACGTCGAGATGGGTCTGCACGTTTTTTTCAATAACTACAACAACCTGTTTGCCCTAATGCAGAAGGTGGGTGCGTTTCAGTACTTATTGCCTAAAGAACACGTCCACAATTTTATTAATAAGGGCGGTGAGATTGGCCAGCTTGATTTTCGGTTTTTGTTGGGTGCGCCGTTTCATGGGTTAAAAGCGTTTTTTACAACTGGGCAGCTATCGTGGCTTGATAAGCTGCAAAATGCGATCGCCCTTGGCACTAGCCCCATCGTGCCCGGTTTAGTCAGCTACGATCTGGCAATGAAATGGATTCGAGAACTCGACTGCATTAGCTTTGCCGATTGGTTTCGTAGCCATGGTGGCTCTCAACACAGTCTGGAGCGCATGTGGAACCCGATCGCCCTTGCCTTAGGGTTTATTGACACCGAGCAAATTTCGGCTCGCTGTATGCTCACTATTTTTCTCATGTTTGCCACCAAAACAAACGCGTCGCGGCTGAATATGCTAGCCGGGTCGCCTGCTGAGTACCTGCATACTCCCATCCTCAAGTACTTGGAAGCACGAGGTGCTCAGGTGCATACCCGCCGTCAGACCCGCCAAATTTTGTTTGAGGAGCACGATGGAAACGTGCGAGTGACGGGATTGGCGATCGCCAACGGTGAAGCCACCGAAACTGTTACTGCCGACATCTATTTGGCTGCCTGCGACGTTCCCGGCATTCAGCGACTGTTGCCATCTGAATGGCGTAAATGGCCTCAGTTTGAGAATATTTATAAGCTGGAAGCTGTGCCTGTAGTCACGGTACAGCTACGCTTCAATGGCTGGGTGACGGAATTGAGCGATGCCCAGCAGCGCCACCAGCTCGATCACGCCGCTGGTCTTGACAACCTGCTTTACAGCGCCGATGCTGATTTTTCCTGTTTTGCTGACCTTGCTCTCACTAGCCCCAAGGATTACTACCGCGAGGGTGAAGGCTCTTTGATGCAAGTGGTGCTTACCCCCGGCGACCCATTCATCAAAATGAGCAATGAAGAGATCGTCCAGCACGCTCTGAGTCAAGTAAATGACCTGTTTCCGTCGGCGCGCGACCTGACGATGACTTGGTCTAACGTCGTCAAGCTAGCACAATCCCTCTACCGCGAAAATGCTGGGATGGACCCCTACCGCCCCGCCCAAAAAACGCCCATCCCCAACTTCTTTTTGGCAGGTAGCTACACGCAGCAAGACTACATCGACAGTATGGAAGGCGCGACCATTTCGGGTAAACAAGCGGCGGCGGCTATCTTAGAACCTACAGGCTACAAAGTAACAGGAACGGGACTTTTTAGATACTAAGCCAAGAATTTAGCCCACACGAATTTAGTGCAATATGTAAGGCTCCCGCAGAAAAGTTATAGCCATAGTCATAAAGCTTAGGACATGCCAGCGTCATTCCTGCCTGCGCGGGAATGACGCTGGCACCTATCGAGTAGATGGATTCCCGCCTGCGCGGGAATGACAGGGAGGCGTCCTATTGATCATGGCTACCCCTATATGTGAATTTTGCATGATTCTGAGGTTCTTTTTACATAGTGGTGGGTACTGATACCCTTCGACTTTTGAGTCACGTCTTAAATTGAGAAGGAGTTGCAATGCTTGTCTGTCTGTGGCAAGCTTGCATTTCGGTGTAAGTGTCAGTCTGATCTACCCAAACAGCGATCGCCTCATTCCTCAAATTTCCCAAAAATGATTGTGCCTTTCATAATGGGAGTTCAGAGTAACGTTCAGCTACTGAATCTAGGGCGATCGCTTTATCAACCAGTTGACCTCTCTATTTCTGCCTCTATCATCACCTCTACCCATGCAGCAATCCCTTGGCAAAGTCTATCTCGTTGGCGCTGGCCCTGGAGACCCTGGATTGTTTACCTTAAAAGGCAAAACGCTGTTAGAGCACGCCGATGTGGTGGTTTACGATGCGCTAGTTAGCCCGCAGATTTTGGCCATGATTAACCCCCATGCAGAGAAAATCAACGCGGGGAAGCGACGCGGGCGACATTCGCTGAGGCAAGACGACACGACCCAACTGTTAATTGATCAGGCGCAAATACATGCAGTTGTGGTGCGGCTGAAGGGGGGCGACCCGTTTATGTTTGGTCGTGGTGGCGAGGAAATGGAGGATCTGGTGAAAGCGGGTGTTCCTGTAGAAGTGATTCCTGGTGTAACATCGGGAATTGCTGCGCCAGCCTACGCCGGGATTCCGCTTACGCACCGCGCCTACAGCTCGTCGGTGACGTTTGTCACGGGGCATGAGGCGGCAGGAAAGTACCGTCCAGAGGTGAACTGGGAGGCGATCGCCCATGGTAGTGAAACCATCGTGGTCTATATGGGTGTCCACAACCTACCCTATATTGTGCAACAACTGCACAGGGCTGGATTGGGGCTGGATACGCCAATTGCCCTTGTTCGCTGGGGAACTCGCCCTGAGCAATCAGAATTGCTCGGCACACTAGAAACCATCGTGCGGCAAATCGAGGAAACAGGTTTTGAAGCACCTGCGATCGCCGTCATCGGTAATGTAGTCAACCTGCACGCTACGCTGGCAGGCTGTCGTCCATTGGTTTGATCTTGAAAGATTGATTGTTCACTAGACCTCCTGCGTGGTCGGCGCAGACCTTTGGGTAGTCCTAAACTTGTAAGGGTTTTCAGATGGGCGGGCGAAGTCCGCCCATCTGAAAACCCTTACCTCAATACCACTACCGACTTTTGAAAGTTTATTTTTACTTAGGATTGCAAATTAATTAATAAATCTACCTACCCCCGTCATTTGTCTGCCCCGCCCCCCCCCCCCCCCCCCCACTTCCAAAAAAAGATTAGGTTTTATTTTGTACGCAATCCTTAGGGCGAACTACTTACTTTGTGTACGGACAACCAATCTTCAAAGGTCAGCCGTCTATTGGGGCACCCATACAGAAACAGATCCGCCATTACAGCGGAACTCTCCCCACCCTTCATCATTTGTTGTGACGGGTTCACTCACATAGCCAGTGATGTCAATGTAGGTAGTATTGGGTTGACCAATTTCCATTGACTTACTGCCATCGTCTCCATTGCTTAAAACAACAGCAACGCCGCCTGGATGATCGTCATCGCCTAGGCGGGTCCAACCCAAGGTGTTGGCATGGTCAAAATAGTCGTTTTGTTCACCATAGGCGTAGGTTTGACGGGCAAACAGCAGGTGATTCATAATCTCCTGATGGCTTTCCATCCAAACCTCATGCTCATTGCCATCATTGCCAGTGTCTTTGTAGTGCGCCCCGTAATAATCTCCATAAAAAATACAGGGATAGCCCTCACGGCGCAATAAAATGAGAGCGTACGCCAAGGGCTTAAACCAAGACTCCACAAGAGATTCTAGTGACTGCAACGGTTGAGAATCGTGATTTTCTACGAGAGTCACCGCTAAAGCAGGTTGCTGCTGAACAAAGGTGTTATCAAAAATTTGTCGCATGTCGTAATCATTGCCAGACGTGCTAGCGACATGGAAGTTATAGTGCAGCGGCGCATCAAATAATGGCACTCTGCCGTTGGTGTTTTCAACGAAGCTATGGAGAGCTTCAACATCGTAAGACCAGTACTCGCCCACTGCAAACAGATCGCGCTGAGCATAGTGACTAACATGATCTAGCCACTCGCGAAAAAAGTCTGCTGAGACATGCTTAACTGCATCAAACCGAAACCCATCTACGCCTGTGGTATCGACGTACCATTCTCCCCAGTACTTCAACTCGCCACACACTTCAGGATGATCGATATCCAGATCGCAACCCATCAGGTAATCGAAATTACCGTTTTCCAGATCAACATTGCGAGCAAACTCTTTCCCTTTCAGTAAGTAAATAGCATTCTCAGATTCGTTATAAACGTTGTAGTCAATTGCATCAAAATGCCACCAATGCCACTGCATGCTGGAATATTTATCGCCTCGGCCAGGAAAAGTAAAGTGTGTCCATGCTTTGATGGTTTGATACTCTCCAATTGCCTCATTCCGATTGTCCATGCTGAAGGGAGTAGCTTCAACTTCTTCCTCTTCGTCAGCACCCATTTTGTGGTTAAAAACAGCATCCGCGTAAATCCGAATTCCTGCCTTTTGGCCAACCTTAATGGCGTTTAAATACTCTTCTTTTGTGCCGTATTTGGTACGCACAGAGCCTTTTTGATCAAACTCGCCAAGGTCAAACAAATCATAGACTCCGTAGCCCACATCGTAACCGCCTCCTGTGCCCTTATAGGCTGGAGGCAACCAAACTGAAGTTACCCCAACCTTTGCTAGAGTTTCGGCAGACTCTGCAAATTGATTCCAAAGATTACCATCGGGTGGAATATACCAATGGAAATACTGCATCATTACGCCATTTGTTTCAGACATACTGCCACTAGATTGAAAATAAGGATGTTTTGCTCATAAATGTAGTAGTTCCTACATCATGCGAAGCACTTGCTAGGGCACTAAAAGCCTCGTATTGAGAGACTTTCCATTAACCGATAGAGGTTTTGCCTAAGGTTAGGAAATGCCACATATCAATATAAAGTAATTGAAATTTAATCTTCTCACAATCTTCCAAATGACATAGCTCTTACCCCAAAAGGTAGAGCTTATTTTTATGCACAGGCCATACGCACCCTACATTCAACTTTCAACTCCGTAAGTCTGGCCTTGTAGTTCAGCATCCCACCGCAGCGTGATGTAAATTACGTTAGAAGTCATTTTATGTAGCTACTTTGACTGCACCAACGATGCGTCCATCCCTTCTCTAGGGTCAGCCTGCACAGCTTCTTGCTTGCTGTCTAATCTCCTGCTCTTTGGATTCATAATCCAAGAGTTAGCGCTCCTTGATAAAAAAATCTCCTCTAATCTAGATTGACTTGTTTTTTATCCTCCGTTGGGTATATCCTGCTACCAAACTAAGATTAAATCTTACGTTTTACTCAGCTCCAGGTCAGGGATTGAATTAACGATTTTGATGCAATGTTTTTTCGAAGTATCGGCTTGTCCCGTTTCGGAAAAGCGTTGCAGCTTAAGGGCTTCCGCGATGGAGTGTGTACAATCCAGCTTACATGTCTGAAGATGCTGAATCAGATTGTGGCAGCCCATCAACGATTTCGTTCTATCGGTTCTATCAAAAGAAAGGAGATTTTGTACATGCCACTTTCAAAACGGTGTTTGGCTGAGTTTATTGGTACTTTCTGGTTAGTGTTAGGCGGTTGTGGTAGTGCGGTTCTCGCAGCCAATTTTCCGTATGCAAATGATGCAAACCCTCTCGGTATTGCTCTAGTGGGTGTATCTTTAGCATTTGGTCTGACTGTGCTAACGGGGGCTTATGCGTTTGGTCATATTTCGGGTGGGCACTTTAATCCGGCTGTTTCTTTTGGATTATGGGCTGGCAAGCGCTTCCCCGGTTCTGAGTTGCTACCTTACATTGTGGCTCAGGTGTTAGGTGCAATTGTGGCAGGTGGTGTCATTTACATTATTGCTAGTGGTCGCGAAGGCTTCTTACCGCTGACTGGATCTAACCCACTGGCGACTAATGGGTTTGGTGCTCATTCTCCTGGCGGCTATGGTTTACTAGCTTGTCTAATTGCAGAAGTGGTACTCACCTTCATTTTCTTGCTGGTTATTTTAGGGTCTACCGATCGCCGCGCACCAACGGGATTTGCCCCAGTTGCTATTGGTCTGTGCTTAACGCTGATTCATTTGATCAGCATCCCAGTTACCAATACCTCAGTTAACCCTGCTCGCAGCACAGGGGTGGCTCTGTTTGCTGGAACGGAACTATTTAGCCAAGTTTGGTTATTCTGGCTAGCGCCGATTGTGGGTGCATTGTTGGCAGGATGGCTCTATAAAGCTGTGTTTGAAGAGACAACGATAGAAGAGCGGGTTCGCGAACTCGTCTAAACTTCTAGGTAAACGCAATGTGCAACTAAAAGTCCTGAAACCCCAAGTTTCTTGTGGAGCAGGCATCTTGCTTGATTAGTTTAGAGGGGCAGTATGCTATCCCACAAGAGGTTTGAGAAAGTTGCACACCGCGTAGGTAAGGTACTGATGTAATGATTTTTTGAAGTGCGGGCTTTGCCCGCACTTCAAAAAATCATTACATCAAAAAATCATTACAAGTTTGGGTCTGTATGGAGCGCAGGTTTCACAGAACAACTGGGGTTTAGGTAATTGAAAATTGTTATCAGCTTGATGGTTTATGTCTGGCTCACTAACCACAAAGCCTAACCGTTTTTAGAACGGCGCTCAGCGTCTTGCTGAATGCGTATTCCAAGTTTTCGCCGTTTGATACTGACATTAATTGGGAGCAACATAAAACGCATGACTCGACGACATGGTAGAGCCGTAGGTGGATTTTTAAGTGATTTTCGTGAATTTGCCTTTAAGGGCAATGTCATTGACCTAGCCGTGGGTGTCATCATTGGCGCTGCCTTCAGTAAAATTATTGACTCGTTGGTAGTCGATATGATTACGCCCCTTTTGGGTGTAATTTTTGGGGCACCTGGTGAGGCATTCAAGGCTTTAAAGCTAGGGCCGACCAATATTGGGTTGTTTATCAATGCGGTGCTCAATTTTCTGATTGTTGCATTTGCCCTATATTTACTGATTAAGTGGGCAGCATCCTTTATCCGTAAAGAAACTGCTGCCGAACCACTCGGCCCGGACTTGGCAGACGTTAACATTAGGTTAACGGAGGCGGTTGATCGGCTCAATTCCACTCTCCAAAGCAAGTAAGTCGATGACATTTTGGGGCGTGTCACTCACGATCTTTACCCGTCCATTTGCCTCGATCAATTGCCCCGACTATCTGTAATGTCTGGTTAAAGACGGCAAGATTGGCAAGATAGCCAGGGGCAAGGTAGCCTAGGCGGTCGTCAACGGCGATCGCCTTCGCTGGGTAACTTGATGCCATGCGTAGGGCTTCAGACAAGGGAAGTTCTAGGTGTTGGACGCAGTTGGCGACGGCTTCTATCAACGTTAGGGCAGAGCCGCCCAAGGTGCCATCAGCAGACACACATTTGCCGTTGTGGTGAAAGACTTCTTGTCCACCAATCCAAAATGACTGCATTTCAGTGCCTGCTGGGGGGGTGGCATCGGTGACCAGCACCAGCCGTTCACGCTTAATCTTGCGCGCTAACTCAATTGAGTTGAAGTGGACGTGATAGCCATCGGCAATGATTCCTGCATAGATCTCGTCTCGTTCAAATACGGCACCTACCATGCCGGGGCTGCGCCCCAACCAGGGTGACATGGCGTTAAACAGATGTGTTGCCATGCTGACTCCTGCGTTAAAGCCGGCGATCGCCTGTTCATAGGTAGCGTCGCTATGTCCTGCTGATACCGTAATACCAGCCGCTGCCAGCCGTCGAATATCGTCTGGTTCCACCATCTCAGGAGCCAGGGTCAACATTTTTATTGTCTCCTGACCCGCTTGCACCAATTGATCTAGCATGGCGCGATCGAGCGGACGAATGTGGGCTGTATTATGGATGCCTTTGCGCTTCTGATTGAGATAGGGGCCTTCCAAATGCAGCCCCAGAACAGTGTGGGGGTTGTGCTGGCGGTAATCTTTTACTACCTGAATCGCCTTGAGCATATCTGCGTCGGGTGACGTAATCAGTGTGGGCAGATAGCTTGTGGTGCCACTCTTGAGGTTGGTTTGGTGCATTGTATCTAGGGTGGCAGCCGTGATGCTGTCGTTGAACATGACCCCGCCACAGCCGTTGAGTTGCAGATCTATAAACCCTGGTGCAGCGTGGTACCCGTTGAGGCTAATAGTGGGGAGATCAGGGCTGAGTTTAGCTGTGGGGATCAGGTCGAGAATGCGATCGCCCTCAATCAGCAACGCATAATCCGTCAGATCTTCCCAGCCTGTGTGGAGAGTGCAGTCAATTAAGGCATACATGGGTTTGTCAAAATACGATTGGGCTAATAGTCTAGACAGGCTGTAAAGCTAAGGGGTAGTGGTATTGATGTAAGGATTTTTTGATGCGCGGGCGAAGCCCGCGCATCAAAAAATCCTTACCAATTTAGGACTACCAGCTAAGGTAAGGTCGGGCTATTCTGTTCTAATTCTGTGAAATAGCGCACCGTTTTTACCTTTAGCTCCATAGTGGCATCCTCATCGCACACCACAAAGCTACGGGGATGCAGTTGCAACGTTGAGATGGGCCACAAGTGGTTGATCCCACCCTCGATCGCGTGCTGTAGGGCTACGCCTTTGTGAACTCCCTGTACCAAAATCATCACCTCGGATGCGTCCATCACGGTAGCCAAGCCCACTGTTAATGCATAGTTGGGAACCTGTTCAATATCGTGGTCAAAAAAGCGAGCATTGGCGGTTCTGGTGCGGTGGGTTAGAGGCTTGCGACGGGTACGAGAGGCTAGGGACGCACCGGGTTCGTTAAATGCAATGTGTCCATCTTCGCCAACACCGCCAATAAATAAATCCACGCCGCCAAAGGCTCTAATACTATCCTCATACTGCTGACATTCTTGCTCCACATTTGCAGCATTGCCATTGAGAATAAAAACTTGTTCTTTAGGAATGTCAATGTGGTTGAACAGGTTGTTGAACATATAGGTGTGGTAGCTCTGGGGGTGCCCATCCGCTAGCCCCATGTACTCGTCCATATTGAAAGTAACGACGTGTTTAAAGCTAATGTTTCCCTGCTGATACAGGTTAACTAAACGACTGTACAGCTTGATCGGCGTGCTGCCAGTGGGCAAACCCAACACAAATGGCCTGTCGGCTGTTGGAGCAATTTGCTCAATGCGGTGCTGGATGTAACGAGCGGCCCAGTCGGCAACTCCCTCAGCAGACGGATGAATAATCAGATGCATTAATTTATCTGGTCAATTGGCAGGGATGTTGGACGCAGTTCAAGTACTTTGGTTTTCCCTTCTTGATTCACCTCAAGTTTCAGGACGTTGCCAATTTTGCTAGACTCCACTTGGTCTTGCACGTCAGAAGAGGCGGTGACGGCTATGTCGTTGACTTTGGTGATCACGTCTCCTGGCTTTAAACCTGCTTGAGCGGCTGGAGTTCCATCCATCACCTGCACTACCAGCACACCTTGGGTAACAGTGAGACGAACATTTAGCTCGTTATCCTGATTAATCTTGGTTTGCAGTTCTGGCGTTAAATCGATCATTTGAATCCCTAAGTAGGGGTGGTCAACTTGTCCACTGGCGAATAGTTGATCGGCAATGCGGCGGGCGGTTTCGATTGGGATAGCAAATCCTAGCCCTTGGGCATTGGCGCGAATCGCCGTATTAATGCCAATGACTTCGCCTCGCTCATTCAATAAAGGCCCACCCGAATTGCCAGGGTTGATGGCAGCATCCGTTTGAATAAAGCGAACCCGGCGATCGGGTACGCCGACTTGAGAGCTAGAGCGCCCAGTAGCGCTAATGATGCCTGCCGTAACCGTATTGTCTAGCCCCAATGGATTTCCGATGGCGATCGCCCACTCTCCCGGAATCAAGTTTTCAGAACTTCCCAGCGTGACCGTTGGTAACGTCGTTGCCGCTATTTTGATGGCTGCTACGTCAGTGACGGGGTCTGCGCCAACGACCTTGCCTTCAAACTCGCGACCATCTTTGAGCGTTACCCTAACGGTGTCGGCTCCGGCTACTACGTGGGCGTTGGTAACAATCTGCCCATCTTGACTGACAATAAACCCTGACCCGGTGCCGCGCTCTATTCGCTCAGAGGGCGCGCCGCGATCGCCTCCAAAAAAACGCCGAAAGAATGGGTTTTGCAGCGCATCGGGCAACTGATTACCAACCGTGCGGGACGCATCAATTCGCACTACGGCAGGCCCTACTCGCTCCACGGCGATCGCAATAAAGTTGCGGTTGCTGGATTGCACAGCGACCACTACAGGCGTGACAACACTAGGCTGAATCACAGGTATGGGCAATAACGCGGGTACGTTGTCTTGACTCAGCTTAAGATTCTCTGTCTTAAGGTAGTGATTGCCGACCCAGCCTAAGGCACCTCCTGCTACAAAGAGCAGGGCACAGGTTGTCAGAGTCTTAGAGGCCATAATGGTAGTCCAACCTAAATAAAAACGGAACCCTAAAACCCTGAGCTACCTACGCAGCGGACGGCGTAGGGTTTTAGGGTCTTACCTTTAATTCTGTGATTCTGTGACGAATGCCGCGCCCGATGCAGAAGACTTTAGAATTTCTTCCACTTAGACAATAAGGGGCTGAATTCAGAAGTCTACCTACAATTCTGACATGCTTCTTAAAGGGATAGAGTCATTCACGTAACGTGGCTTGAACTTTTGTTAGATTCGGTTTAGGAGTTTTGTTATTAGGGCTTGCGGACAAGCGAAAAGCCAAGCAAGTTTAAGCAAGCAAGTTTGGGAGTGTTTCAGACGCTCTGTGCCCGCAACATTCTTAAACCGTATTAAGTCCTAGTAGTAAGGCAAGCTTTTAGCGGTACTTTTCCAGTTCTCGACTTGTTAAATGGCGTATGAACCTGTCACACCAAATCCATCGTTATTTCGTGCTATTGACTGTAATTTCTGGATTAGGGGTCGGGATGCCAGCATTGGAGGCGATCGCCCAAACCAGCGAAACCCTCTGCCCTACGCCTGCCCTCTCTCGCCTGACTCGCCATCGTGTAGTGTCTGGAGAAACCCTGGTGAGTCTGGCTCAGCGCTACAACCTGATCCCAGCTACGTTGATGGGGTTAAATCCAGTTTTGCGAGGCGGTACGGCTCCCGTTGGGGCAGAGATTCTCGTGCCTCCCTACAACGGAGTCCGAGTCAATGTACCGCAGGGCAGCACTTGGCGAGACTTGGCTCAAGCGTACCGAATTCGCGCAGATGTCATTTTTGAGGCTAACGGCTGTCAACAGGTGCCTCGTGTTGCGTTTATTCCAGGCGTAAATTGGTCGCCCAATGCCTCGGCCACCCCACCTGCACCCGCTTCAGCCGCCGCTACAACTCCAAGCAGCGTGCTCACAACCTATCCCCTCCCCGCTACAGCGTCTGTGACAAAGGGATATGGGTGGCAACTCGACCCTGCCTCTCAGGCCGTTGTGTTTAGCAGTGGGGTTGACTTATCGGTCGCTGCTGGAACCGCTGTATTAGCAGCAGGCCAGGGAACAATCGCCTTTGCGGGGTTTCAAGGAGGCTATGGCAACCTGGTAGTGATCAACCACCCTCAAGGGCTACAGACTCGTTATGCCCAACTGGCCAGCTTCACAGTTCAGGTCGGGCAAGCGGTAAGATCAGGCGATCGCATTGGCACAACTGGCAGCACCAGTGCCACCCAGCCGCCCTATCTACAGTTTGAGATCCGCACTAATTCAACGTTGGGTTGGGTGGCTCAAGATCCAAGCGCCTACTTTCGAACAATGCGGGTGGGGCAATAGCTTACGGAGCCGAGCGGCGATCGCTGGCACGTTATCGCTGGGAGACAAGAGCAGCTTCTGCCACCTGGTTTAATCGCCTATCTAAGTACAGATATAGTCCTTCATTTGCTTCAAAATAAAGGCTCACATACTCCCTTGCTTGCTCTGCCGACACGATCGCCGCCCCGTACTCTGGCGCAACCAAAAAATTGAGCCAGTCAGAAATTTGAGCATAGGGCACATTGAGTCGCCCCAAGCGGGAGCCATCGACTGTTTCCACTAAAAACTGGGGGGAGCAGTAGGTCATAGTGATAATTGGTTCATTTGTACTATTAGCTAGTATTGGCCGAATCTTTCGTTCTGGCAAGTCCTTAACTCGGTTGACTCGCTACCTGCGGAGGAGATTGGTATAATCAGCGACATGGAAACCAACATTGCATTTCTGCTCAAAGTACTGCTGGGTTCGGCAGGGTTGGCGATCGCCATTAAGTATGCAGTACCCCTGTTAAACCTGCCGCCCTCTCCCGCGATCGCCCTGATGCTCGTGTTATCGCCCACTGTCATTTTGGCAGGGTTAATGGGGTGGCGCAGTTGGCAAGAGAGTAAGTAAGTCAGCGGTTTGGCTGAACTTGAGTCGAGAACAACAAATTTGGTAGACGGACAGACTATGCTCTGTGAAGGATGGCTTGTCCATCTTAAGAAGAAGCAGACAGCGGTGGGGGCTACTGGCTGGCTGCTTCTTCTTTTTAGGCTTTATCTGCCTATAGAGTTAAACAGCAGTAGTCAGTGGGATTACGGAAGCAATTTAGATAGAATCCCAAAAAATGGGCAATTTTCAGGTTTTTTCTAAGGTCACCTCAGTACTTATACGGCTTTGTGATTGGACAAGCTTAGAAATCCGCCTCACTGAAAGAAAATCGCTTCCCAGCCCCGCGTACCAAATTCTTTTTGAAACTCGCTAATCACCCAGGAAATAGACTTACCCTGACGCTGAGCGATCGCCATCAGATAGCCTTTGTAGGCGTGTTGGTCATCGACTGTAGGCGCAGCGCCAAAAATTGATCCTCGACACCAGTCGTCTTTCGGCAGGCAGTTGAATTTCTCAAAGAAGCGGCGATCGCCCCACGAAGGAGCCGCACCTTCCTGATAGGTTCGCTGACGCTGCATGTGAAAGATCCGAATCATTTCGGTCTCTTGGACTGCTTTAATTTGCTCTGCTTGCTGTTCGCTTAGCACCTCTGCCAGATCATCTAAAATTACCTGCGAGGTGTCGATCCATTGATGGCCGCACTCTGAGCATTCCATTACAGAAATGCGAACGATAAATCCGCAGGCAGGGCATTGCTTTGTCGGTGCGGAACCCATGCCCAGGGTTTCCGGTTCTTCGGTAGTGGGCAGGTGGTATTCGTACACATCTTCCGGAAACCCCAGTCGAGCCAGGTTTCCTGCTTGATCCAAAATAGTGCCGTGCAGCTTGCCCGATTTGGGCGAAATTCGCATGACGCGCCCAATCTGCTGATGATGCAACGCACGAGATTTAGTAGGACGCAGCAGCAGACCCACTTCGACACTAGGTTCGTCAAAGCCAATGCTAATAACGTTGCAGGAGGTCAGCACTGTGATTTGTCCGTCCCGCAGTTTGGCGTAGAGTGTATGGCGATCTTTGATCGGGGTTTCGCCATCGACCCTGGCGGCGACAATGCCCGCCGTGTTGAACGCATCTGCGACGTGGCGTGCGTGTTCTACATCGACGCAAAAGGCGATCGTGCGTTTGTCGGGAACGAGTCGCAGCCATTCTTCGACAATACGCTGGACTAACTCTGGGCGATCGCAGGCATTCTTCAACGCCCGTTCGTCATAGTCTCCGGCTACTGTGCCCACGCCAGACAGGTCAATCTGGTGCTCTGCCGAAAACCCGTAGTATTTCATGGGTGCCAAAAAGCCCATCTTTTGCAGCTCCGAGGGCACGGGCGAGGCGACGAGCGTTTCCATGTGGTCGCCAAGCTGTTCACGTCCCAGGCGATACGGCGTTGCGGTGAGGGCTAGATGCACCGCCTGCCGATGGGTTTCGTAGATAATCTGTTGCCCAATCTGGCTAAATACTGTTGTGTGGGCTTCGTCAAATAGCACTACATCGGCGTGCCATTTGCGCCACCAGCTACGCTTGGCCATCGTTTGGATGCTGCCAATCTGAATTGGGGCACTGGGGTCTTCTTTCCAGCCCGATTTGATGAAGCCGCAGTGCAAGCCAAAAGACCGCATTTTGTCGTAGGTTTGCCCAACCAATACGTCCAGATGCACCAAAAACATCAGCCGACAGCCGCGCGATTCGGCATGGGCGCAAATTTGTCCGGCGATAACTGTTTTCCCGGCTCCAGTGCCTGCAATCACGGCCACACGCGTGTGCCCCTGTCCCAACTTGGTATACAGGTCTTTAATTAACTGCGTTTGATAGGGACGCAGCTCAGGCGGGTTGGGGGCAGCCACGTTCATCGAATCGTTGGGTATTCGTCGCAGGGGCAAGTACAGGCGCGATCGCAGAATTGATCGCAGAATTGGTCACAGGCGCGATCGCAGAATTGGTCACAGCAGCGATCGCGCTATAGCCCACTGTAACAGAGCTGTGGGTCGAATGCAGTGCAGGTGTACTGATGCGTTGAAAGCGCTGTTTGGCACCCAATTTAGTGCATGTGAAAATTGGCAGAGGGCGATCGACATATCGCTCAACGGCGATCGCCTATAGTAGTAAATGCTCTACGTCAGCCAAATTACATGCCATTTCCCAGGGTTATCCTCCGCAACAACAAAGCCGATGCCGTCCGTCGGTTCCATCCCTGGATTTTTTCTGGTGCGATTAAGGGGCTGGAGGCCGATGTCCACGATGGAGATTTCGTGGAGGTTCATACTGAGAAGGGCGAGTATTTGGCTAGCGGTATCTATAACTCTGGCAACATTGCGGTCAAAATTCTTTCGTTTCAGCCCGTTGATGATTTAGATCAGTTGTTTCTAGAGCGAGTTCAAAGCGCTTATTTTCTAAGAAAACAAATTGGGTTAGCCACCAGCGACCAGACCAATTGCT
The DNA here is from genome assembly GCA_038321765.1 of Elainellales cyanobacterium. Taxonomy (GTDB): domain Bacteria; phylum Cyanobacteriota; class Cyanobacteriia; order Elainellales; family Elainellaceae; genus CASBQJ01. The sequence continues at coordinate 17,952 of JBBQFG010000050.1, forward strand.
ACCGCTTAATCAACGCCGAAGGTGACGGGCTGCCCGGTCTAATTGTGGATTGGTACAACGGCACGGCAGTCATGCAAGCCTATTCCGTGGGGATGCACGAGCAGCGCGATCGCCTGGTGAATGCCCTCAAAACTGTCTACGGCTCCCAGCTCCAGGCTGTATATGACAAAAGCGGCACGGTGCTGCACAAGTCCAAAGCTCAGGCCGACAACCAATATTTATTGGGCGAAAGAACCAGTGGCGAGGTGTTGGAATATGGCCATCGGTTTGTAGTGGATTGGGAAGAAGGGCAGAAAACCGGGTTGTTTCTGGATCAGCGCGAGAATCGTGAACGGTTGACGCACTACGTAAAAGACAAAAAAGTCCTCAATACCTTTTGCTACTCTGGCGGATTTTCGATATATGCGATCGCCGCTCAAGCCCGCTGCGTGCATTCTGTTGACAGCTCGGCCAAGGCGCTGGAGTGGACGAGGCAGAACGTAGAGCTGAACTCCAGAGAGCTGAACTCCAGAGAACTAAACTCCACAGACCTAAACAGCAGAGAGCTAAAAAATCCCGCTGCGGCTGAGCATGAGATCTACGCAGCAGATGTGTTTGACTTTCTCAAAACCTGCGATGCCGACTACGACGTAATTGTGCTCGACCCACCCGCCTTCGCCAAAGGGCTTTCGGCACGGCACCAGGCGGTAATGGCCTACAAACGGCTGAACGCCCAAGCCTTTGCCAAGGTGCGATCGCCTGGTATTGTCTTCACCTTCTCCTGCTCTCAAGTGGTTCCCCCCGACCAGTTCCAGGGCGCAGTTACGGCAGCGGCGATCGAGTCTGGGCGACAAATTCGCGTGCTTGACCATCTCACCCAGCCCGCCGACCATCCCACCAGCATCTACCATCCCGAAGGGCTATACCTCAAAGGCTTAGTGCTAATGGTGGAGTAGCGATCGGAGATCTCGAATTGTCATACGGGTAGGTCAGTATTTTTTCTGAGAGCCGCTCAGAGCGCGGCTCTCAGAAAAATATTAATCGGACTTAAGTGCGTAGCGCTGTAACTGTAGGGGAGGAGTTCACAGAACATTTGTATTTAAGAACGTCTGTATCACAAAGAACGCATGTATTATTAGGACACAGGATATGCCAGTCGTTTCGGCTCCTGGCATCACTTCGGCATGGGTTCGATACAGGGTTCCACATGGAATTAGACAAACCATTAGGCTTGGTCATTCAAGGGTCTCTGAGTCAGGGGCTAGAAGTAAGGCTACATGCCGACGTATCGGTTGAAGACATGCGCGTGGGCAAGTTTTTAGTAATCCAGGGGCGGCGATCGCGCTTCTTTTGTATGCTCACGGATGTGGTGCTGGGCACCGCCAGTCCTCGCATTTTGGCCAACCCGCCCGAACCTGCCAATTCGTTTTTGCAGGATGTTTTGGCGGGCAGTGGCACCTACGGCACCATTAGCCTTACCCCAATGCTGATGTTCACCCCCACAGAACCCAGCGAAGAGCCAAAATCTAGCAGTCCCCAAAAATCAAAAACTTCAAAAACCTATCAGACGGATAACGCGGCCTTGCCCGTTGCCAACACCAACTCTGTTGAACTGCTGCCTGTCAAAACTATTCCCAGTCACTTTAGCCAAGTGTTTGACGCTAGCGATCGCGATTTCCGCGCTGTGTTTGGCTGGGAAGACGATCCCCATCGGCGCAACTTCTCAATTGGGCAACCGATCGACATGGATGTTCCCATTTGCATTGATCTAGATCGGTTTGTCGAACGCAGCAATGGTGTATTTGGCAAATCGGGTACTGGAAAATCATTCTTAACGCGGCTATTGCTGTCGGGCATTATTCGCAAACGCGCTGCCGTCAATCTAATTTTCGACATGCACTCCGAATATGGCTGGGAAGCTACCCGCGAAGGCAAGCAGTTCAGCACCGTCAAAGGTTTGCGACAATTGTTCCCCGGCCAGGTGCAGGTCTACACCCTTGATCCCGAATCTACCAAGCGGCGGGGCGTACGTGATGCTCAGGAACTCTACATCAGCTACGACCAAATCGACGTAGAAGACCTGATGCTGGTACGGGGCGAACTCAATCTGTCGGAAGCCAGTCTGGAAAACGCCATTATTCTGCGTAACGAATTTGGCAAAAACTGGATTACGCGCCTGTTAAACATGACGAATGAAGAAATCCAGGAGTTTTGCGAAGTCAAAATGGGCAACAAGTCATCCATTATGGCCTTACAGCGCAAACTGACCCGATTAGACGATATGAAATACCTGCGACAGAGCTGCCCTCATAATTATGTGACGCAGGTGCTGGAGTCGCTGGATGCGGGTAAGCATGTCGTGATTGAATTTGGCTCTCAGTCAAACCTGCTGTCGTACATGCTGGCTACTAATGTGATTGCGCGACGCATTCACGGCAGCTACGTCCACAAAGCTGAGAAATTCTTGCAAACCAAGAATCCAAGCGATCGCCCTCAACCTCTGGTTATTACGATCGAAGAAGCACACCGCTTCCTTGATCCCGCCACTGTGCGCCAGACCATTTTTGGCACGATCGCCCGCGAAATGCGGAAGTATTTCGTGACTCTACTAGTTGTCGATCAGCGTCCTTCTGGTATTGATAACGAAGTCATGTCTCAAATTGGCACCCGCATCACCGCTCTGCTCAACGACGAGAAAGACATTGAAGCCATTTTTACTGGCGTTTCCGGCGGGCAAGCCTTACGCTCTGTACTGGCAAAATTAGACTCCAAACAGCAAGCCATGATCCTCGGCCATGCCGTACCGATGCCCGTCGTTATCCGCACCCGTCCCTACGACGAAACTTTCTATGCTGCCATCGGGGCTACCGCCTGGGAAGACTTACCCAACGCTACTGTTTTCCGTGCCTCTGAGGCTGCTAAGGCAGATCTAGGATTTTGAGGGCACATGGTTTTGAAGCTAGGGCTGACGCAGTTGAATGATGTTGCGGGCGTGGAGCGATCGCAACATGATTCAACTCTTTTGGTTTTTCATTGGGGACCCTAAGCCCTAGAAGAACCCCTAGAAGCTTGCTTTTCGTATGCGTCGTGCCCGAAAAACCAAACTTCAAAACAGAATCTAACCTCTGCTTAGCCCGTTCGGTTTTCTGGTCGTAGTACCCGTACTTGATACTAGACTGAGCAGTCCAGAATAGTAAGGTAGCCAAACGCTTGTACCTAATTCAAGCAATTTTGATTTGAGCAACGCTCATCGGTATTGTACCCATGACTTAGCCGTATACTCATTAGCTAAACGCAAAGGAGTCTAGAAATGGAACAAGTTGTGCTCCTAGAGCGTATTAGCTTTAATAAGCGTTAACTTGAAACATTAGTCAACATTCACCTTCAAGTTCACCCTATTGGATGAGTCACCACCTATTTACTGGAGCATAAACTTGTATTATTCTTGTATCAGGATAAACTCATAACGGCTTCATATTCCCGATGCTTTAGATTGCATTGGTGATCAAGATAGTATGAACGCGATCGCTGAGCAAATTTCAGGTTTTAGAGTTTTCATTAGTTGGCCTTCTCGAACTTCTACGCGTCAGATTCTGTTGCTAGAGAAGCGCCGAGCACAACGTTTGCTTAGTTCACCTGCTTAGTTCACCTGGTTTTCGCATCGCATCACCTGGCTTTTCCCAGTTAATTATTCGATTGTAACTGAGTGCAATGCCCGCTTTTGCAAGGAGTGGGTCGAGTTGAGATTTCCAGCTTTGCAGGCTGGAGGCTTTAGTTATTTCCAGTTTTCGATTCCCAACGTTTTTGTTCGACGGAGTTTCGCATCCATGGCAACCGCAATTACGACAGCTAAGACCCACAAGCCCCTATTCACGGCAGATATGGTACGAACCTATCTCCATGAAATTGGTCGAGTGCCTCTGCTGACCCATGAGCAGGAAATTGTCTACGGGAAGCAGGTGCAGCAAATGATGGTGCTTCTGGATGCAAAAGAGAAGCTGACGGAAGACTTAACCCGTGAGCCGACGCGGGAAGAATGGCTAAAACAGGTTGCTTTAGGCGAGGTGGAGTTCGATAGAACTTTGCGCGATGGCCGCCGTGCTAAGCAAAAGATGATAGAAGCGAACCTGAGGCTAGTGGTAGCGATCGCCAAAAAGTACCAGAAGCGGAACTTAGAGTTTCTAGATCTGATTCAGGAAGGTACGCTGGGACTGGAGCGTGGAGTAGAAAAGTTTGATCCCATGCGGGGCTACAAGTTCTCAACCTACGCCTATTGGTGGATTCGGCAAGCGATTACACGGGCGATCGCCCAGCAAGCGCGTACCATTCGTCTACCCATCCACATCACCGAAAAGCTCAACAAAATTAAGAAGGTGCAACGAGAATTGACCCAGCAGTTAGGTCATAGCCCTACCCCTGCTGATATTGCCAAAGCTCTAGAGCTAGAGCCTGCTCAGATTCGAGAGTTCCTGATGTTGGCACGGCAACCTGTCTCACTAGAACTTAAAGTTGGCGACAACCAAGATACAGAGCTGCAAGATCTATTAGAGGATGATACCGCCTCTCCAGAGAACTACGCCGTTCATGAATCTATGCGGCAGGATATCCAAAACCTGTTGTCTGAGCTAACGCCGCAACAACGCCAAGTATTGGTGCTGCGCTTCGGGTTAGAAGACGGTAGCGAGCTATCGTTAGCAAAAGTAGGACAGCGCATGAACATTAGCCGAGAGCGCGTACGTCAACTGGAGCGACAAGCTCTAGAGCACTTACGCCGCCGCAAAGTAAATGTGCGGGGCTACTTGGCCAGCTAAAGTTAGCGGGTCAAACTGCTAGTCAGCAACTACTACGCCCAGAGCAATGCATTAAAAACACGGTGGGACTAAGTCCCACCGTGTTTTTAATGCATTGTTCTAATGCTTCCAGCTTTCCAGTTGTTCGTCAACATCCTCGATCATTTTCGATGCTGAATCGCGCACGGGTGTCGGCAAATCCATACAATGAGTCAACGACGATGAACTGGATTTGGGAGAGACATTATGCCAGCGGCAGTAGGAGTGATTCAAACCGTGGGGTTTCCTGGGGTGCTGGCGGCGGCAGATGCCATGGTGAAATCAGGCCGGGTAGCGCTAGTTTACTTTGGTCTAGCAGAGCGAGCAGAATTTTTGGTGGCCATTCGGGGAAGTAATTCTGAAGTGGAACCTGCGGTAGAAGCGGGTGTCGCTGCGGCAAAACAGGTCTATGGAGCGGAAGTGGTAGATTATTACATCATTCCTAACCCGCCCGAAAACTTAGAAGCGGTTCTGCCGATTAACTACACGCCCAGTGTGGAGCAGTTTATGTAGAGGCAAGAGTCGGGTAATGTGTATCGGTAAAATAAATCTTTTGTAGATTCCCATCAAGTCAACAAGAACAGATCTTGACTAACCAAATTTAGACCCCATTAGACCGTACAATAAGGGCTTGCGATCGCTTACGGAGAAATTATGCCTGTTGCAGTTGGGGCACTAGAAACAAAGGGTTTTCCTGCCGTACTGGCAGCAGCAGACGCTATGGTCAAAGCAGGTAGCGTCACCCTGGTAGGATACATTCGAGCTGGTAGTGCCCGCTTCACAATTATGATTCGGGGCGATGTTTCAGAAGTGAAAAACGCAATGGATGCGGGGATCGCGGCGGCTCAAAACACACCCGGTGGAGCGCTGGAAACTTGGGTCATTATTCCTCGCCCTCACGAAAACGTTGAAATTGTCTTACCGATCGCCTTCACCCCAGAAGTCGAGCAGTTTATGGGTTCGCGAGAAATGCGCCGTCTGCCAAGTTAGACAGCTCATTCTGCTATAGAACTCATTTGACATCTTTCCGGTGATCGCGAATATTCTGTAGGGGCGAAGCATTTGCATCAATATTCTGGCAACGCAGCCTCAATTCGAGTGCAAATGCTTCGCCCCTACTGCCCAAAAATCGCCCTAAATCTCA
>JBBQFG010000051.1:0-23605 GCA_038321765.1 Elainellales cyanobacterium
ATAGATATAGTCATAAAGCTTAGGACATGCCAGCGTCATTCCCGCGCAGGCGGGAATCCACCCCCGCACCTATCGAGCAGATGGATTCCCGCCTGCGCGGGAATGACAGGGAGGCGTCCTATTGATCATGGCTACCGCTATAATTGTTAAGTTTCATTAAATACAGGGAATTATAGGGGTGCCCCTTCGTTGAGCGAACTGCACAGTTCCCTTGCTAACTTATGTTGTTGAAAGCTGTAAGTCGATATTCAATGACTAAGCAGATGCCATTGCGTCTGATTCTAGTTGTACCATTTGTGCTGCAAATTTTTGTAGCGGTCGGCTTGACAGGGTATCTGGGTATTCGCAATGGTCAAAAGTCGATCAACAATGCTGTATCTCAACTGCGTAGCGAGACCAGCAACCGGATCAATCAGCAAATTCTCTTTTATTTAGAGAAGCCTTACCTGATTAATCAAACAATTGCGGCTGGCATTTCGGAAGGACAAATTGACATCAAAGATGTCGAAGCATTGGAGCATTTCTACTGGCGGTTGGTGAACCAAAACACTGTAGAGTATCTCCAAACTGGTACACCTCAGGGAACTAGCATAGGGGTTGAACGGCTAGAGGAGGGTCTGATCGAGGCTCGAACCACGGGCACCGATTTACCCAATCGCCGGGGCTATCGTCTGGATGACCAAGGGAACCGGGTTGAATTGCTTAACACTGGAAAGTTTGACCCACGGACGCGCCCTTGGTATAAAGCTTCACTGGAAACAGGTAAGCCAAGTTGGAGCAAACTCTTCGTCGGCTCTACATCATTAAAGGCGACGATTGCTCTGTCGCAACCGATTTACGACAGGGCGGGCACCCTTTTGGGTGTGCAAAACAGTAATTTTCGCCTTTCACGAATTCACGATTTTTTGAAAAGCGTGAAGGTAGGACTGACTGGACAAACGTTTATTGTCGATCGCTCTGGGCACTTAATTGCTAGCTCGCTGATTGAGAAACCCTACACTGTTCAGGACAAAGAACTAGAGCAAATTCTAGCGACAGACATTGAAAATCCTGTTATTCGTGCCACAGCCAAGGCTGTGATTGAGCGCTTTAATAATTTCAGTAGCGTCAATCAGAGCCAACAGCTTGATGTTGTGGTAGACGGCGATCGCCAGTTTGTGCAGGTTTCACCCATTCGCGACGGAAATGGCATTGACTGGCTCAGCGTTGTCGTGGTGCCTGAATCTGACTTCACAGCAGAAATTGATGCCAACAGGCGCACGACTATTTTGCTGTGTCTGGCTGCACTAGCGGGTGCGACCATTCTGGGAATCTACACAGCAAAATGGATCGCTCAGCCCCTTAGACGTTTAAGCCAATCATCTGAGGCAGTGGCGGATGGGGCACTGGATCAAAACGTAGAACTGTCGGACGTACGAGAGCTAAACGTGCTGGCTCGTTCGTTTAATCGGATGACGCAGCAGCTACGCAGCTCGTTTACCAAATTAGAACAAACGAACGAACAGCTAGAGGAGCGGGTAGAAGAGCGGACAGCGGATCTAAAAGATACGCTGCAAGAACTGCAACGTACTCAAAATCAGATGATTCAAGCCGAAAAAATGTCGAGTCTAGGACAGTTAGTGGCTGGAGTCGCGCATGAGATTAATAATCCTGTGAACTTCATTCATGGAAACGTATCTCACGTGAATGAATATAATCAAAATCTCTTGGCACTGGTACATCTCTATCAAACTGAATTTCCAAACTCCACTCCGGCCATTCAAAACAAGATGGATGAGATTGATTTGGAGTTTGTTACTGAAGACTCCGTGAAGCTGCTCGCATCCATGAAACTTGGAACAGAGCGGATTCGAGAAATTGTCCAGTCTTTGCGGAACTTTTCACGACTGGATGAAGCGCAGGTAAAAGAGGTCGATATTCACGCAGGCATTGAAAGCACGATAATGATTTTGCAGCATCGCTTGAAAGCCAAGGCGAACTGTCCAGCGACTACACTGATGCGAGCTTACGGTGATCTACCTCTGGTGGAGTGCCACCCTGGACAGCTTAACCAAGTGTTTATGAATATTTTGGTCAACGCGATCGATGCTCTAGAAGAAAGCAATGCCAAGCGAACCTATCAAGAGATCAAGGATAATCCTAATCAGATTACAATTCGCACCGCAGTGATTGATGCAGAGTGGGTAGAAATTGCGATCGCCGACAATGGGCTTGGAATGCCGGAGGAGATCAGTCAATACATTTTTGATCAATTCTTTACCACCAAGCCTGTAGGGAAAGGCACTGGTATGGGGATGTCGATCAGCCATCAAATTATCACCGAGAAGCATGGCGGTAAATTAAGCTGTTTCTCTACTCCTGGAAAGGGTTGTGAATTTGTCATTCACATTCCTGTCCGGCTAAAGGATGCTGAAGCAGGCTTATCGGGACTAGAAGAAGTAATGGTGCAGCAGGAAGCATGAGATAGTTCTGGATAAGTAGATAGGCTTAATTAAATATAAGATCCTAAAACCCTGCGCCGCCCGCACAGCGGGCGGCGCAGGGTTTTAGGATTTGGTTTTTATGTAGGTTGAACTACTTACGGCAAAACCAGGCTCAAATTGTGCAAGCTGAGAAGATGTCAAGCTTGGGGCAACTAGTAGCAGGCGTTGCTCACGAAATTAATAACCCCGTTAACTTCATCTATGGCAACATTTCTTATGCTGGCGAATATATTCAAGATTTAACTAGTACTTGGCAGCGGAAGTGTAACTACTATTACAGGCTCCCCCAGGCAAGGGGCTTAAGCCCCTTGTCCAAATGTGGGCAAACTTCCGCCGTGCAGTACTAGCCTGTTAACTCTGTATCAGAAACACTATCCTCAACCTGTAGCTGAGATTCAGGCTAAATCAGATGCAGTTGATCTCAATTTTCTCATAGAAGATTTGTCTAGCATATTGGCCTCTATGAGAGTAGGGGCTGAACGTATTCAAAAAATTGTGCGGTCTCTCCGCAACTTTTCACGCGCGGATGAGGCTGAGATCAAGCAAGTCAACGTTCACGAAGGCATCGATAGCACATTGATGATTTTGCAAAATCGCCTCAAGGCAAAATCAGACCGTCCTGAGATTGCAGTTGTCAAACACTACAGTGAATTGCCAGATGTAGAGTGCCATGCCGGACAGATAAACCAGGTTTTCATGAACCTGTTGGCAAACGCAATTGATGCCTTGGAAGAGAGCATTGTAAAAGCCCACAATCTGACCCCAACAATCACCATTTATACGGAAGCGTTGAACTCAGATTGCATCCGCATCCGCTTTGCTGATGGCGGTTTGGGCGTGCCAGAGGGGGTGAGACAAAAGCTATTTGACCCATTTTTCACAACTAAACCTGTGGGCAAAGGAACAGGGCTAGTTTTATCCAAGCGCAAAGCGCTGTATTAAAAAATGTTGGATTTTATGATTTTTATAGAAAAATGATTCAGAATTTTGATTAGGTAGCGATCGCCACAGAACGAACATCATCGCGCTGAAGCGACTACTCATAATATTCTCTTTAGATTTAACTAAACCCCATATTCTCTGGAAAATAAGAAAGGATAAGGTTGTTTCTATGATTCAACTAAGTCGATTCAAGGGTTCTCGATTTTTCACGCTAGGACTTTTAATGGTGGTTTCAGTGGTGATTATACAAGCGTGTAGCGTTGCCACTTCACCTAGCTCGGCTAGCACAGATATTTTAAGAATAGCGATCGCCCCCAACTATCCACCCTTTACCTTCAAGACTGCCGAGGGTGAACTTCAGGGGTTTGAAATTGATTTGATGAACGCCTTTGGGGTTGCCCAAAATCTTCAGATTGAATTTGCACAGATGTTGGTGTTTGATGACGTGATTCGGCAACTCTATGGCAGGCAGGTTGATGCGGCTATAGCTGCCATGACTATTACCCCCGAACGTCAGCAAATATTCTCATTCTCTCGCCCTTACTTCAAATCAGGCATCGCGATCGCCGTCCGCGAATCCACAACTGAAATCACCGACCTGAGTAGCCTAAAAAATAAGCGAATTGGCGTTGAGACAGGCACTACTGGAGCCGCCGCTGCCCGCACTGTTCCCGGTGCCGAGATCATTGGCTATGAGAGTGTCAGTATTGCCTGGAAAGAATTACTTCTGGGTAAGGTAGACGCTGTCATTAGTGGGGAAACCGTAACCCGCTACGCCATTAGCCAAGGCTCAGTTCGGGGACTGAAAATTGCCGGAGACCCGATCCAAGAAGAAATTTTGGGCATCGCCACACCCAAAGGCTCGCCCAAACTCCAAACGATTAATGATGGGCTAACCAAGCTGATCGATAGCGGCACCTATGCCACCATTTACAGGCAATGGTTTGACACCGAGCCGCCTACTTTACCCGACTCCGCATCTGCGGTGAGCAGTTAGCGATAAAAGTGCCGTCCCATACAATAAAGTAGAACTTTGGGTAGTGGTATTGATGTAAGGATTTTTTGATGGGCGGGCGAAGCCCACCCATCAAAAAATCCTTACCAATTTAGGACTACCGAACTTTGAGGTTGTTTAGCCCAATGCTCGAATGACCTTAGTCATTGTTACCTTTGTCTTTTGGTTCATCTCCTTATGACTCACTCGACCGACATTACTACCCTCGCTCGTTGGATGGCCGCTGACTTCAGCAATCAGGCTCAGGCATTCGAAAATCCCCCTCTCTTTGCCCACATTCGGGTCTGTATGCGCCCGTTGCCGCTCGATTTACTCTCCGCCGTTAGCCTTTATGTGGAGCAGAGCTATGACTACGCTCTCAACGATCCCTATCGGGTTCGGGTGCTAAAGCTGATGCCGATGGAGAACCATATCCAAATTGAAAACTATGTGGTGAAGGATGAAGCCGACTTCTACGGAGCCGCTCGGGATGGATCGAAGCTCCAGGCGCTGACCGTCGATCGCTTAGAAAAGCTGCCTCGCTGCAACATGCTGGTCGAGTGGACTGGGAAAAGTTTTAAGGGCAGCGTAGAACCCGGAAAAGGGTGCATGGTAGTCCGTAACGGCAAAAGCACCTATCTAGATAACGAGTTTGAAATTGACGAAGATGCGTTTATTAGCCGCGATCGCGGTCGTGATCCCGAAACCGATGAACATGTCTGGGGATCAGTCGCGGGACCATTCCACTTTACTCGGCGAACCAGTTTTGCCGATGAAGTGAAATAGCCAAAACCCACTCAAACTTCAGCTAGCCGGATTAAACAACGCCAATTTTCCACATAATCACAAAAAAACTCTCAACACAGCACCCTAGTGCTCTGAATTTGTGTTGTTGGTGATGGCAGATTGGGGATTACTGAAAGATAAGCAATCTTGCTATTTTGCGGTGCATCCATGACCTATAGCCTTCGAGTAATCGATCTGCCCCCTACCGAGCGCCCGCGCGAACGCCTTCACGCAGGAGGGGCAAAAACTCTTTCTCATGCAGAACTACTGGCGATTTTATTAGGGACGGGACAAGGCCCAGGAAAACTGTCAGCCGTTGGGTTAGGGCAATATATTCTTCGGGAATTGGCCACCAGTCAGCAGGATGCTTTGGAGGCGCTGCGAGAGGTTAGTGTGCATGAGCTGATGCAAATTCATGGGGTGGGGCACGCTAAGGCCGCTACTATTTTGGCAGGGGTAGAGTTGGGAAAGCGGGTGTTTCAGTCGCGACCGGGCGATCGCACCTTGATTGACGATCCGGCTGTTGCTGCTGCCGTGCTAAGCCACGATTTAATGTGGCAAGCTCAAGAGCGCTTTGCCGTGGTGCTCATGGATGTTAAACATCGACTGTTGGGCACCCAAGTCATTACCATTGGCACTGCTACCGAAACCCTAGCGCCCCCGCGCGAAATTTTTCGAGAGGTGATTCGACGAGGAGCCACCCGGATTATCGTTGCTCACAACCATCCTTCGGGTAGCCTAGAACCGAGCGCTCAGGATATTGATCTCACCCATCAACTTCTCAAGGGTGCTCAACTGTTGGGAATTCCTATTCTTGATCACCTAATTTTGGGCAATGGCGATTTTCTCAGCCTGCGCCATCAAACCACCCTTTGGAAAGAGCATCCACAAGGAGATTAAGCGGTTCACTTATGGCGTTGCCAAGTGAGTTGGCTACCCCTACAGCCGGCACGAGAGACGGGTACTGCTACAAATGCAGGTGAGAATGCGATCGCAGATTTTGCACGCTTCTACGGCTCTTACGTTAGTTCTGCCTACAATGGCGCTAGACTAATGATCTAAAAACATCAGAATCTAAGGCTCCATTAATTCAGACATTAGATCAATTCAGACATTAAAAGTCAGACTACACTGTCCTTAAGTAGATGGGCGTAATTAAATATAAAACCTTAAAAGTCTGCGCCGCCCGCGCAGCGGGCGACGCAGATTTTTAGAATCTTGTTTTTATTTAGGTTGAACTACTTAGTACGATGATTGTCCGTTGACTGATGCTTAACAAGCGACTATAATTGAGCCTCGATTTACCTATTTGCGGCTGAAGATTATCAGCCAGGAGGAGTCTATTCCTGAAACACTTGCTCTAACCGTTAGCTTGAGAGGTACTCGCGAAACCCGCGACAATTGCCAGCTATTTCGTCTTGCCGGATTGCTGGACGCATTCTCAGAACCTACCTTTCGTAAAGTTCTAGATAAATGTGTGGAGGAAGATTCCTCTAACATTATTTTAGATCTCTCTCAGATAGACTTTATCGACAGTTCTGGCATTGGCGCACTCGTCCAAATTGCAAAAAAAATTCAAGGTCTGAGTGGCAGTTTGCAGCTCATCGCTAATCCAAGAGTGATGCAAACGGTCAAAATGGTTCGTTTGGAAAAGTTCTTCACGCTTCAGCCTACCGTTGAGGCTGCCCTGGAGCATGTCAAACGGCCTTGAGCAGCCGAAACAACTGATCTCAAGTAGCGAGGTGCAGCGGCTATCGCCTGCTGCACTGGCTTATATAGGAGATGCAGTGTACGAATTGCATGTGCGTACCCGCTATTTGCTGCCACCTAAGCGTATCCAGGCTTATCACGAGCAGGTAGTAGCTCAGGTTCGGGCAGAAAGTCAGGCACACTATTTGCGATCGCTCCATTCTTGCCTCACCGTCGATGAACTAGAGATTTTGAAACGGGGTCGCAATGCCGCCGCCCGCGGGCCTAAACGAGTAGATCCAGAAATCTACCAGCAAGCAACTAGTTTAGAAACACTTCTGGGCTATTTGTACCTGACCAATTCTTCGCGCCTCTCTGAACTACTATCGTTGCTATGTTTTGAACCTGGGCTTGAGGAAGGGCTTAATGGGTCGAAGCCACCCTGAGTCGTGGCAGAATTTAACAAAAGCTAAGAAATTTGAAGGGTGCTGCGGGTGCAAAACGCCTGTGAAATCATTCAACCGTAGTAAGTAGATGGGTGTAATTAAATATAAAACACGCGATGTGCAACTTTCCTGAACCCCCTCACCCTAAATCTCTCTCCCAGAGCGGAGAGGGACTTTGAGCCACTCTTGCTCCCCTTCTCCCTGCTTGGGAGAAGGGGTTGGGGGATGAGGGCGGATTGAAAGTTGCACATCAGGTATAAAACCTTAAAAGTCTACGCCGCTCGCGCAGCGGGCGGCGCAGACTTTTAGAATCTTGTTTTTATTTAGGTTGAACTACTTAGGCCTGAGTTGACTGACAAATCTTTTACCCCTCATCCCCAACCCCTTTTCCCCTTGTGGGAGAAGGAGAGTTAGAGTATAGCTTGCTAGTCACAGAGAACTTTAGGGATTCTGTAACTGCACACGATCCTGCCTTGGCTCTTGTATGCTGGATTAGCCCGGATCGAAGCTTGCCTGTCTAAATGCACCTGGCACAACAACAGTCTGAGGGGTTGTTTGAATACGTAATACAGAAATGACTCTTCGTATAGGAAAAGTCAACGAACCGCCTGCAGATACCTGTGCGCGGGGGCTTCGCCTCCACGTCACAGCGGTTCAAAAAATCTAATCTGCAAGAGGTTTCACCCCTAAACAACCTCTGAAATAAGAACAGTCTGGGACAATACACTGAGTCAGGAGAAGATGACAATGGCTGCTAGAGATCGCGGTGACAATTTTCAGGGACAGCCTTCCCGTAAAGGGCAAAGTAAGCCCAAGCCCAAGCCTTCAGTTGGTAAGAGAGGTTCTGTGAGACGGTCACAGCCGTCTGAAAACGGGGATGCTCGACCCGATCGCTTCAGCGATCGCCCCACGTCTAGAAGCGATCGCCCCTCAGCAGATCGGTCATCAGGGTACCGTGATGGTGGCCGCAGCAATTCCAATCGGAATAACAACAAGTCTGAACGGGGTTATGGCGATCGCAGTCGTGACGATCTTAGTTTTGGCGATCGCCCTGCACCTAGACCCGGTCAGGGAAGGGCAAGAAGCGAAAGCCCACAGCCAACTCGTAAAATGAGGCGAGCAGAAGAGTTTGGCACTGGAGATCGATCAGCGCCCAGAAGTAGACGACCTGCAGGAGACGACGGAGCCTTTGGGTCTGAACAGCGCCCTGCACCGCGCCCGCGCCGCTCAGAGAGCCATGGCGACAGCAGTCAATCGTCTGCTCCCGCCAGACGATTTGCTAAGCGATCGGTTTCAGATTCGCCAGGTTACCGAGATGGTACACGCCCTGCGCCCAAAGCGCGGCAGTCTGACAATCGCCGAGATGGTGGCGGGGAGTTTGTACCTCGCACACGTCGCTCAGAGAGCTATGGCGATGGTGAGCAATCTTCACCTAGGGTACGGCGATCGCCTGCTGTTTACGCCGATGGCACTCGCCCTGCGCCCAAAGCGCGACGGTCTGAGGGCTATGGGGATGGTGGCCAATCTACGCCGAGGGCGCGGCGAGCACCGAGCGGTCAAGATCCCTATTCGCGTAAGCGGAAGATGTTCGCACCTCCCGCGAACGAGTTCGCATCCGAATCGGCTCATTCAGACGATCTTTCTAGCGATAGTGATACCGAAGATGCCAACCCAGACTTGATCTATGGGCGGCATACGGTACTGGCAGCTTTAGAAGGCGATCGCCAACTCAACCGCATTTGGATTCTGCCCAAATATCGCTACGATCCCCGTTTTCATACCTTGCTGATGCAGGCAAAAGCTAACGGAGCAGTGATTGATGAAGTAGAGCCTCGTCGTCTCGACCACCTAACCAATGGCGCTAACCACCAAGGAGTAGTCGTGCAGGTTGCGCCCTACACCTATGCCGAACTGGGAGATTTGATTCAGCAAGCCAAAGCCGCCTCTGATCAACCCGTCCTCTTGGTGGCAGACAGTATCACAGATCCCCACAACTTAGGTGCGATTATCCGCACGGCTGAGGCGATCGGTGCACAAGGGTTAGTGATTCCTCAACGGCGATCGGTAGGGGTGACCTCTACTGTTATGAAAGTTGCAGCGGGGGCACTTGAAAAGTTTCCCGTAGCGCGCGTGATCAACCTCAGTCGAGCCTTAGAAGAGCTGAAGGAAGCCGGCTTCTGGATTTACGGCACCGATGCTGAGTCTGGACAGGCCATCAACACTGTCACATTCAACAAGGCTACAGTGTTAGTGATTGGCTCTGAAGGTGAGGGATTAGGAATGCTGACACAGCGCGGTTGCGACATGTTGGTCTCAATTCCATTACGCGGTGCTACGTCTAGCCTGAACGCATCTGTGGCGGCTGGAATGGCGCTCTATGAGGTATACCGTCAGCGCTGGGTCAACACACTGTCGCTCAGTGCGTTGCAAAAGTAAAACTGCTAGAGCAGAGTTCTCGCTACCACCTGTGCCGTTTGATGGCTTGTAGCGTGAGTTAAATAAAATCCAAAATCAAATCTTTGAAAGTGGTGCTGAGTAGCACTTTTAAAGATTTGATTAGACGTCTCTACAATTTCTTCAAAAGAATGTCTAGAAACTTTAGAGCCTGAGCTAGATCAATTCGCATTGATCTAATTTCATGTTCGATGGCTTCGAGTCGGTAGAGAATAGAATCTTTTGCGTCATGAGCGTCATTAACAGTAGGAGACGCTGAGTCATCAGCTCGATTGTTGAGCTTGGCAGCGAGGGCTGCCCAACCTGATGCCTTTAGATTAAAGTAGGCTTTGGCACTGTTGAGTGTCTTGAAGCGCTGCTTGAGCTTTTCGACTGTATGAGCTTTGACATGGGGTTCAGCAGGAAGCATTTGAACCTGTTGGTCAAGGTCTTCCTCAACCATCTCAACCACTTCATCAAGCAGCCGATCGTGATTTTCTGAAATTTTGGCAGCCGCTCCTAAGATGCGAGATGTTGCTTTAATTTGCACAGCGCTCTCTTGGTTGAGCTGATCAGCAATAGTGCGAATGCGATCGCCCAAGGTTCCTTTACGTGCTGCCGGGGTTATGGGAGCGGAATGCTTACTCATTGGGGTGATGGATTACTCTTCTAAAATTTCTTTAATCACCTGCCAAACACGTTTGAATTTTTGGATTAAACCAATGGGGCTATTGGTGGGTTCTTCTTCAACAGATTCAACAAGCTGCTGAATCCGATCCATGCGATCTGCTAGGGCATAAAGATTGTTCACAGCATCGTCTTTGCCTGCCAAGGAGTCGCGTAACACAAGGGTCATTTCGGCAATCTCTTGCTTCAATCGTTCGTTTTCACGCTTGCGGCGAGTTTCCCAACTCTTGATTCCAGCCTTCGATCGTCGTTCGAGCTTAAGCTCGGTCTGAGTTTCGTTATACAAGGTAAGGTAGTGTTCTCGTTGCGTTTGAGCCTCCTCATATTGAACTAGTAGCTCAGCGTTTTTAGTTGTTTCAGTGTTATGTAGCGTTAAATACGACTGCGCTTGCGTTTGAACTTCTTCATGCTTAACCCACAGATCCGTATTTCTAGATTTTTCGGTGTCGTAGAGGGTTAGGTATGATTGTGCCTGTGTCTGAACCTCTTGGTAAAGCGTTAGGGCGCTCTGATGCTTTTGGTGCGCTTCTAAGTACAGGATATGATTTTGTTCAGCCTGTGCCTGTTTCTCTTGCGATCGCTGCTGCCACTCATCTCGCTGTACTCGCGCAGTTGTTAGCAGACTTTTGAGTTCATGAGCAGAGGCAGGTTCTCCTTGTCGACTTCGGGGGTAATGAGTCTCGTTATCGTTAGAGTTATTACTTCGATCTGCTCTCCGCATGAGTGTCGCCTTATTTTAAAGTCGAGTTATCTAATCTGTTCCGAATACTAATCTGTTCCGAATATAGTCCAGCTCTACCCTACATGTCTCTAATTTGTGGAGTTGGATAGAGTTCTCCTTTAAACCTTGATACAGCACTGATTATCTCAACTGCTGTAAGGCAATTAAGACTCACCGTTTCTTGTCAAGTTGATGAAGATTGAGTAATTCAACACGTTAGCTAAGTGATATGGCCAAAATAAAATTCAACGCAATAAAATCTAAATCTTAAACCCTATGCCGCCCTTCTAGAAGTCGTCACAGGGTTTAAGACCTAGCTCACCTATTTATAGCCGTCGCCACAAACGTTAGGACGCAGGTTAGCACGTCACCCAACAAGGGGCTTAAGCCCCTTGTCCTAAGATGACTGGCTGAAGCTATACGTCGCTTAATGGAGTGCGATCGCCGAATAATTGGAAATCTGAATCAAGGCTCTATCAGGCTCTAGAGTTACTCAGGCTCTAGAAGTACATTAAGGACACTCGATCTCTCCTTAGCGCCCATGGGTCTACGGGTAGAGTAAAGCAAAGCTGGATGTATTTTCAGAGATCAGAATTTGGCAACTTCTGGGTTTAAGACAGTAGAGTAGAGATTGACGATATTTTGGATGTAAATAATCCTGAACCCGACACTGACGGTTTCGGATTGTAAACATTGATGCATTAGCCAGGAGACCGACCACATTATGCCGCAGCTAGAGCTTACCCAAGAACTCGACTTCCAGAGTGACGTTTACAAAGATGCTTATAGCCGGATCAATGCCATAGTCATTGAAGGCGAGGAAGAGGCGTTTGATAACTATCAGCGGCTGGCAGAGTTGATCCCTGACCAAAAGGAGCAACTGTTAAGCTTGTCAAAAATGGAAAACCGTCACAAAAAAGGTTTCCAAGCCTGCGGCAAAAATTTGGCCGTAACGCCAGACATGCCGTTTGCAAAAGAATTTTTTGCCAGCTTGCACACAAACTTTCAGGATGCAGCGGCTGATGGCCGAATCGTGACCTGTTTGTTAATTCAGTCGTTGATTATTGAGTGTTTTGCGATCGCCGCTTACAACATCTATATCCCTGTAGCGGATGACTTTGCGCGCAAAATTACCGAAGGCGTGGTGAAAGATGAATACATGCACCTTAACTTTGGTGAAGAGTGGCTCAAGGCCAACTTTGAAACATCGAAAGATGAATTGGAAGTTGCTAACAAGCAGAACCTCCCCCTAGTATGGCGGATGCTAAATCAGGTAGAAGGTGATGCTAGTGAGTTAGGCATGGAGAAAGAAGCCCTTGTGGAAGACTTCATGATCAGCTATGGCGAAGCCTTGAGCAACATTGGCTTTACCACCCGCGACATCATGCGGATGTCGGCCTACGGTCTATCTGCTGCATAGATAGGCTACACGACTGTAACTCGTGCCCTGAGACCCCCGACTTTTTCTTATAAGTCGGGGGTTTGTTGTCTCTAAGCGTCCATTTGAGCAATGCCCGGTTCGCCGCCGAGATTGACGATCGCCAGCAGTGCAAAGATCAAAAACAGTGCGCCACCCATTAAGGTGAGCACTTTTTCGGAGATGCGTCCGGCGATTAGTTTGCCGCCCACAACGGCGATCGCGGCACAGATGGCATGACCCAAAACTGCCCCCAGCGTTACCCCGATTGCATTCTTAGACGCTGCTAAACCGATGGTGGCAATTTGGGTGCGATCGCCCCACTCTGCTAAGAACGTTAGCCCAAAGGTTTGCAAAATAACGGCGAGGTTGGTAGGCTGCTTTGCCATGTGGCCTTCAGCTTGAGCAATGGCTTCTCCGGCTTCTTCGCACACGCGATCGCACGATGCATTTGACATGCGGCACCCTTGAATTAGCAGGTTAAAGCCAAAGGCTAGAAATAATCCGATTTCAGCGTAACGAATGTAGTGCGGCGGCAACAAGGTTGCAACCTGCCCCATCAGCACAGAAATGACAGTCATTACCGCTAAGGCACTGACTACGCCGATAAAGACCAGCGATCGCCGCTGTCGCGTTGCTAAAATTACTGCAATAAAAAACGTTTTATCGCCCAGTTCCGAAATTGTAATGAGCAGCAGCCCTGCTACAAATGCCTCAAACATGTCCCATCTCCTCTCAGAATTGCGTGGCGGTCTGAGTGGACTCGATGGGTGCGAACACGCTCCACCAAGTCCACAAACCTGTGGACTCAGTGAAGGTCTCGCTAAATGGGAATGTGACGCATCGTCACATTCTCAGCACCCGAACCAGGGTCATCCCCAGTATGTTGATTCGGGCAAACTGGCGCAGTGCCAGCAGCTACTCCCCTTCAAACATGTTCATTATAGGCTGAATGATGCTGCGACCGAAGCATCTTGCAACATCATTCAACTTACTTAGCTTTCGACGTATAGCGGTAGCCATGATCAATAGGACGCCTCCCCGTCATTCCCGCGCAGGCGGGAATCCATCTGCTCGATAGGTGCGGGGGTGGATTCCCGCCTGCACGGGAATGACGCTGGCATGTCCTAAGCTTTATGACTATGGCTATAAGTAGGTGGGCTTAATTAAATATAAGATTCTAAAACCCTGCGCCGCCCGCTGTGCGGGCGGCGCAGGGTTTTAGAATTTGGTTTTTATTTAGGTTGAACTACTTAATGGACTTGAGTCCTACGAAATGCTTATTAGCGAGTGTTTTGAACGTTTTCTAATTTCGTTTAAGCCGACGGGCAATTAACGCAATAGCTAAAACAATGATCCCGCCTACCGCTGTCATCCAAATGCTAGGAACTTGAGCTTGTCGAATGGCGATCGCCACATACGCCCAAATAAACACCAGCGTAAACGCCACATCTGCCCGTTGCATCACCACTGTTAGGGCGATCGCCGTTGCCACCACAATCATCACAACAGTCCAACTGTCTGCACTCAACCCCCAGCCGTCCCACTGCGAAATGTAGAGTGCAGAAGCCACGTTGACCACCGTTGCTACCGAGATCCAACCCAGATACACGCTAAAGGGAATATGCGCCATCCAGCGGCGATCGCGCCCTACCCGCTCTTTGCCAATGCCTAGCTGCAAATATGCCTGCACCAACGATCCCAGGATCACCAACATGGCGATAACAGATGGCCAAAACTGCTGCACCGTAAATAAATGTACCCAGGCAATCTGAGCTATGCAGGCTACAATCAGCCATCCATCCACTTGCTGAATGGTTGCGTCGCCCTGCTGAGCCGGACGAAACTGATAAATGCCGTAGGCGATCAGCCCCACATAGATCAATCCCCAGATCGCAAAGGCATAGTTAGCGGGTGTGATCAGCACTCCGCGCAGCAATGTGTTGGACAACTGGCCGATATTAATGCCGTTGGGAGGCGCAATATTAGACAGCGTATTAAACGCCAAGGTTGCCAAAATGGCGATGGGAGTGGCGATCGCCAGTACCTTTCCGGCACTAGAGCGGTTTGCGGGCGCGTTCATGGGATGGTTCCTACGAAAAACAGATAGTTTTGACGGCTATTTTTGATGCTGCCTCACATCCTATAGAAAATCGCCCACCTAAAGTTGTAACTATAGCCATAGCGAGCGAGGTTAAGGACAAGGATGTTGTTGTGGTGCTCGAAGCACGCCACAACAATAGCTTCAGCCTAGTAAGTAGTTCAACCTAAATAAAAACCAGATTCTAAAAGTCTGCGCCGCCCGCTGCGCGGGCGGCGCAGACTTTTAGGGTTTTATGTTTAATTACGCCCACCTACTTAGTCAGAGCTATCTTGACTCGGCTACCAAGCTGATAGGAGCGACGTGCCTCCCGTACCGTTCTAGATCGGGTTTTTCTGCTTACTCTGCCCGTTCTGCCCGTTCTGCCAATTCTAGCCAGCGCTCGGTCGCCGTCTCAATAGACTGACTCACTTCTGCCAACCGTGCCGATAGTTTCTGTACTTCACCCACGCCACCCGACGAACTGCCATAGAGAATTTTTTCCAATTCTGCCTTTTCAGTTTCTAGCTGCGGAATCTTAGCATTGAGCGTTTCATATTCGCGTTTTTCTTTAAAGGACAGCTTGCGGGTTTTTTTGGCGACAGGTATGGCCTCATCCGTTGGCGGTGGAACCTTTACGACCTGTTGCTTTACAGTAGACTGATTTTTAACTGCTGTATCTTTAACTGCTGCATCCTTAACGCCTGACTCCTCATCTTTTTTGCAATCCAGATACACCGAATAGTTGCCCGGATACTGCCGCAGCGTGCCGCCCGGTTCAAAGGCAAATACCATATCAATGGTGCGATCGAGGAAGTAGCGGTCGTGAGACACGACAACCACACAGCCGTTAAAATCTTCCAGATAATCTTCTAGTACCGCTAGCGTTTGCACGTCCAAATCGTTGGTTGGCTCGTCTAAAATCAGCACGTTGGGTGCACTCATCAGCACGCGCAGCAGAAACAGCCGCCGCTTTTCGCCACCAGAGAGTTTGGCGATCGGGGAATATTGCTGATTCGGTGGAAACAGAAACCGCTCCAGCATTTGGGAGGCGGTGATAATGCTGCCGTCTGAGGTTTTGACCAGTTCCGCCACGCTTTTGAGGTAGTCGATCACGCGCAGGTCGTCGTTCATCTCCACATCGTCGGAGTGCTGGTCGAAGTAGCCAATGTGGATAGTGGAGCCAATTTCGACGGTGCCAGAATCAGGCTGGATGCGCCCCGTCATAATATCCATCAGGGTGGATTTGCCTGCGCCGTTGCTGCCAATGATGCCGATGCGGTCTTCGGGGTTGAAATTGTAGGTGAAGTCCTTAATTAAGGTGCGATCGCCATAGGCTTTACAAACTTCCGTCAGTTCGATCACCTTTTTGCCAATGCGCCGCCCCACGGTAGAAATTTCGACCTTGCCATTGGTCGTTTTAAATTCCTGAGACTGCATATCGCGGATGCGGTCAATCCGGGCTTTTTGCTTGGTGCTGCGAGCTTTAGGCCCGCGCTTTAGCCATTCCAACTCGCGCCGCAGCACGCCGGAATGCTTACGCTGGCTGCTGGTAGCAACGTCTTCCGCTTCGGCCTTTTTCTCCAGATAATAGGCGTAGTTGCCGCTGTAGGCGTACAAGTCACCCCGGTCAATTTCCAAAATGCGATTGGTGACGCGATCGAGGAAGTAGCGATCGTGGGTAATCAGCAGCAGCGCCCCCCGGTAGCGGTTGAGATAGCTCTGCAACCATTCTACCGACAGGGCATCCAGATGGTTTGTCGGCTCGTCCATCAGCAGCACATCGGGGTTTGACAGCAGCGCCGTTGCCAGGGCAATGCGTTTGCGGTAGCCGCCAGACAGGCCGCCAATTTTGGCATCCAAATCTTCAATGCCCAACTTGGTAAGAATCACCTTGGCGTTGGTTTCTAGCTCCCACGCGCCCTCCATTTCCATCCGCTCTGACAGGCTAGACAGCCGCGACATCAGCGTGTCGGTATCACTGGGGTCAGTACCAGCGTGGACGTGCGACAGCTTGTCAGAGACTTCTTCATACTCTCGCACCAGCGCCATTTGTTCACCACTGTCGGCAAATACTTGCTCCAACACGGTGCGATCGTCGTCCAAGTCGGGCTGCTGTGGCAGATAGACAATCTTGGCGCTGGAGTTAACCCACAGTTCGCCACTGTCGATGGATTCTAACCCCGCAATCATTTTTAGCAAGGTCGATTTGCCAGAGCCATTGGTGCCAATCAGCCCCACCTTATCGCCCTCGTCTAAGCTAAAGCTAGCATCGCGCAGGAGTTCTTTAATACCGAAGTCTTTTGCGAGCGATCGCAGCGTAAAAAGCGCCATGAGTTTCACTATAGCTATCCGTAGCCTAGTTTAACGTTGAACGCCAATGTTGCCGATCTGGGTAGTGGTATTTTATGCAGTGATTTTTTGAAGGGCGAGCTAAGCCCACGCTTCAAAAAATCACTACAAGTTTAGGATTAAGTAGTTCAACCTAAATAAAAACCAAATCCTAAAACCCTGCGCCGCCCGCTGCGCGGGCGGCGCAGGGTTTTAGGATTTTATACTTATCTTAAGCCCACCTACTTACCGCAGATCTGAATGGTTAGACATCCTCTATTTTTTGTAGAGAGCTACGCTCTTATTTGGAGGAAATATGTTTTGGAGAAACTATGCCGACCAGCGTTACAGATCAAACAGCTCCCTGGGTAGAACTCAGCTTCGCTGCCACCGCCGAAGCAGTGGATTGGGTGCGATCGCTCCTCTCAGCCATCCCCTACACGAGTACAATTCATCTCACCCCCTATGTTGCAGCGGATGAAGCGAATTGCGCCAGTCTCGATCGCTCCCCTGCCGACGACAGCACTACCTCCTGGGCATTCACAATCTACCTCTATGTTGCATACGATGCCCAAGCGCGATCGCACATAGACGACATTGCCCGTCAGCTCTCGCCCCTGCATCGCACCGGATTGACGTCCGAGTTGCAAACGGCAGTGCTGGATGAAAAGCCATCTTTCCCCGATGCTCTGAGTCCGACCGCTCACCGGATTGGGCAGCGGTTTGTGGTTTGGCTTGCCTGTGCAGAGCACGGATCGCCCAACACGCCTGCATTTCCCCAATCGACAGACGATATTCTACTAACCCTGCCGCCCTCTCTGGCCTTTGGCAGTGGGCTGCATCCCGCTACGGTGCTGAGCTTACGGCTGTTAGAACAATACGTTCAACCCACCATGAACACACTCGACTTGGGCTGCGGATCGGGCATTTTAAGTGTGGCGATCGCCAAGCTGGGGGCACAGGTGCTCGCGATCGATAACGACGCGATCGCCGTGCAAGCCACGCAAGCTGCCGTGCAGCAAAACGGGGTGGCGCAGCAGGTAACGGTAATGGCAGGCAGTCTGGGCAGCGGCAGTCAGATGGGTCACTGGATGAGTGGCTCAGCACTAAAGGACGTGCCGACGATTCAACCCGCTGCTAGCTTTGACCTGATTGCCGCTAACATCTTGGCACGGGTTCACATTGCACTGGCTCCAGACTTTCGGCGGGCGCTACGTCATCAACGCACCGCCGAAAGTGAAACAGGCGGGATGCTGATTGCCGCTGGTTTTACCGCTGAATACGAAGCAGACGTAGCCGCTGCCTTTATAGCCGCTGGGTTTGAACCTGTAGGGAGCGATCGCCTCAATGAATGGGTGGCACTGGCTTATCGGTTGAATTCCTAGTGATTGCGGATTCAACAGTGAAATCTTACTCAAATTGGGGGCGATCGCCGTTTGGAACTTTTAGACTTTACGGTATGGTGATACTCGCTATCATGTGAGTCATAGCGTATGCCCACCGCAGAACAGGCTCTTGCCTGTATCAGAGTCTGCCAAATGCTATCAGACGGGTATCAACCTAGTTTATGGATTCCGATATAGTCCGACCACCAAGACTGTGTTCATACTTGCTGGTGTGACTGAGAGCCTGGAAATTTTGGTTTTTTCCGATGGTCGATGGAAGTTTAATGATGACGAAACCTGACTTTAGCCGAATGACTTGCCAAGAGCTGAGAGCATACATCTTGACTCATCGGGATGACGACGAGGCGATCGAGGCTTTGATCAGAATGGGGAATCCCAATAGTCCAACCTATCCATTCCCTCGGACTGACGAGGATCTGAGAGAAATGGAAGAAATCCTAAACAGAAAGTTGGGTAGCAGTGGCGGCGCTGTCTAACCCTGTGGTTGAGCCGACTGTCGAGAGGTTGTCTGGGGGTACGATTATTTGCGGTGACCCAATCTAGCCGTTATCTTGCTGTGTTGCGAAGCAGAGTATTCGTTCCGTTATAGGTGAGGCGATCGCCAACCTCCACTAGGTGAAAGCAAGCCTTTGAAGGCTAGCAATATGTGCTCAGCACAGGCAAGCCAACGCCCGATCCAACTCGCAACTCATCATCCCGCTCAACCCCATGAAGTAATGAGGATTTTGGTGCGATCGCCTCGGCCACCTCGATTGAGGACATGAGTGTAGATCGTCGTCGTTTTAACACCTTATATGACCCAACAGTTCTTGGATGGTACGGATGTCATAACCGATTTCGAGCAGGTGAGTGGCGAAACTGTGGCGCAAGACCCACTCGTTTTTGAATGCCTACGGCGCATGACATCACGAGTTTGGTCAAAGAGCTTGGGTTGAGAAGGCATCCGGATCGGATTGCCGACAATCTTTGTAACAAATGCTACCTCACCTTCTCTGCAAAGAATTATGAAAATATCCTGAAATTGGCGTGGCTATTGTTAAAAAAGGGCTATCATTCAAAAATTATTCGGCTTCACTACCGCGATCGCCCCTTAGCTCCGACCGCATCTGGATAAAAAGCTCAAATGGTGTAGTTAGTCCGAACTTGTCAGCCTAATAAATTGTTAAGCGTACATCCGTAAATTTCTCTTAAGCGTTAGGTTCCGGGAATTAGAGTAAAATTAATAGGTAAAATCTGCTCAGGCTTTTGACAAACCAGTACTTGAGCCAGTTTGAATAATGAGTATGTCCGTAGCACTTGATGTTTTTCAAAAATGCGTTGAAGCCATCCAACAGGGAGAGCTAATTGAGTCAGTCAGTGCAAAGGATAAAGAGTTTCATTTTCAGAACTGGTTTCAAAAGCGACTGGGGTCGCTGAATTTGTTTTTTGAAGCATCAGGCCGAAATACCTACCCTGATTTTCGGATGGTAAATTCTGCTGATGGTTTTGAAGTCAAAGGTTTAGCGTGGCCGGGGCGTGAACGAGATTATGACTGCAACAGCCAAGTTCCCTCTGGGTTCCATAATGGCAGACAAGTTTTTTATGTGTTTGGTCGTTATCCTGCCGATCTCTCGCAATATTCTACTCAAATTGGAGGCCGTCGCTGTTATCCAGTCATCGACTTGGTGATCTGTCATGGTGACTTTCTCAATGCAGATCGTGAGTATGTGCATAAGAACAGGAACGTGAAAGGATTTGGAAGCTACGGCGACATCATGATTCGAGATCGAAAAATGTATGTTGCTCCGACTCCCTTTGCACTAACAGAAGGCACAACAGGACTGATGACCTTAATTCTGCCCGAACACACGGAAATCGATGGGCGTTTTCAGGAAGTAGGTCAGTTGGTTCGAGTTGAAACAAGTGAGCTTGTTGTTGGCTATAAGTTTGACTTGCGTATTAATGAGCTTAGCGCTGACAAAGTGCCTAACCCAACGGCTGGCACTGCTCATTGCTTTAAAGCCTATCGGTTGACTGGTCAGACAACAAAGTCTGTATCCATGTTGACCGCCCCTGTCGGATTAAGTGATCAGGGCGAGGACGAAGAATGAAGGCAGTTGAACGACGAAAATCGAAAACTTTTGATAAAAAAGCAATTGAATCTGACTTTCCAGTTCTCGAAGTAAGCCAACTTGCAGAGAAAGAAAGCTGGCGAAAAGAGATTAATCGTCCGATCTACCACATTCATAAATGGTGGGCGAAGCGGCTAGGGTCAGTTTTTCGGGCAATTACGCTAGCTGCTCTTGCTCCAGAAAAATTCCATACGTGGAGAGATTTCTATATACAACAAGATTTTCGAGGAAAAGTTGTTTTTGACCCATTCATGGGTAGTGGTACTACGCTTGGTGAATCACTGAAACTGGGTTGCAAAGTGATCGGTTGCGATATTAACCCAGTCAGCACTTTTTTGGTTCGACAAGCTTTGACGAGCGTCAACGAGTGTGAGCTAAGGTCAACTTTCGTTCAACTAGAGCAGGATGTCGCAAAGGAAATCCAACATTATTACCAGACTCGTGATCCAGAAACAGATGAATGGATTCCTGTTTTGTATTATTTCTGGGTGAAAACTGCTACTACGCCAAAAGGGGAATCCATCCCTTTGTTTTCAAATTATGTCTTTGCTAAGAATGCCTATCCGAAAAAGAAACCAAAGGCCCAAATCATCTGTCCTAACTGTTGGAACATCATTGAAGATCGTTTTGACGCAACTCATATTTCATGCCCTCACTGCCAAACTGAGTTTAATCCTCAAGAGGGTAATGCTAAAGGACAGTATGTAAAATCGAGATCGGGCGAGCGCCATAAGATCAAAGACCTGATTCAGGCGCAGAATAATCCACCAGAACATCGTATGTATGCAATGCTCACCTTACGTTCCAATGGTGAGAAGGTATATCTACCAGTGAAGGATGAAGACTTAGCACTTTATCGTGATGCAATTAAACAGTTAGCTTTAGAAGACCTACCCATTCCAACAATGCCTGTCCGTTCTGGTCACAATACCGATCAAGCTAGAGGATACAATTATTTTCAATGGCGAGATTTCTTTAATGCTCGTCAGCTTTTGTGCCTTGGCTTGCTTCTGCGTGCGATTCTCAATATTGAGAACAAAGCGGTTCAAGAACAATTTATCTGTTTGTTTTCGAGTGCTTTAGAATTCAATAACCTATTTTGTAGTTTCAAGGGTGAAGGAACGGGCGCTGTAAGACATATGTTTTCGCACCACATTTTGAAACCAGAGCGTACACCTCTTGAAAACTCTGTTTGGGGAACAGATAAAAGCAGCGGAACCTTTGCAACACTTTTTGAATCTCGATTGATTCCGGCAAAACGTTATCTCAATGATCCTTTTGAAATCTCTATAGAAACAGATCTATTCGGAAATAGCCTTGGTAGTAATAGGATTACAGCCAGCGAAGCAATCAATGTCTCTTTAGTCGAATCATGGGAAGCATTTTCTCAGAAAGATCAGGCAGCACTTGTCCTTAACGCAAGTAGCGATAATCTTCCGATTCCTAATGAAGTGGTTGATGTTGTCATTACTGACCCACCCTATTTTGATTTTATTCACTACAGTGAATTGAGTGACTTCTTCTTCGCTTGGCTCTCACCCGTTCTAAAAGAACGGTACTCATTTTTTAGATGCGATGACTCCTCGCATTTCGGTGAAGTCCAACATAATGATCCACGCATCTTTGCACAACAGCTAAGTCGAGTGTTTGCTGAGTGCTATAGAACTTTAAGGCATGATGGACTACTCATCTTTAGTTTTCACCATTCACGTTCTGAGGGATGGGCTGCAATTTACGAAGCCGTTCATGCTTCAGGATTTAAAATAGTGGCGGCACATCCAGTTTATGCGGAGCTAAAAGTAGCAAGTCCAAAGACCTCTGTAGCAGAGCCTATTAGTCTTGATGCAATTCTAGTATGTCGTAAAAGCGAAGAAAACTCAAACTCTTATGGAGACATTATTGCATCAAGAACAAGAGCTGAGAAGCTGGAAAAAGTGTTTGAATCCGGTGGAATTAAGTTATCTAAATCTGATAGGTTTGTGATCCTAGCGTCCCAGTTACTTGTGGAGATGTCTAATCAATCCATATCTTTTGAGGATATGAATTGTCTACTTCAGCAACAGTCAGCAACGCCTAGAAAGTCCGTTGCAGCGGAACGAATATAAGTTATCGTTGAGTTGCAAAACTGTCCGCGTCCGCTAAACGGGAACGTTAGGCGGTACAGCAAGGTTCTTTAAGCCATTTCTCTGTTAGTATTCAGAGTGAAATTGGTCTAGGTTGCTGAGTAGCTTGAATTGTTATGAAATTACCTGCGTTTAAACTTGAACGATTCTTTGCCAAATACGAATTCACAGCACCCTATCTACTTTCTTCTTCTGATTGTGAAGCAATGACAATCGAAGAGTTGCTAAATCTAGAGTCAGATGCAGCACAGAAATTTCATCAAACTTGGTTGGGCTATACAGAAACGAAAGGCATCCCTGAACTACGGCAGGTAGTCGCACAAACTTATCAAACAATCGGGAGCGAAGATATTTTAGTTCATGTAGGTGCAGAAGAAGCAATATTCATCTTTATGAACATTGCGCTGCAACCTGAAGATCACATAATTGTCCATTTCCCTTGCTATCAGTCTCATAGCTAAATTGCTCAATCTATTGGTTGTGAAGTCGATTGGTGGATGAGTCGTGAAGCTGATAACTGGGAGTTAGATCTAAATTGGCTTCGGGGGGCAATTCAACCCAATACAAAGGCGATCGCCATTAATTGTCCTCATAATCCAACTGGCTATGTGATGAGCCGAGCCAAGCTAGAGGAGTTAGTTGCCATCTGTAGACAGCATAATCTGCTTTTGTTCTCTGATGAAGTCTACCGACTGCTGGAATATCGAGATGAAGATACATTGCTAGCGGCTTACGACCTATATGAGAATGCAATTTCTTTAGGGGTAATGTCAAAGACCTATGGCCTAGCTGGTCTACGGATCGGTTGGATTGCAACTCACAATCAAGAGAATACTACGTTGACATTACCTAAGCGATATTAATTCGTCACTAGGAGTTCAACGACACTAAGCGACACTAGCTTGTTTCGATGGCATTGACTAGTCATCGGCGACACTAATCTGTCACCGATGACA